>NZ_JAKUEN010000004.1:0-442515 GCF_022662915.1 Bacillus cereus group sp. BfR-BA-01453 | reverse complement strand
TACCTCATTTCTATCGTTGATTCCATTATAACGAGGTTTTTTGATAAAAATACACAAAAACCCCGAATCATGGGGCTTTTTTTTAGTGTCCATGATTCGGGGTACAGTTCACCTTTAGGATATCAAGTCTTTTTTATCGTTTTGGAAATTTTATTTGTTGTTCTTCAATCAAAAGAATAATATTTTTTCTATCCTCTTGCGTAATAGTAATACAAAATTCGTACTCTTCTTCTTTACACCATGAAGGATTTAGTTCTATAGATAAACGAACTATAATTTGAAATATCTCTCCTTTTTCTCCTATAAATTCAAACGACAGATTAGGTTCTATGAAGTCTAGTCGGGTATACGTAGGATTCGGTAATGTCTGAAACCATTCTTTCATGTGTTGTAATTCGCTAGTTTGTAAAAAAGGATCCATCGTTTCAAAAACTTTATTTCCCTCTGAAAGTTTCACTTTTATTATTAGCCAATTACGATCAAATGTATCAAATGCATTGTTAAACTCGTATTTTACAGCTTCTAAATGTAATGATACAATTTCATTTAAAAAAATCATAAATTACCTCCTTATTATTCAAGTATAGAGACTATCCAATTAATATTTAATAATGCTTTTCAAATTATTTTATCATAATTTTTAAATTCATTAATAAAATAATAAAAAAGACTTGCATTCCTTACAAGGATCCAAGTCTTTTTCATCTTATCTATTAAAAAATATATCCTACTAACTTCACAATTTCACTAATTAAAATACCTACAACTGCAAAATCAGAATCACCAAATGTTGTATTCTCAAATCCTAATCCACCTAATATAGGTAATAATATTGCTGGTAGGAATGAAATTAGTAATCCATTTACAAAAGCTCCTAGTATTGCTCCTCGTCTTCCTCCAGTTGCATTACCGAATACAGCTGCTGTTGCTCCTGTGAAGAAGTGAGGAATTAACCCTGGCACTATTACACTTAAACCGATAAATGGAAGTATAAACATGGAAAGTAATCCAGCGATAAAACTTGTTAAAAAGCCAATAATAACTGCATTTGGTGCAAATGGGAAGATTGTTGGACAATCTAACGCTGGTTTTGCATTTGGTACAAGTTTATCTGCAATCCCTTTAAATGCAGGTACTATTTCTGCAATTAACATGCGGACACCCGCTAAAATAATATATACTCCTGCTGCAAATGTAATTGCTTGCATAAAAGAATACACAAAATAATTTTGTCCGTTACTTAATTCCGTTTCGATAAACTCCTTACCCGCAAATGGTGCAACAATAAAGAATAATACAGCCATCGTTAATGACATAGAAACTGATGTATCACGTAAAAACCCTAGTGACTTAGGTACTTTAATTTGTTCTGTTGATTTATCCTTATTTCCAAATTTACTCCCAACAAACCCTGCCGCTAAGTATCCAACTGATCCAAAATGACCGATTGCGATATCATCCATTCCTGTAATTTTTCTAACATATGGTTGTAATAATGCTGGAAAAATCACCATGAGTGACCCTAAAATGATTGATCCAACAGTAACTAATGTAGCACCTTTCATTCCGGTAGTTGAAAATACCGCTGAAATTAAACATGCCATGAATAATGTATGATGACCAGTTAAAAACACATATTTAAATTTTGTAAAACGTGCAATTAGTAAATTCACAATCATACCAAATACCATAATTAACGCTGTTTCTTTTCCTAATGTTTGCTGTGCTATTGCAACTACAGCTTCATTATTTGGTATAATCCCTTTAATATGGAATGCTTTATCAAATATTTTACCAAAAACATCTAAAGCTCCTATTAATATAGTGGCTCCGCCTCCTAAAACTACGAAGCCCATAATTGTTTTTAAAGTCCCTGAAACCGTATCAGCAAAATTTTTCTTTTGCAGTAGTAAACCACACATAGCAAATAATCCGACTAATATTGCGGGTTGTCCTAAAATATCCTTCATAATTATATCAAACATAGCACTACTCCCCCTTCATTGTTACTACATTAGGTGTTTTTGTAATGCTTCTCTAATTTCATTTAAATCTAAAATATTCGTTAATCCAGCAACTGTTCGATTACCATCTTCAAGGTTACAAATAATATCCTTCGAACCTAAATATAGATCTGCTTGTTCTGATTTACTTGATGCTAAATCTGTGTGTGATACTTCTGCTTGTAATCCTAATTCACTTAAAATTTTCTTCACATTCATTTCTACAATAAAACTACTTCCTAATCCATTTCCACATACAACTAATACTTTTTTCATTTTAATCTCCCCTTTAATTAGAATATTTAGCTATCATTTTTAGCATTTCATCTATTGAATTTGAATGAATTAACATTTCCACATTTTTCGGATCCGATAACATCTCACTTAATTGTGCTAATGCTTTCAAGTGTGTCTCATTATCAATCGCTGCCAATACAATAATTAAATATGCAGCATGCTCTTGTTTTTCTGAAAATAGAACACTTTCTTTTAGTTGTAATAAACTCATCCCCAATTTTTTGACCCCTGCTTCCGGGCGAGCATGAGGTATTGCAATTTTAGGTGCAATAACAATATAAGGACCTAATTTTTCTACATTTACAATCATTTCATTGATATATTCTTTAAAGATGTATTGATTTTGTAATAACGGATCAGCCGCTAATCTTATCGCATCTTTCCAATTATCAACACGATCTTCAAGCTGAATAAATTCTCTAGTTAAAAGTTCGTTTAACATTGGTTTATACTTCTCCTCCTTCTCAAAATACGCCGGACCACTCATAAATTCAATCAGTTCTCTTTTTAAAGATTCTTCATCCACTACGTCAGCATATTTTTGAATTATCCCCATCACTAAATCCACAGAATCTTTTTGATTCTCTCCATACAATACTCCATTTACTTTTCTTAATAGAGCTGCTTTTTCAGAATCCGATAAAATTGGGTTCACCTTAAAAACCGGCACATTCCCTTTTTCAATTTCAGTAGTCGTAATTATACAATCTACATCAAATGTATTTGATTCATATTCCCGTTTTGAAATTGCATTTAATATATCTATGTTTGAAAATAACTTCTCTAGTTGATACTGCAACATACGTGATGTGCCAATGCCATTTGGACAAACAAGTAATGCTGTTTTTCGTGGATTGGGAACGATTCCCTCTTTCCTCATCCAAGCTCCAAAATGCATAGTAACATACGCAATTTCATCATCGGAAACAGATTTTCTCACATATTCTTCAAAATGATGAATTACCTTTTTCGTAAGAAAATATACCTCTTCATAATTTTCTTGAATTGTATTTCGTAATGGGTTTTCAATTTCTATTCCATACTTCACACGATAAAATGCAGGTTTCATATGCAAATATAGATCTGTAAACAACCCATTAAAGTCTTGAAATAACACACAAGCATAGTGTTGAAAATCTTTAATCATACAGTCAACAATTGAATGTATTTCATCCATGTTATTTTTCTCATAAGCATTTTCCTGATAATTTACTTTTGCACCTAGCAAATGAGTCGTAATATAATAGATTTCATCTATTGGAAATTTGACAACAAACGCTCGTTCAAACTGCTTTGCTATATATTTCGCAGCTTCAAATTGCTTTGAATCTTTCAGAACATTTTTTTCAGCTTCTTCCATCTCGACGCACTTACCTTTTAGAATACGTCTATGGAACAAATACATGTAAACGCTTAAATTTTCTAGTACCTCATCTGTATATTGGACACCTAAAAACTCTTCACAATTCGCAAGAATTTTTTTTATAATATACAATGTTTCTCTTGCAAGTGTATCTGTTTCACTTCCCATATCACTCATAATATAATTCACTTGTGATATTAAATACTCCCAGCCATTTTGAGAAATAATTTGAGAGAGGCTTAAAATTAATAAATTTCGTTTACTCTGTTCATTTCCAACAATTTGATAGCCTTCCTTACGAAAAGAATGTAAAGATAAATTATACTTATTCAACTCTACTTTTAGCTTTTTCAAATCTGCAAGTACAGTATTACGACTTACCTGCAAAAGGTTTATTAAGTCTTTCAATAAAATTCTTTTTTCCTGTATTAGTAAATATAATATTAACCATATTTTTCTTTCTTTCGGAGAATATTCATATTGATTATTCATACACTCATTTAATTTCTTTACTATCATTTGTTTCGTTTCTTTATTTAAGCAATAACCTAAGTGTCGTATATATTCAATAGAATGTAATCCTTCCTCTTGTAACCAATCGTCAATTTTCTTAATATCGTAATAAAGCGTTCGTTTGGAAACTTGAATCACATCAATTAATTGATTTATAGACACATAATCCTCTGCTTGAATAATTTGTTGCAAAATATTTATACTTCGAGTATCTAATATCATATTTGGTGTACACCCTTTCTATACTTGTTCACTAATTGACTTGCAAGTATAGATACTAACTTTGCAAAATTAGATTTTTTGAAATCGCTTTCTATTAATATAATATCTATTATTGCTTCTAAATATAAGTCCAAATTTTTGTTTCTCTGTAGTGCAAAGATTGTGCTTTGAAAATTTCTTACGCTTATGTTTAATGCTATTATTCCCCTTCATGTTCCTTTTCAATAAAACATGAATATTACCCTCAGAATTTTTAATACTGTATAGTAGCTTAGCACATATTACTCTTAAGGAGTGATGTGTATATGGATTTTCTTTCAGCCGAATATTTGTCCGCCCTACTTGCCATCATTGTAATTGATTTAGTGTTAGCCGGTGATAATGCCATTGTAATTGGATTAGCAGCAAGGCGATTACCGAAAGATCAGCAAAAGAAAGTTATTATATGGGGAACTATCGGGGCAATCGCGATTAGAGCCCTTGCTACCTTAGTTGTCGTTTGGTTGTTAAAAATACCAGGGCTACTTCTAATTGGTGGTGCACTCCTTATATGGATCGCTTACAAATTAATTGCTGAAGGCAAAGATCACGATATTAAGGCAGAAGAAGGTTTCTGGTCTGCTATTAAAACCATTATCATTGCTGATGCATTGATGGGAATTGATAACGTTCTCGCTGTTGCTGGAGCTGCGCATGGCAACTTTTCTTTAGTAATCATCGGGCTATTAGTTTCAATTCCAGTAGTAGTTTGGGGCAGTACATTAATTTTAAAATGGGTTGACCGTTATCCTATCATCATTACGATTGGAGCAGCTGTTTTAGCTTATACCGCTGCGAAAATGATTGTAGACGAGAAATGGTTCGCTGCATTTTTCGAAAGTAATCCTTTCATAAAATGGGCATTCATCATTATCATCATTGCCGGTGTAGTTTTCTTCGGAAAGGCAAAACAGAAAGCAACAGATGGTTCTATCTCATGATGATGTTTTATTTACAAACAAAAGGCACTATTCATAGGAATAGTGCCTTTTGTTATTTATTTAGCTTCCCCTTCCGGAGTCGTTTTTACTTTCGTTTTGTTTTTATCACGATTGTTATAGTTATACTTCGAACGATCTATCGGTGTAAATCCTTCCGGTGTGTAGAATCGTAATAAGTCACCATTTACGACTTGGTCAGAGTATTTTAACGAGT
This sequence comes from Bacillus cereus group sp. BfR-BA-01453, assembly GCF_022662915.1. NCBI lineage: Bacteria > Bacillati > Bacillota > Bacilli > Caryophanales > Bacillaceae > Bacillus > Bacillus cereus group sp. BfR-BA-01453. The sequence goes on along the minus strand of NZ_JAKUEN010000004.1, from coordinate 436,923 downwards.
TTTGAACCATTTGTTCATTTTGTTTTATTTCATCTGTAAATTCTACTGGTTTTCCAGTCGTTGTATCATAGTATTTGCCGTTTAATGCAGTAACTGTTGGGCTTACGAAGTTGCCGTTACGGAACGCAACAACTTGTTTATGATCTGGTGATAATAAATCTGAACCAAATTGAACATAATTTTTTGTATCTGTTCCTAGTAAGTGTAAAAGAGTTGGAAGAACATCAATTTCACCACCATATTGATGTTGTACGCCACCTTTCACACCTGGTACACGAACGATAAATGGTACACGTTGTAACTGTGCATTTTCAAATGAGTTAATTTCTTTACCCATTACTTTTGACATTGCTGCATTATGATTATCTGAAATACCGTAATGGTCTCCGTACATAACGATAATAGAATTATCGTATAAACCAGATTGTTTCAAGTAATCGATGAAACCTTTTACAGATTCGTCTAAATAACGTGCTGTTTGGAAATACGTATCTACAGACGAGTCACCTGTGTTTGCTGGTTCAATTGTCGCTTCCTCTTTATCAATCGGATACGGGAAGTGATTCGATAACGTAATAAACTTCGTATAGAACGGTTGTTTCAATGTTTCTAATAAAGGAATGGATTCATTAAAGAATGGTTTATCTTTTAATCCATAGTTTACTACATCTTTTTCGTTCATATCATAGTATGAAGCATCAAAGAATTTATTAAAACCAAATGATTTATAAATATCGTCACGGTTCCAAAATGTTTTATAGTTACCATGGAATACAGCTGATGTGTATCCTTGTTGTCCTAAAATTGCTGGTGCTGATTGATACGTATTATGAGATTTCGTTGTAAATACAGACCCTTGTGGTAACCCAAACATAGAATTCTCTAACATAAACTCCGCATCAGATGTTTTCCCTTGTCCTGTTTGATGGAAGAAGTTATCAAAATAAAGCGTATTCGCATCTTTTGTAAATGAGTTTAAGAACGGCGTAACTTCTTGACCGTTTAATTTATAATCAATTAAGAAGTTTTGGAATGACTCTAAATGAATATAAATTACGTTCATTCCCTTACCTTTACCGAAATACTCAGGATTCGGACTAGCATAAGTTGATGTTAAATAATTTCTTACTTCTGTCATATTATCTCCATCAGCTAACGCTCTTTCCGTTGATGCTTTCGCACTTTGGATTCCATCATAAATTGTGTAGTTATACGCCCCTAAATATTTCACAATATAATTCCGGTCAAACGTTCTTGTTAATAATTCAGGACGGTCAGATTCTGCAAGTCCTAAGTTAACACTGAATAATAAAATCCCTGCTACAAATACTAGTGATACTTTATGCTTCGCAACACGAATTGGTTTTGGATTTGCAAATTTCGTTGCAACTAACACAATTAAAATAATTGTATCTAAGAAGTATAGCGGATCATAAAGATGTAACAACGCAACAATACTACCACCTAAATCTCCAAAGTTATTCGTTTGTGTCAACGTCGGGAACGTAATAAAGTCACTGAAAAAGCGATAGTATACGACGTTTGCATATAAAAGAATCGACAATAACAAGTTGATAACAATTAACCAAATATAAGATCGTTTCCCTTTTGCAAATAATGCAAGTCCTAAAAATAGCACTGCTGAACTAAGCGGGTTGAAAAACAGCAAGAATTTTTGGATTGTATTTGAAATACCTAAATTAAATTCTGTTACATAAGCCGCATATGTTTTGAGCCAAAATAAAATAACGGCAAACAGAAAGAATCCAAAATGATTGCTTAGCACGCTTTTGCTCTTTAATAAGAATTGTTTCATTTCTCCACCTCTTTTGATCATCCAAGGCTTATTTTTTATAAGTCTGTCTCTCTATTCAATTTTTTATCTTCAAATAGATTCTATTTATTTAACTATATGAAGAATACTAGTAATTATAATTTGAAGCTAGTATTTATTCAACTATTTCTTTCTATACATTTTGACCTTGGTTTCTATTTAACAAAATAAATTTGTAACATTTTCTGTTTTCTCCCAAGATTCATCCACTAATTATGACATCACATACTATATACCTTTATTCCCTACTTCGCAAATAAATATGTCTCCAGTTCTGGAACATTAATGTAATATAATTAAATTCACAATAGATAGCATTAGTTTTTTTCGGTGTATATTACATCCTTTCATATATTTCAACTTTATTCATGCTGCAGCCATTTCTCAATATGAAATATTAAAATATCAATTTCATCTCTAAAGTTATCCTTGTATAATTATTCATAACACATAAAATCATTGATTATAAAAAAACCTCGCTCTCAAAACAAGAGCGAGGTTTTCATCATTTATTATTGACCTTTGTACATTGCATCTACTTGTTTTTGAAGTTCTTCATTTTCTAAGAACTCATCGTAAGTAGCCTCTTTATCGATTACACCGTTTGGCGTTACTTCGATAATGCGGTTTGCAATTGTTTGTACGAACTGATGGTCATGTGATGTGAATAAAATTGTACCTTTAAATGCGATTAAACCGTTGTTTAATGCAGTGATAGACTCAAGGTCTAAGTGGTTCGTTGGGTCGTCAAGTGTAATTACGTTTGCACCACTTAACATCATTTTAGATAACATACAACGAACTTTTTCGCCTCCTGATAATACAGAAACGTTCTTCTTAACTTCTTCACCTGAGAATAACATACGGCCTAAGAAACCACGTAAGAAACTTTCTGACTCATCTTGTGGAGAGAATTGACGTAACCATTCAACTAAGTTGTAGTCACTGTTCTCAAAGTATTTAGAGTTATCTCTTGGGAAGTACGATTGGGATGTTGTAACGCCCCATTTGAATGAACCACTATCTGGCTCCATTTCACCCATAAGGATTTTAAATAATGTCGTCATCGCAATATCGTTACGACCGATAAATGCAACTTTATCACCTTTATTTAAAGTGAAGTACACATTATCTAACACTTTTTCACCATCAATTGTTTTAGAAAGACCTTCAACAGTTAATAAGTCATTTCCTACTTCACGTTCTGGTGTGAAGCCAACGAATGGGTAACGACGAGATGATGGCTTAATATCATCTAATGTAATTTTATCTAATAATTTTTTACGAGAAGTTGCTTGTTTCGCTTTAGATGCGTTTGAGCTAAAGCGCGCAATGAAGTTCTGTAACTCTTTTACTTTCTCTTCTTTTTTCTTATTAGCATCTTGTGTTAATTTTAAAGCTAATTGGCTTGACTCATACCAGAAGTCATAGTTACCAACATAAAGTTGAATTTTACCGAAATCAAGATCAGCCATGTGCGTACATACTTTATTTAAGAAGTGACGGTCATGGGATACAACGATAACTGTATTTTCAAAGTTCATTAAGAAGTTTTCTAACCATTGAATCGCTTTTAAGTCCAAGTGGTTGGTAGGCTCATCTAGTAATAGAATATCAGGTTGACCGAATAAAGCTTGAGCAAGTAATACTTTTACTTTCTCTGCACCAGTTAACTCAGACATTTTCTTATCATGAAGGTCTTCACCAATACCTAAACCTTTAAGAAGGATTGCAGCTTCTGACTCAGCTTCCCAACCGTTCAGCTCAGCAAACTCACCTTCAAGTTCTGCAGCACGCATACCATCTTCATCACTAAAGTCTTCTTTCATGTAAATGGCATTTTTCTCTTGCATTACTTTGTAAAGACGAGTATGACCCATAATTACAGTTTCTAATACCGGAAACTCTTCATATTCAAAGTGGTTCTGTTTTAATACTGCTAGACGCTCGCCTGGCGTAATATGTATGTCACCTGTTGATGGTTCGATTTCTCCAGATAAAATCTTTAGAAATGTTGATTTACCAGCACCGTTTGCTCCGATTAAACCGTAGCAGTTACCTGGCGTGAATTTTATGTTAACATCTTCAAACAATTTGCGATCCGCGAAACGCAAACTAACGTTACTTACTGTAATCATTTGTGTCCTCCTACTAATACCGCTTATTTCAGCGTTTTCTCACCGATTGTCTTAAAAAATCGCATATTACGACTCAATTATTGTAGACTATAGCTATTATATAGTAGAAGCTGGATGAATAGCAACGGTTGATTGCTATTCCTTTCTTTCCAAACTCGAATAAAACCTTTGTTTTTAATTATATTAAAGTTACATACACGTTTTAAAGAGGATTCATTTTGAAAAAACATTTATAATTGGAGCATTATGTTTATCAATTGAAATAATACAATAATTTGTATGCATTTCGCATTATAAATAGCAAACTAAAACGCTCAGAAAATATTCTGAGCGTTTTTATTTCTTTCTCCAACTAAAGCACCAGTTAGTGTAAAAAGCTATTTCACCATTTGTATTGTTAATTTATCTTTTAACATTGATCTATATGAGTCAATTTCATATTTTGTATTATTGATTTTTTCTTTTTTCATTTTTAACATATCGAATATTTCTAACTCTAAATTCCTTCTAGCTTCAAGAACTTTTATCGCTCCTTCTACCCCTGAATGGTTATGTTCTTTCCCATAGCCCTGATTCGTGTAATAGTCGACAATTCCTGTGGACCATTCTGGATTTCTTTCTTTTAATGCCTTCCTAAATGAAAATTCAAGATCATCTTGTTCTACATAGAATAACATTGGATTTAGATTCTCTATGATTTTTGCAACTTTCATTACATAATTTATTATTTTTTCTTTTTGTTCACCGTATTTAATCATCCCAATCGTTAATGGATTTTGTATGAAACAACATTCAAAAATATAAACCTTATCATCTTCTAGAGCAATTTCAGCAAAATCATGCCATTTGTCAGTAATTAATTCAACATTTTTATCAAATGGCAATTCATATATATCGTTTCTTGAAATATCGTTACATAATTCGTCCGAAAGCTGGTCACCAAACTCATTTTTTATCTTTCTGTATGGTAATAAATAATTGCTTCCTTTTTTTAAAACTCTTTTAAGAAGAACTTCTTTAAAATCTCCACTGTTAGATACTAATCTATCGAATTCAAATTTATTAAAACAAGATACACCATCATAGTCGGCGGGGTGGTTCAAATTCCCTTCTAAAAATAGTTCAACTTCAATTTTATTTTGGTTTAGAATTTCATTTATTAGCTTTGCAGTGGTCGATTTTCCGAATCCAGGTAAACCTTCTACTATTATTAGTTTTGTATTCATAGCTATAAATCCCTTCCCTCAAAGTATTTAACCAAGATTAAAAAAATTACTTACTCCACTGCAATCACTCCTTCAAAACACGATATTCAACATTTCCTTTAAAAAATCCTTCTTAAATTAGCCTGATTGTTAACTTAAGAACATTTTTTCACAATCTCTATCATTATTTTAACATAAACTTTCCATTTACCTTTTAAAAAAGATAGTCCACCAGAGTGAACTATCTAAAGTAAATTATATCTTTTAAATCAAATACTTTGTCAGGAATCCCCAATCGTTGCGCTAGTGTTTTTTACTGTTTTCTTTTTCTCTTCCCGTGCAATTTAACTATATATACGTGCTTAAACACTATAATAACAGTAAAAAAGGATGCAAAATCATATGTGACTTTGCATCCCTAATTTGTGTGTTATTTTATATTTTCTATCCTATAACGGAACCAGTTACTTTTAAAAGTGGATTCTTTTATTTCCTTTCACTTAATTTCTTTGCATAATCCTTCATTTTACTCGTTACCCCTATTAAAGCAGGTAACAATATTGGCATTACAATAATAGCTAATAGTAACAGTGCAACACCAACAACGGATGCTACTTGTATAAGCGTTAATACACCTGAAGGGATCAATGCAGCAAATGTACCACCTAAAATTAGTGCTGCTGATAATACGACTCCTCCAATATGACGAGAAGCAGTTACAATTTTCGTCGCTGGGTCCCCTTCTAACTCATTGTATCTCATCATTACAAAAATACTATAATCCACTCCTAAAGCGACTATCATTATGAAACTAAAGAACGGAACATTCCAGCTTAATGAATCTACATGTAAAACATGCGTACTAATTTGTTCACTTATCCCTAATGATGCAAAGTACGCTAATAGTAACGATCCAATAATAAAGATGGTGTTTAATAATGAACGTGTAATGACGATTAGTACGATCGCAATTCCAATTAACATAATTGTAGCTGTACGTAAGAAATCTTGACCTGTTACTTCTTTTAGATCAACGTTTCTAGCTGTTGTACCTCCGATTGCTTTTTTCGCTGATTTTAATTCTGTACCATTTAACGTACCGTCTATCGTTTTATTAATTTCTTCAATAACTGGCATCGCTTCTTTTGAATACGGATTTACGTCTAAAATGATTGTCATTTTAGCAGTCTTTCTATCATGTGACATGTACGTATTCAAAGCTTTTTGGAAATCTTCTCCCTCCAAAACTTCTTTTGGAATATAAAATTTCTCAGAGCTTTTTGATTCATTTAGTTCTCCTAAATATTTCTGAGCATCCCCTAGGCCGTTACTTACCTTTTCAAGGCCTTCTGTACTTTTAGATAGTCCTGATTGTAATTGTCCCATCTGTTCTTGCAAGTCTTTCAGTCCGGTTAATAGCTGACCTTGCCCATCGTTTATTTTCGTTAATCCGGTTTGTAACTCAGATGACTTGTTTGCAATTTGTTTTGAACCTGTTGCTCCTTCATTTAATCCATTTTTAAGATCAGCTGCTCCTTTTTGTAACTTAGTAACTCCATTGCTCATTTCTTTTAAGCCGTTATCCACTTTCAATAACGACTGATTTGCTTCTTTAAATGAGCCCATTGCAGCTTTATGCTGCGTTGCTAATTGATTTAATTCATTTGAAAGCCCACCTAATTGCTTTTGAGCCTCTTTAGCAATTCCTATCGTCTGCAGAATGTTAGGATCATTTGCTAATTCTGGTTTCGTTTGAATAAAATTGGTCATTAACATTTCAATTTGTTCATAACCTTTCTTCGCACCATCAATCGCTTGAGAAATACTTCCGAAGTATTGCTCGTAAGAACTTAAACCTTTTTCTAACTGCGTATAGCCAGCATGAAGTTGTGAAGTTGCATGAGATAATACACTTATATTTTCATTTACTGAAGTTAACCCACTCTCAATTTGCTGCGCACCTTTTGCTCCGTCATTTATGCCATTTGATAGTTGATTTAAAGCTGTTCCTAATGCCGATACACTATTTTTCGCTTCATTTGTTCCATCAATTAACTTTTGAACGTTTGCAAGACTATTTGAGTCCTTATTACCCATCTTATCTTTCGCAGTAGTTAATCCATCATTAATTTCCTTTATACCACCATTGGCATCTCCTAAACCTGTATTTAGTTCACCCGCTTGTTTATTTATATATAGTTCTTTAATCCTATCACCAGTTGGACGTGTCGGTGAATATACTTCTGAAACACCTTTCACTTTCAAAATCTTATCAGTTAGTTCATCTAAAGTTTGAAGCGAACTCGCCTCATCTAACTTGTTATTCGATTGAATGACTAACGTACTTGGTGAAGAAAAACCAGGTGGAAAATGTTCTTCTATTACGTTAATCCCCATTTTCGACTCATATTTATTGTCTACTTCAAATAAATCGTTGTAATTAAGTGTATTAGAATACTTTAATATGAAAGGAATCGATATCACGAATACAATAATTAAAGCTACAAATGGTCTCACTACTGAGTTTTTCGCAAAGAATCCCCATAGACGACTGTCTTCATGACCTTTAAATGTTTTAACGGGATAAAACATCCCTTTTCCTAAAAGCACCATGAAAAACGGATTTAACGTAGTTAATACTAGTAATAAAACTGCGACACCAATTGCTACCGCTGAAGTAGATTGATATAATTTAAAACTCGCTAAAGCAAGAGATGCAAAACCAATTAGTACTGCTATCCCGCTATATAAAACGGTTTTCCCTGCCGATTTAAATGTTTCTTTCGTAGCCAAAAATGCGTTTTCTTGTTTACTTAATTCTTCTTTAAATCTCGTAAATAATAAAATGTTATAGTCTGTTCCAACCCCAAACAGGACAACAACTACAAACACTTGTGTAAAGTTAGAAAATGGAAAATTAAATTGATCTACTAAATGAGCAATAATCCCCATTGAAACTAAATATGATACCCCAACAGTAAGAAGAGAAACAATGGGAACAATAGGTGAACGGAATACAATGATTAATATTACAAGAATGAAAATAATTGAAATAACTTCAGTCTTTTTCACTCCCTCTTGAGAAGATGTAAGAAAATCACCCGCGATTAAGTCACTTCCTGTTAAGTACGTTTTTACCCCTTTCGTTTTCACTTTATTATGAAGATTATTTGAAACTTTCGATATTTCACCATGTTTTTTATCTATCGATATTTGCGTTAAAATAGTCGTATTATCTTTAGAAACGAATTGTTTCTCTAATTCTTTATTATCTAAATGTGAAACAACTTCTTTAATTCCTAATTGTTCTTTTTCATTTTGCAAAGCATTGATTGTTTTTGTTATTTCCTCTTTTTGTTCAGTCGTTAAAGCTGTTTTACTACCACTATTAAAAACCGCTATAATGTCATACTTTTCTGTCCCGTCTTTATTCATTTCTTTTATCATTTTGTCAGCAATACTACTTTGTTCTGTATTAGGAATCGTAATGTGCCCTTTTTCTTTCACTAATTTATCCATATTAGGCATCGTAACGATCATTGTAATGGTAATAACTATCCACAATAGAAAAGATAAACTTCTCCAATTTCTCAGCTTGCTCATTTGCATCATCTCCCGTGATTAAAATTTCATGTTAGTTTCGGAATGAATATTCATTCCTATAGTTTTGAAAACACCTTTCGGAATGAACGTTCATTCCTATCGTTCTATTATTTCTTTATAAATTCTATTAAACTATCCTTCCCGGAATGAATGTTCATTCCTTTAATTGTAAAGATTAATCATGTTCTGTTTTTCTTTTTATATCATTCTCGGAATGAATATTCATTCCTTTCCTTATAAAGCTATAGAATCAAATGATTCTAATAGCGTTCCAAGAGCTTTCTTCCAATTCTTTTACTAATTCTTTTGAGTACTCTAATTGCCCTGTTGCAATTACTTTCGTTAATTTTTCAAGTGGTTGATATACAATAATAATTAAAGCAACTGGAGGCAATGGACGAAGAAAACCTTTTGCGATTCCATCTTCAATAATATTCATAAAGAAACCTATAAAATCGTCAAATATTTGCTTACTCTGTTCGTCAAGAAAATAACTATCGCAGTGAGAATTTGTAAATAAAAAAGCATCTACATTGTTTCTCGCAAATTCAAATAAACGGTTGTACGTATGACTAAACTGTTCACGAATATTTGCTTCAACAGGAAAATCCGTTTTTATCATTTCAGAAAGCTCTAACATACTTTTTGAAAATAATGAGTTAACAAGCGCCTCTTTATTTTCAAAATAGCGATAAATAGTACCCGCACCGACTTTTGCCTTTTCAGCGATCATTGGAATTGTCGTACCATCATAACCACGCTCTGCAAAAAGTTGCATCGCAGCATCAAAAATATCCTCTTGTTTGTTTTTAGCCATTTTTTCCACCTCTATTTTCAGGAATGAAAATTCATTCCGTTTTTAATTATAAATTACATGGAGTAAAAGTCAAGTGTTTGGCAAGTATCATTGCGTTCTTAATCCCTTGTTTGTGAATAAATTTATATCAGCGATTATTAGAATATATCAGCGCAAGTCTAATTTTATCAGCGATTTTCAGAATATATCGGCGCATCTCCAATTATATCAGCGATTTTCAAAATATATCGACTTACCGACAAAAACTGACAACCAAAGAGAAAGCTGTCCCAAAATTTGATTTTGAGCAGCCCTATTTTTTAAAAGAAATCATAAATAAATGCATCTCGTACTGGAACTATTTTCTCAAACGCTTGTAGTTCCTCTTCGCTTCCGCTAATTAATTCTAATTCATTTAGTTCTAATGGGCGTTTGTATCCAAGCAATATTGCAGATAGTGCATTTATATCTAGCTTGATCCCTTTATCCATTGGTTCTTCTATAATTGTTATTTCATAATTTACAAGTCTCACCGATACATTATTCCACGGTGCAAATGAATCTGTAATGTGTAAAATGACTTCTTGTTGTACATTGTTCCAGTTTAACTCATACTGTTTTAAGAACTGCTCTACATCTACAATTCTTCCCATAAAATATGGTTTTATTTCTGTCTTCACACGTGGCTCTTGCAATGTATATAACAACGGTTCGTTTTCATTTACTGTCATTTCAAGTTCTTTAATCATAGAATCATGCTGGCAAATAAAGTTCCATAGACCATTTCGTGCTTCATTATGCAGTGGTACAAATTCTTCTACAGTCATTTTAGATTTTTCTATTTTATATAACATATAGCCAGCTGCCGTTTTATTTTCATCGTAATAAATCGCTAATGTTAAGTCATCATAAACAGCCTGTAACCACCATTTTTCATTGCGAACAAGCATACCAGAAAAACGTTCTGCAAATGTTTCATAAAGCTTCTCGACCTCTTCTGGGTGATTTTCTTTATTGAAACGTTTCACAGTACCATTCACTTGTTTTTTCATAACTAAATCACTCTTTGTCAAATGACATACGAGAAGATTCGCACAAAGTTCCCAGCCGTATTTACGGTAAAATGTAACAGCAAATGGATGTAACATCGATACTGTATATCCGTCTTTTTTCATCGTTTGAAGTGAATGTTGAAGTAATTCTTTCACATATCCGCTTCTTCTGTATTCTGGATACGTTGCTACCCCTGCAACGCCACCCATTTTAAATTTTTCTTTTCCTATGTATATATGAAACGGAATAAGGTGTAGTTTTGCAGCTAAGTCATTACCTTCCATAATACCGTATACTTCATGACTTTCCTTCATTTTTGTAAGTTGCTGCTGCATTCTTTCTTCTTCTACTTTATATTGAAAAGCGTATTCTGATAAGCGTAGTGCTTCTCTAAATTTATCTTCTTTTAATCGTATAACGTTCATATGTTTCTCCTCCCTCCTTTATTTGAATTGTACCATAATTTAAAATATTAAAGTGCGGTGAATGAAATTATAATGACTTAACGACACAAATTCAATATAAAAAAGCAGATACATCCTGTATCTGCTTCTCATTACTTTATCCCGCTTTAACGGGCAGTAAGACCCCCACCTCAAAATTCAGCGAAAGCAAAGAATTTAGGTAGGGGATCAACTGCCCGTAAAAGTCCGATTGGTTCAACTAATAATCAGTGGGGGATGAAGAACCCCCCACTGATTAAAGTTTCACTTTATTTAGCTAACTTTTGAAGTTCTTCGAAGAATGTAGGGTATGATACACCTACTGCTTCTGCGTCTTCAATTGTTGTTTTACCTTCTGCTAGACAGCCGGCAATCGCAAGCATCATTCCGATGCGGTGATCACCATAACTATTTACTGTATTGCCTTTTAGAGCTGATTTTCCGTAAATGATCATACCGTCATCAGTTGCTTCTATACGAGCACCAAGTTTCGTTAATTCCGCTACAACTGTATCAATACGGTTCGTTTCTTTTACTTTTAATTCGTGTGCATCCTTAATAACTGTAATTCCTTCTGCTTGCGTTGCCGCTAATGCAATTACAGGAATTTCATCGATTAATCTTGGGATAATATCTCCGCCGATTTCGATTCCTTTTAATGAAGATGTTTCAATTGTAATGTTTGCAGCTGGTTCTGATGCTCCTTCGTTAATTGGCTCTACAGTGAACGTAGCACCCATTTTCTCTAAAACATCAATAATACCTGTACGTGTTGGATTCATGCCTACATTTTGTAATACTAGTTTACTATTTGGAATAATTGCACCTGCTACTAAGAAAAAGGCAGCTGATGATACGTCACCTGGTACTTGAACATCTGTCGCTGTTAACTTTTGTCCACCTGCTAGTTTCACTGTCTTTCCTTCGCGAGTCACTTTAACGCCAAATGCTTCAAGCATCCTTTCCGTATGATCACGTGAAATATGTGGTTCTGTAACAGCTGTTACACCTTCTGCACGAAGCCCTGCAAGTAAAATAGCTGACTTTACTTGTGCGCTTGCTACCGGCGAAGTGTATTCAATTGCTTTTAAATCTCCACCACGTATTGTTAGCGGTGTAAACGTTCCTTCTTCGCGCCCATCAATGTTCGCACCCATTTGTTTTAATGGATTTGTTACACGTTTCATCGGTCTTTTTGCGATAGACGCATCACCTTGTACGCAAGAGAAAAATGGTGTATTTGCCAAAATTCCTGACATTAAACGTATAGTTGTACCAGAATTACCAACATCTAATACAGCTTTCGGTTCTTGTAAACCTTCTAATCCTTTACCAACTACAGTGACTTCATCACCGTTTTGCACAATGTCTACTCCCATATCTTTAAAACAAGAAATCGTACTTAAACAATCTGCACCGGGCAAGAAACCTTTAATTGTTGTTTTTCCTTCTGCAATCGCACCGAACATGACAGCGCGGTGAGAAATCGATTTATCTCCTGGAATTGTAATGTTGCCATTTAATCCGTTATTAACAGGTTGTATTGTTCTTTCCTTCACGTTTTCACCTTCTCATTTAAATTGTTTCATAAGTTTGGTATTTTTCTTCTCCAAGCACTAGCTTTGCTTTCATACGATCTTCTTCTCGCTGGAAGCTAATACGTAATACCCCAAGCAATCCTTCACGCGCTTCTAATATTTGCAAGTTCGTAATACTAATTTCTTCGCGCGCTAAAATACTCGTAATGTGAGCCAATGCCCCTACTTTATCTAAAACATCGACGTATAAGTCGTGATAGGCAGGAATTGCTCCTCTCTTTCGTACTGGTAAAGAGTCTCGGTATTCTTTCGCGTCTGCAAAATAGTTTTGAATCTCGCCTGCATCTCCGGTAGAAACTGTATCATATAAATCTTCCATTTCAGAGATCCACTCTTTTAATAATACCATTAAATGCTCTCGATTTTGCTTAACAATATCACTCCACATTTTCGGACTACTAGATGCAATGCGTGTAATATCTTTAAAACCTCCAGCAGCTAGCTGATGAATGAGTGGATTCTCTCCTGCATGTTTTTCTACTTGCTTTACTAATCCAGCGGCAATAAGATGCGGGAAATGACTTACAATCCCTGTTACATAATCATGTTCTTCTGTATTTAAAACAAGGAAATGTGACCCTGTTCCTTTTAACCAATCTTTTAACTCTTCCACATGTTCATTTGGCACATGATTCATTGGTGTTAAAATGTAAAATGCATTTTCAAATAAATGCGCTTTTGCACTTTCAACTCCCGTTTTATGAGAACCCGCCATCGGATGTCCACCAATGAAAGAAACTTCCTTTGAAAATAAAGCTTCCGCTTCATTCATAATCGTCCCTTTCGTACTACCAACATCGGTTACGATAACATCTTCTCGTAACCGAAATGACGCTAATTTGTGTAATAACTTCTTCGTTTCTTCAACTGGAGAAGCAAAAACAATTAAATGTGCCTCTTCACATGCATGCTGTAAATCAACTGCTATTTCATCTACTACTTGTAATTCTTTTGCACGTTCTACTTGTTCTTGAAATATATCATAACCTGTTATCGTTACATCGTGCTCTTTCTTAATTGCTAATGCGAGAGAGCCTCCGATTAAACCAGTTCCAATTAATACTACCTTCTTACGCATTTGCCTCATCTCGAGACTTTCTTTTTTTATTTTCAAAGTGTTGTTGTAACACTGAAATCACTCCTTCATTTTGCTCCCTTGTTCCGACTGTAATACGGACGCCATTTGGGAACGGACGAATAATAAATCCTGCGTGTGCACAAGCTTCATAAATCTCTCCAGCATTCTCAACTGGCAAGAAGATGAAATTTGTTTGCGATGGATAAAATGGAATATCATGTTCCTTACAAAAGCTCTCGTATTGTTGTAATCCCTCTGTATTTACACGAACTATTTCCTCAATAAACTCCTCATCACCAAAAGCAATCGTAGCTGCTTTTTGCGCTAATGAAGATACGTTAAATGGCAAACGTACGACATTTAATTTTTCGATTAACTCTTCCTGTCCAATTGCATATCCTACGCGGAAAGAAGCTAATCCGTACGCTTTAGAAAACGTTCTAAGTACAAGAATGTTTTTATGTTTTTGTAAAAGCGGTAATGTCTCTGGGAAATCTTTTGCTGTTACGTATTCATAGTACGCTTCATCAATGACAATTAACGTATTTTCACTAATCCCTTCAATGAATTGAGTCAATTTTCGGTCATTCACATATGTGCCTGTCGGATTATTCGGATTACAAATCCATACGATTTTTGTATTGTTATCTACTACTGAAGAAATTTCGTCTAAGTCGTATACACCGTTATTTAACGCAACTTCCTTCACTTCGCAACCTTCTATAATTGCATGATGACGGTACTGCGGGAATGTTGCCCCAGCCGTTACGATGTTATCTCCTGCTTTAAGTACTGCACGGCTTATGATTTGAATGACTTCATCTAAACCACTACCGCAAAGTACTTGTTCCATTTGCACATGTAACTTATTTGCAATTGTTTGACGGAGTGTTGTAGCACCTCCGTCAGGATATAAAGCATGATCCAACCACGATTTTTGCAACTCATCTAAAACACGTGGCGAACAGCCGAATGGATTTTCATTCGATGCTAATTTCACAAACGAATGATCTCCGTACACTTCTTTCATTTGTTCAGGTGATTTACCTGGTTTATATGGTTGTAATGATAATAGTTGATCTTTTACTTGCATGTTAAAACCACCTTTTTATTAAAATTCTTTTGCGTATTTATTATGTTGCGTAATGTTTTGTTGAATTAATTCCATACGATCTTTTCCGAATTGTTCGACTAGTGCATGTGCAAGTTCCCATGCTACAACAGATTCAGCTACTACACCTGCTGCTGGTACTGCACAGCTATCAGATCTTTCAATACTCGCTTGGAATGCTTCTTTCGTATCAATATCAACACTTGCTAACGGTTTGTATAATGTAGGTATTGGTTTCATTACACCTCTTACGACAATTGGCATTCCCGTTGTCATACCGCCTTCTAAACCGCCGGCATTATTCGTTTTTCTCGTGTATCCTTGTTCCTCATCCCATAAAATTTCATCATGCACTTTACTACCTGGCTGTCTTGCCGCTTCAAAACCAACGCCGATTTCAGCACCTTTAAATGCATTAATACTCATAATCGCACCAGCAAGTTTTGCATCTAATTTACGATCGTAATGAACGTAACTACCAACGCCAATCGGCATTCCTTCTGCAATGACTTCAACAATGCCGCCGATTGAATCTCCACTACTTTTAGCGTTATCTATCGCATCCATCATCTCTTGTTCTACTGTTTTATCTAAACATCGAACTGGTGAGCTTTCAGTAATTGTTTGAATTTCTTCAATTGATAAGTTTGAAATATGTTTTGCTTTTACTCCACCGATTTCAAGTACATGCCCTGCAATTTCTACGCCTAATTCTTTTAAAATTTGTTTCGCAACTGCTCCAGCTGCAACCCTTACTGTCGTTTCTCTTGCAGATGAGCGCTCTAGTACGTTTCTTATATCACGGTGACCGTATTTAATTGCCCCGTTTAAATCCGCATGTCCTGGACGTGGTTTCGTAATTGTACGTTTCATTTCTTTACTTTCTTTTTCCGAAATTGGATCTGCACCCATTACTTTCGTCCAATGTTTGAAATCATCATTTTTTACGATTAACGTAATGGGTGAGCCAAGTGTCATCCCATGACGAACACCACTTACAATTTCAACTGTATCCGTTTCAATTTGCATACGTCTTCCGCGTCCGTGTCCTTTTTGTCTTCTTAATAATTCTTTATTAATATGTTCCGCCGCCAGCGTTAAACCTGCTGGTACACCTTCTAAAATAACTGTTAACTGCGGTCCATGTGATTCTCCAGCTGTAATGTATCTCATTTCTCTTGCCCCTTTACTATTTTTTTGTACAAAAAAGTCCCTACTGAGCGCTCAGTAGGGACGATGTTCATCGCGGTACCACCCTAGTTGTAGACTTCTTTCGTCTACCTCTCTTCTTCTTTAACGATCATTAGACCGTCTTTCCCATCAAAACTTGACGAAAAAGATGCTCCAAGGCTGTAATTCATGCTTATCTTTGTACTGATTCACACCGACCATCAGCTCTCTTTAACAGTGAGATAAGCACTACTGTTTCCTCTTCAGCGCATATATAATATGGAATTAAGATAATTTATTTTTGAAACCTTTTAACTCTTCCATGAATCTATGGAATTCCGGAATATCCATTTGTTGTGCAGAATCTGATAATGCAACTGCTGGGTCTGGATGTACTTCAGCCATTACTGCATCTGCACCAATTGCAAGAGCCGCTTTCGCTGTTGGTAATAATAAATCTCTACGTCCAGTTGAATGCGTTACGTCAACAACAACTGGTAAATGTGTTTCTTTCTTTAAAATCGGTACAGCAGAAATGTCTAATGTGTTACGTGTCGCTCTTTCGTATGTGCGGATACCACGCTCACATAGAATAATTTGGTCGTTACCCTGTGCAATAATGTATTCTGCTGCATTAATGAACTCATCAATTGTTGCTGCTAATCCACGTTTTAATAATACTGGCTTGTTAACTTTACCTACAGCTCGTAGTAAATCAAAGTTTTGCATGTTACGTGCACCAACTTGAATTACATCAACGTAGTCTAATGCCATTTCAACATCATTTGGATTTAAAATCTCACTAATGATTGCTAAGTCGAACTCATCTGCTACTTGGCGTAAAATTTGTAGCCCTTCTACTCCTAAACCTTGGAAATCGTATGGCGATGTTCTCGGTTTGAAAGCACCACCGCGCATTAATTTTAAGCCTTGGTCTTTCATCGCTTGCCCTACTTGGCGAACTTGCTCTAAGCTTTCTACCGCACAAGGTCCCATAATGAACGTTTGTGTTCCGTTACCAATCAATTCACCTTTTACATCAACGATTGTGTTTTCTTGTTTCTTTTTACGTGATACTAATAATGCTTTACGGTTATCATCTTCTTGTAATTCTAAGCTAGCTTTGAAGATTGTTTTGAAAATATGTTGAACTGTTGATGTTTCGAATGGTCCTTCGTTATTCTCTGCAATCATATCAAGCACTTCACGCTCACGTACTGGATCAAAACGTTTTGTACCTTGTACTTGCTTTTGTTCCCCAATTTTTTGAACGATTTCACCGCGTTTGTTTAAAAGGTGTAATAGTTGTAAGTTAATTTCATCTACCTGTTTACGTAATTGATCTAATTCATGATTTGCCATTTGGAAATCCTCCTCTAATGTTTTAAAAGTATAGTAAGAGAATGAAAAATTCTCTATTTTCTGAACTGGTCAATTATACAAATTTAAAGTGGAATCGATACCTCTTCTTATTTTAAACTAATAACTCGTACAAAGACACTATCTACTAGTTAAAAACCCACTTTTTTTGTACAAAAAATCCCTACTGATGCAATCAGTAGGGACGATATTTATCGCGGTACCACCCTAGTTGTAGACTTCTTTCGTCTACCTCTCTTCATTGTTAACGATCATCTGACCGTCTTTCCCTTCATAAAGATCATACTATCTTTACTACGAAAAAGATGCTCTAGGACTGTAATTCGCTCTTGTTTTTGTACTGGTTCACACCGACCACCAGCTCTCTGTTACAGGGAAACAACAACTACTGCTTTTCCTTTCAACGCATGCATATTTAATTTTCAAGTTGGGCCACTAAAATACAAAAAGTCCCTACTGAATAAATCAGTAGGGACGATATTTATCGCGGTACCACCCTAGTTGTAGACTACACTTCTGTCTACCTCTCTTCACTGTTAACGATCAATTGACCGCTTTTTCTTCATAAAGACAATACTATCTTTACTACGAAAAAGATGCTCCAAGACTGTAATTCATGATTATCCCTGTACTGGTTCACACCAACCACCAGCTCTCTGTTACAGTAAGACTAACCACTACTGTGATCTCTTCATTGCACTTTGTTTATTCAAATGTTTTTTGAAATTGAATAAGTATGATTCGTATTATAGAACGCTTTTTAAAACACTGTCAATAACTTTTTATATATTTTTTCAAATTACATTTTTGCTCTACATTTCTTCTTGTAAATTCTCCAGAACAATTCCGATGCGAATTATCTCATTATCTATTGCATTTATTACACATTTTTCTACTCTATATCCAATTAATAATTCTTTTATTTGAATGATTTCAGTTTCAAGTAAATTAGCTTCCTGAAGCGTTTGCAGTAAAGTGAAAAATACGTTTGCATACAATTCTTTATACATCTTTATACTCTCTGTCTTCTCAAGTATTTCATGAAATAACTGTTTTACCTCCGTTTGATTCCCTTTTCCACCCACGTCCGAAAATGATTTACAAATTATCAATAAGCCTCTTTCTACTATTTCATCCATAAATAATATAATACGTAAAAGCATTACATATTCTCTAGCTGTGATTCCCCCCATTTTCGGTCGCTCTCGCAAAAATATACTGAGCCAAGCTGCCCAAAATTTTTGTTGTTCTTTTGCACTTAACGTTTTGACATAATAGCATAAGAACTGCATAAATTTAATTTTATTTTCTTCATTTTCTCGTATAAGTAAAGGGTATAACCAATCTGTTTTTTGCTCCCAATACAGTACACATTTAATAAATACAAAACTGAGCCATTTTAAGAAAGCTTCCCTCGTATGCGGATGTAATACTTCCAAATGTTCTACCGCGTACTTAATAAATCGCTTCATTTCTGTAAATAAGGGTAAATTGATTTGTGTGTAACATAAGCCTGCCCATGCATATTTCGTAATCTCATTTTCCTTCTTTAACTCTAAGTACGGTAACAAATATTTTCGGCACCATTGCTTCTCAATATGATAAAGAAATGTAATGTCTGCTACTAAACGAGCTATCATAAAATTTGTCCGTTCTGTACTAATTCTTACTTGTTCTTCAAACAAAAATAAATATTCATACACATTACGATCGTATAAATGATCATATGATAACAGTTTTAATAATACTGCTGTCATTTTCCCAACAGGATGCTGAATCGATTCATTGTAAAAATCTTGTTTTCCAAGCTTAAAATCCGTATCACTTTTCATTACTTGAGGGAATACCGAAAAAGCAAATCGCTTTACATTGCGTATACTATTTTCCTCTAACTCTTCTAATCGATTACTAATTTCATATAGAAAGCTACTAATTAACCAATGAAAAGCTGTATTTCTAACAAATTTCTGTAATAGAGGAATAACTTTTTGTATTTGTTCATTTGTCAGTCCTCGGTTATTTCGCCACTCTCTAATACAAACAAACCATACTTCATTACTTATTTCGTGCATTCCAACTAATTGATATGCAAATGAAATACTCCATTCTGTATTCAATTTACATGCTTTCGATAACATCTCTAAAAAATGACGTTGTTCAAAAACACCATCTTGAGAATATTGCTGAACTTGTTTCATAATTTCCTCATCTTTTAGCTGCAATAATCCATCGGCAGTTACATTACAAGTAATACTTTGTTCTGCGACCTCTTTCTTTTGTACACTGTATCGATCAGAATGAAAGTGAGGATGTTTTTGCTTCATTAACTCATAACCTTTTGCTGTAGATGGACTATTTGTATCACAATTGAATAATAAATCTAAAACGAAACAAACATCAAATGCCCTCTCCTCTGCAAGATCCTTCAGTACAATTTGAATGACTTCTTCTTTTGTTTTTTCTAAAGAGAGTGCGTAATGATTTTTTATAAGTTGAAAAACTTCTTGTTTATACGTGACATCTAAAAGAATCCCTTCCTGTAACAACCATTTTATTTTCTCATCGGCGCTAACAAATATATTTTTATTCATCGCATCAATTGCAATTCGATTTTGAAGTACGCTGTTTGCTTCTATCATTTCTGTAATATAATAATTTGCTTTTTTCTCATTGTTTTCACATAAATAGGCTAAACACTCTTTTACAATTTGAATTAAAAACGCTAGATCATTTTGTTGAAACTCTTTCTCAACATTTTCCTTATCCCTTTTTTTCAGTGCCGCTTGCCTTAGTGATAACATCCGCATCTTCTCTATTCCCATCATCATAATTGGAACGGCGTAATAAGAAATATGCGGTTTCATCTTTTCATTCCAAATTTGCTCCACAAAAGAAAATGTAGACACGGGTAAACGACTCGATTCCTCAAGTTCTATTGATTCCCCGGTATCATTTCCCCACTTTCTTTCACGCTTCAACTTAAGTTTGCCGTCCAAAATAAACGTTAGTAACAATAAAGCAATTTCTTTATGCTCAGGAAAAGAACATTTTTGCAGTAAGTAAGAAATTGTTTCGATCGATTTACTATCTTTTTCAGCTGTTTCTAATAAAAGGAGTGTCCACCTTGCAAACAACAAAGGGTCCATTTTCATTTTCGTTTCGTTTAAGTAGCTACAAATTGTTCTCCATAATAATGGAGATAGTTTAGAATGATTTTTAAAAATTAATTGAAATAATTCTTTTTGATGACTAAAAAGAAATTGTTCCACTAACCATTTTGCCAGTAATTCATCTACCTCGTTATAGTTTGATGTAATTAAAAATAAATTTTGTAATTTCCCTTCCGCTTCAAGCCATTCCACCCATTCATAATCGTGAGCAAATTCAACAAAGTAGCGGACTGTTTCAATTTTTTTTATGGATTGTTTTATGTATGATAATTGTTCCTGCTCTACTGACGGCGGAACTGTTACTATGTCACGAATTCGCATTCGTTTCGTAATATAATTATCCCCCATTAACTCAGCCCATCGTTTCACTGCTTTAACGAGAGATTGATGATTATTACCTTTATTCGGATATACAATCGGCCGTATTCCTAAATGCTCCCAGTGGTACGTATTTTCCCCTTGTGCGACAAATGCATAACGTCTTGTACTTGGTGGTAAACCAGTTGCTAAATATTTCATTACTGGGTCATTATGGCTATATCCAACGAATAAAACGGTATAATTCGAGAATAAATCAACTAAAAATCTTCTTGCCCATCCTTCTGTCAAGTAAGCCCTTCCAAAATCACCATCTGTTAAAATTAACGCTTCTTTTTCTTGTTCTATATTGCCATGTATGTAAGCGAGTCCTTTAAACGCTCTACCTGTAGGTAACGCAGGTGCGTAATATACGTTTAATTCTCTATTCATTTCTTTCATTGCAGTTGTAAAATGTCGATCAAAATTTGTTGTTACAATACGGACTTCTGTATCTAAAGGAAACAACCTCGGAATCGCATAATGAAGCGGATTCGGCTTTGACTTTTCAATATGAACTAAATCTCTTGCAACTTGATGTACATCTTTTGTTTTCGCAATTTTACCAAGATAATAATCATGCGGTTCTGTTATTTCACGTTTTTCGACATATAACGTCTTTGCAATTTCATCAACTAAATCATCAAAATTCGGTAAGTTTGATTTCCCTTTCATAGAAACTCCCGCTCCAACAAATAGTACTAACTTCCCTTTTTCAAGATGATCAATTAACTCGTCTGGAATTTCTACTTCTGAAGTAATCCACACCGAGGATTCCCCCTTACCTAAAAATGTCATATACTCTCATTTTACTATAACATTTTTCCTTTGTTTTTTTAATATTTAGACAAAGTATGAGCATGAAAAAGTTTTATGTAAATATATCCGTTACAATGTATGAACTCCTATATTTATTGCAAAACTATGGATAAAACGGAGGTGTAAATTTTGAATGATTTCACAGTAGTGCTTATCAAATTTATTTCATGTATTATCGCATTCAGTATTGGACTCGCTTTATTTTTCCCTGCAACGTTCGTCCAAATTATTTCTTTCAGTCTTTTTGTAACAATCGTATCTTATATGTTCGTTGATAAAATTATTTTGAATCGAATTGGCAATACTGGTGCCATTATGTCGGATTTCTTACTAACATATTTAAGTGTATGGATTTTCGGTAATATTTTATTAGACAACTATATGCAAATTGCATGGGGAAGCATCCTTTCTGCGATCGTCTTCACATTATCTGAAGTAATCGTCCATCGCTTCTCTAACTCCCGCACAAGACACCACAACGATAATATTCATATTAATCGCCGTTTTGCATATGGTACGGAATTTGCTGAAGAACAGAATATATTGGATAAAGATAAGAAGAAGTAACATTTTGATGCAGGAGCGCCCTTTTTAATTATGTGGTGCTCCCTTTTTCATATTTTCATTATGGTACGTGAAATTATATCGACTTATCGACATGATTTCTTCTAATAAAAAACTGCCTCTTATTTAGAGACAGTTTCTTTCAAATCTTTTAACGTAACAACATTAGCAAACGCTCCAAACACTACGTTATGATGCTTCACAATGTCTTCAGCACGTAACACGTCTGTATGAAACGTACTATGTGCATCACTCACTAACGTAACTTTATATCCTTCACTAAACGCTCTTCGCGTTGTCGTATCTACACAGTACTCTGTTTGCATACCTGAAATGATAACATGTTCAATTCCTTTTTCTTGTAATACTTCGTTTAAGTTCGTCTTATGGAATGAATCTGGTGTCGTCTTTTCAACGATACGATCCCCTTTTTGCGGAGCGATCGCATCATGCACTTTCCAGCCCTCTGTACCTTTTTCTAACGGATGATCTTTTGGTCCGTTATGTTGTACATAAATAACTGGAATATCATTAGAACGACACTCCCCAATAAGTTCTTGCAATATTTCTAAAAACTTCTCCCCGTTATGTACTGGCATTCCCGCTGTATACATACCTGCTTGCACATCAATTACTATTAAAGCTTTTTTCATTTCGCGCAGCTCCCTTTGTATATATTCCATCATCCAACAATCTTCTAATTTCCCCTCATGCAGCTCATGTTCCTTTAACATCTTCACCTTTTTAAATCCGCATTTTTCATAACATTTTATTGCACGTTCATTATTAACTTTCGGATCCATTGCGATTGCTTCTGCTCCCGTGTTCTCCATAATATATGTAATTGCTGCCTGAACGAGTTTCGTCCCAATTCCTTTTTCCCAATAAGTTGGCTCACCGATAAATTGATCCATTCCCCATACATTTTGAGATTCTTCATAGCCATATAATGCTTTCCACTCAGAATCAACTGGATACATTTGAATATAACCAATCGGCATATCATTAAACTCTATTACACATCTTTTTTCATGACTATTGGGATTATGTATGAAATGATTCAGTACCATCTCTACAGATTGCGGATTATCTCGCCCTTCGTAATACTGCAGTACTTCTGGGTCCGTTAACCATTTTGAAATGACCTGTGCATCCTCTTCTTTTACGTACCGTACCGATACATGATCTTTTTGAAATAGCATATAATACCTCTTTTTAATTATTTATATTTTTCCTTGTTGTGAAATCTTTCATTGCACCTATTAATGCGTATGGTAACAATGTAATCGCAAAAAATGCTGTAAATACATTAAAATGAGGAATTTCATATGGAGTGAACCATTCCGTGAAAAATTCAGAATGTAAAATTCTATTTAAAAACTCTCCACCTGGCTTAAAATTTGGTGCCCATCCTGTAATCTCACAAATAATAAAGTGAAACTTTAATCAGGGGGGGGGCGTCCCCCCCCCCCACTGATTATTAGTTGAACCAATCGGACTTTTATGGGCAGTTGATCCCCCACCTAAATTCTTTGCTTTTCCTGGATTTTGAGGTGGGGGTCTTACTGCCCATTAAAGCGGGATAAATAGTAATTGGACAATTATAAATGCCCCTAGATAGCGAAACCATGTCCGTTTCCAAATTGGCTGCGCCTTATTTAATTCATGTTCCATATAGCTCCCACCTTTTTATTTCCACCCTATTAATTATACACTTTTTACAGTTTATTTGTTAAAATTTTCTATATAATCATACATGCTGGAGGAATTCATTATGTCTAATCCTATACTTAAATCAACATTAATCATTCTTAGAGGAAACTCCGCAAGCGGTAAAACAATAATCGCAAAGCAACTACAAGAACATTTCGGACAAGGGACACTTTTAGTATCACAAGATGTTGTACGTAGAGATATGCTTAGAGTACACGATACGATGGGCAATTTATCACATGATTTACTATATGAAATTACAAAGTACGGAAAAGGGAAATGTGAGTTTGTTATTTTAGAAGGTATTTTAAACAGTCGAAGATACGGTGAAATGTTGAAAGAGTTAATACATTTTTTTGAAGGAAACGCCTATACATATTACTTTGATTTATCATTAAAAGAAACGATTCGACGACATAATACAAGGGACAAACGACATGAATTTGGTGAGGATTCCCTACAAAAATGGTATAATCCGCACGATACTATTAAGGTTGCCAGAGAAACTATTTTTACAGATAATTTCACGCAAAAAGACATATTTGATGCGATTCTTACTGATGTTGCGATACAAAAATAAAAGCCAGTCTCAATTAAGAAAACTGACTTCTATCTAGTTTACTATATTATTAAAGAATTTTAACTTTAACAGTTTGCCTTCCCCAATTCATAGCTTTACTTTTTGAACCCATTAAAACATCAATACGATTTCCTTTAATGGCACTTCCAGTATCACCAGCGATAGCTTCTCCATAACCTTCTACCCATACTTTAGATCCTAATGGGATTACTTTCGGATCAACCGCGATAATTCTCATATTCGGATTAGCCGTTAAATCATGCCCCATCGCAGTTAAAACGCGTCCACCATATGTACCATTCTCACTCGGATCAGCAGTATATGCTGTCGCCACCACCGTTAATTCACGTTTAGCAGACTGCGTGTTATTTTTAGACTCTTCTTTTGTCTTTATTGCTTCTCGGGCTTTTGCTTCTTCCTTGGCCTTCGCTATTTCTCGTGCTTTCGCCTCTTCCTTAGCTTTGGCTATTTCTCGTGCTTTCTCTTCTTCTTTAGCCTTCGCTATTTCTCGTGCTTTCTCTTCTTCTTTAGCCTTCGCTATTTCTTGCGCTTTCTCTTCTTCTTTAGCCTTTGCTATTTCTTGCGCTTTCTCTTCTTCTTTAGCTTTGGCTACTTCTTGGACTTTCACTTCTTCCTTAGGTTTTACTACTTCTTGGACTTTCACTTCTTCCTTAGGTTTCGCTACTTCTTGCACTTTCACTTCTTCCTTCGGTTTCGCTACTTCTTGCACTTTCACTTCTTCCTTAGGTTTTATTGTTTCTTTTGCCTTTGTTATCTTCTGTGTTTTAGCTTCTTCCTTAGCTTTAACCGATTTTTGTACTTTCGCTACTTGCTTCGTTTTCTCGTCAGCCTTTTTTTCAATTGGTGCTTTACTTGATAAGAAAGAAACATTTACATAAGCTGTTTTTCCCTTATACTCAAATTGTAGCCATCCGTCTTTTACTTGCTTCGTTGATTCAATTACATCATCTTTTTTCAGTCTGCCAAGAATTTTTGATTCTGTGTTTGATTCAGAACGTACATTTAACAAATCTGCTGTTACATGGTAAATATCTTTTGTAAACTCCGAGCTTACAAATACTTCTTTACCATTTAACTCAATTTTTGACCAGCCATCTTCAGTATTTATGACTTTTAATTCTTCCCCGTTTTTTACTTTTTCGATAACTTTTGATTCCGTAGTCGGTTTTTCACGTACGTTGAGTACATCTGCTGTTACGATCGTTTCTGCAGTAGCAGTTGTAGTAAATGCTCCCAATCCGAAAACAGTTGCTGTTGCTGCGCCAATTACTTTTTTCATATTAACCTCCATTATATTTTTTGAATTCTATCAAATACTCCCATTAAAATAAGAGATTTAATGAAAGCATTCGCAACAGATATATTAATACGACTTAATATACTGTTATTAAAACTCCTTACTCCAATACTATCAAATTCTTATTTCTAATTCTATATATTATAACTTTCTATATCCCCTATAAACGTTTTATCCCCTTCTTCATACTTAATAGTTTTCTTTCAATTACTAAAACATATATAAAACCAACCTATCCTCAATATAGCCAAAAATACATATATGATATGTTACGACTTAGTAATGAGCGTACCAATGAACTTTTAATACATTACAACATTCAGGGAATCTTACATTAGATGGAGCGTGTTTTACTGAAAACAACGGTTATGGTAGTGTAAGTAATAGTGTTAAAGACAATCTTTCTGACGAACAAAAAAAATTTTAGTTTGGAGGAATACTATGCCAAAACTATATTGTAATTATTGATCCGAACAACATCCCCTCGCGCAAAATTTTACTAAATATAAGTTTTACATCCAAGAAAATTTGTGAGATTGATGGATTACCTGGGTTTTGATTAAATACATATCACTATAAAAAGGCTGTGCTCTATATGACGCACAGCCTTTTTCTTTATTCAAACGATCCTCTTCTTCTCTAATAAGACTCTTCCTATATTAAAAATAAATGCGATAAAAAATATAGTTGCGCCCATTAAAAATGCTAAATTATAACTACGAATTATTCCTTGCTGATATTCCTCCTTTACTTGTTTGTAAATTTTTCGCTCTCCATCAGATTTTAATATGATTTGCTGTTTTTTATTTATCGCTTGCAGTACTTCCCCCCTTTCTAAATTTGACAAATCACTTTTTTTAATCACAGTTACTACTTCCCTATTTACCTTCTCTTTTTCAACTAATAATTGATGATTCAGAAACATCACAAGTATCGCAACCCCAACAATACTTCCAACTGTTCTTGAAATATTACATATACTTGCAGCAACACCTGATTTTTCAATAGGCACACTTAAAACTGCTGTTGTTGTATATGGCGCTAATGTGCAACCTGTTCCAATCCCAACGATTATTAATCGCCAAATATAATCCCATGTAGTAAAGTTTGAATCTATTTGACTAAATAAATATGATGATATGATAAATGTTAGTAGCCCTACACTACCTATTAATGAACTCCCCTGCTTTGCTGCAATTGGTGTTACTATTGCTGTAACAAGCATTGAAACAATAGCTAGTGTGCTAATGATTAAACCTGACTGTAATTCTGACATACCTCCTACTTGAACGAAATAAAAAGCAAGTATAAACAAAAAGTTCATTAATCCCATTCCAACAAAGAATAAAGAAAGATTCGAGAGTGCGAACTCTTTATTTGTGAATAATTTTAATGGCAACATTGGATTTTCACTTTTCTTTTCAATGATAAAAAACAATTTAAATCCTATGAGTGAGAGCATAAAAAGAAGTATTAAGCTTATCATGCTTAAATGATTTGTATTTACTTGTATGAGTGCATATACGAGTAAGCATAGTGCAGATGCAGAAGTAATCATACCTGCCCAATCTATTTTAGAGCTTGCAGCATGATCATACGATTCCTTAATACAAAGAATCACGAAGATAAGAGATAAAATACCAACTGGTATATTAATAAAAAACACCCAACTCCAATTTAATTTGTCAGTTAAAACGCCTCCAAGTGAAGGGCCAATCGCCGCTGCTAATCCCCCAAAAGCTCCCATGACGCCTCCTATCATACCTTGTTTCTCTTTCGGTACTAAATTAAGGCCTAATGGCATAGCAACTGGTACGATAACTGCGGCAGAAAGTCCTTGTATTACCCTAAAAGCAACTAATGTATGAAAAGAAGTGGCTATACCGCACATAAATGAACTAATAGAAAAAAACAATAAACCAATAATATACAGTTTCTTGCGACCAAACTGATCCGCCAGACGTGCTGCAATTAATAAACACGATACAAAGGCAACATTATAACTATTAGCAACCCAAGAAATTGTATCAATTGAAGTATGAAATGTCTTTGTCATTTCTGGTAATGCGATATTCACAATATTTGAATCTAAAATTGCCATAAAAAAACCTGCAATTAAAGCTATTAATGCAAATATATTCCTCATTTCTGCCACCCTTATTCGTTTTATTTATTTAAAATCCCATTCATAAATAAATTTACACATGTCTCTATATACTCTTCTAACTGAATTTCTTCTTCCGATATACTTACATTCATAATGTATAAAAACAGTTGTCCATAAAACATATTCGCTATCAAACGGTAATTACAGGTGGAAATGTGTCCCTTCTCACCAAGTTGCTTTAAATATTTTTCTAAGTGATTCACTAGATGTGAATTTAACTCATGTAGTAATGTTTTCATTTCACTATTTTGTCTTGATTCTATTAACGCAGCCCAAATATAGTTCAGCTTTGGCAAATTGGTTTGAATATATGTTTCTGCTACTTTTGTAAGGTCCTTATATAAATCACCCGTAAATTGCTCTTCTATTTCCTCTAACAATGCGACTGGTGTCGTCCGCAAAATAATACTCTCCCTAAAAAGATTTTCCTTATTTTTAAAATTACGAAATATCGTTAATTCGCTTACCCCCGCTTTTTCTGCCACTTCACGAATTGTTGTCGCTGTATACCCCTTTTCCCCGAATAATAAAGTAGCAGCTTCCATAACTTTTTCTCGTGCTGTTAATTTCCCCATTTTTATTCCTCCATTCAATATGTAAGTAAGTAATTACTAACATATTATCACAAAAGAAAAATGAAAGTAACTAGTTACTTTCATTTTCTGGAATTTCATTATCTAACTTCTAGAAAATAAAAATTTCTCAAATATTAACAAAGCGTCTCATTCCCAAGTTTCCAGCTAAACCATCTCCCATGCCCTTCCGTTTCTCCAACCGTTTCACGATATTCGTTTCCGTTAATATAATAATCAATATGAAGGTCCCGGTCCCACATGTTGTTATAAAGATGGAATACATCACGATTTGCACCTATTTCTTGGATTTGTTTTTCCAGCTTACGTTTTACTTGTTCTGGTATTTGATTGGCGACGTGTGTATGGAAAATGCAGATAACAGCATCTCTACTTATTCGTTCAATAATAGATGGTAATAGCTCCACGCCGTCTCCTTCTACTAATTGAACAGATTCATTTTTCACTAAAGATGCAGCTTGGTCAAAGAGTTCAAGCCTTTCCTTATGTTCTGGCCAAACAAGTGCACGTAGCCATAAATAATCTTCGTTACTATGTAAATCATTTACATGTAAATCTAGTCCGATTCTTTCTAAGACAGGTGGACTTTCTTTTAAAAGCTGAGGCACATTCTCCCCTCTTATTTCAGAAGTTACATGTACATTCGAATTTATATTTCCGTAACTTTCACCTGTACCGTACGAATAGCTATATTGGTCCCAAAATAGTTGTAATCCAGAACTTGTCCCAATCTCTATTAAAGCTAACGGTTTATTCACTTTGTTAAATATGTAATTGAAACTTGGATATAAGTACGCACATCGTCTTACTTCATTCGTTTGAACAAGTTTCGTTTGTAATAAGGTAATAATTTCTTCTCTGTACATTTTACAGAAATCTTTAAAATGATGAAAAGCTTGATCTAAATCCGTATTAGCACTTTCAACTAAGCTACTATAATACGTTTTCAGATGATGTTCTTTCCCTGCTAGTAATAAATAATGTACGGCACCTAATAATAAGTTTGGGACTGGTTGACCTGCTTGAGCGTAGGAAGATAGTGTAAGTACTTCCTCATCTTCAGCTATTTTTATTGCTAAGTATTCATATAAGTCACTTGACCCTTTACATTCCTTTATTGAAAAATTTCGAAATAAGCTTGCGACTTGTTCTTGTGTACGCATGTGTATCCCTCCTTTTAACTTTCAGAATAATCATACAATAAACAGAGCAAAAAATTCCACAAAAAGGTATCCTTTCTACCCGCTTTTGGATACGTAAGCTTTTTCGAGATAATTTCAAACTGTAATTTTTTTCTATTTATCACCTTAAAAGAGCTTGTTAAATAAGATTTTTGGCGAATAAAACGTTAAATAGTTTAAAATTATCAGATAACACTAGATATTTTAGTCTATTAATTATTATAATAGAGTATGAGATGGTTATACAATTGAGACAAAAAAGGTAAATACCTAGGTGGGGCCTAGGCGGTGTTTTCTTTTTACGGCTTAGATACAGTAAACACCTACTCTTTTTTGCCAATATAGGGGATGGAGAGATTATCATGAGCAACATGCAGCAAAAAACAGACGTTATCTTAATTGGTGCAGGAATTATGAGTGCAACGTTAGGCTCATTGCTAAAAGAATTAGCACCTGAATGGGAAATTAAAGTTTTTGAAAAACTCGCAAGTGCTGGGGAAGAAAGCTCTAACGAATGGAATAATGCAGGTACAGGGCATTCTGCGCTATGCGAACTGAACTATACTTCCGAAAAATCTGACGGATCTATAGATATTAGTAAGGCTGTAAAAGTGAATGAGCAATTCCAGCTTTCAAGACAATTTTGGGCATATCTTGTAAAAAGCAAATTAATTCGTAATCCACAAGATTTTATTATGCCTCTACCTCATATGAGTTTAGTACAAGGTGAAAAAAATGTTGAGTTTCTAAAAAACCGTTTTGAAGCGCTTTCAAAAAATCCACTGTTTCAAGGAATGGAATTTTCCGATTCTCCTGAAACATTAAAAAAATGGCTTCCACTCATTATGGAAGGTCGTACATCTAATGAGCCTATGGCGGCAACGAAAATTGACTCTGGAACAGATGTTAACTTTGGTGCATTAACACGAATGTTGTTTGATTACTTAAAAACGAAAAATGTCGAGCTAAACTACAAACATAGTGTCGAAAACATTAAACGCACGAAAAATGGTTTGTGGGAAGTGAAAGTACACGATATGAATAGTGGTAAAATTGAGCATCACACTGCTAAATTCGTCTTTATCGGCGGCGGTGGCGGTAGCCTACCCCTACTTCAAAAGACTGGTATCCCTGAATCAAAACATATTGGTGGATTCCCGGTAAGTGGACTATTTATGGTATGTAAAAACCAAAAAGTTGTAGAGCAACATCATGCGAAAGTATACGGTAAAGCTAAAGTTGGCGCTCCGCCAATGTCTGTACCTCACCTTGATACGAGATATATAGACAACAAAAAAGCTTTATTATTCGGACCATTCGCAGGGTTCTCACCTAAATTCTTAAAAACTGGCTCAAACCTTGACTTAATCGGTTCTGTAAAGCCGAATAACGTCTTAACGATGTTAGCTGCTGGTGTAAAAGAAATGGGATTAACAAAATACTTAATTCAGCAAGTTATGTTATCACATGAAAAACGTATGGAAGAATTACGCGAATTCATTCCGAACGCAAAAAGTGAAGATTGGGATATTGTAGTTGCTGGTCAGCGTGTACAAGTAATTAAAGATACTGATGCTGGCGGTAAAGGAACACTTCAATTCGGTACAGAAGTTGTTAGTGCGGCTGATGGATCAATCGCAGCGTTACTAGGTGCATCACCGGGTGCTTCTACTGCCGTTCATGTTATGCTTGAAGTATTAGAAAAATGTTTCCCAAGCCGAATGGTAGAATGGGAAGGAAAAATAAAAGAAATGATTCCTTCTTACGGCATTTCATTAACAGAAAATCCAAGATTGTTCCAAGACCTTCACACTTCTACAGGTCGTACACTTGGATTAAATGAAAAAGAAACAGTTCATAATTAATGAAGAAATAAAAACGTCCGAATATATCGGACGTTTTTTGTTACTAAAAATTATATTTATCAATATTATCCTTTGTAAATACGACTCGTTCTGGTAGTACGATAATTCCGTTTCCCTCTGCCTCATAATCATATCCTTGAATGGAGTTTGGCTCTACTTTCACTTTTCCAATTCCTTTTACTTCAAAGCTATCCCCTACTTTTAACTTCTTCCCTTTTACAACAATTTCATTTGCTACATAAGTTGCGAGTGCACCTTGTTGTTTTACGTCCCATAACCCGAATTGTTGTACAGTTCCTCGTTTTACGTAATCACGCATAACGTTTGGTGTAGAGAAGCCAGTTACGACAACCTTTTTATCCATTTTTAAATTTTCAGCTGCTTGTGCCATTGCCGGAAGTGCCGTTGCATCTGGACAAATGACTGCATTAATATCAGGATACGTTTTTAAAATATTCTCCCCTACTGACAGAGACTTTTGCGCATTATTTTCACCGTACTGCGTCGTTACAATTTCCCAGTTCGGATATTTCTCTTTAATAATTTCTTTCGCTTTCGTTACCCATTGGTTTTGATCTGTTACTGTTGGGCTAGAATAAAAAAATGCTACTTTCCCTTTATCTCCAATTTGCTTGGAAGTCATTTCAATTAATAAGTTAGCAAGTTGGTCTGGTGTTCCTTGGCTTATATAAAAGGAACGATCTTTCGGATTTACATCAGAATCCCAAGTTAACACAGTCATACCTTTTTTCTTAGCACGTTGCAGTGATTGCGATAAACCATCAACTGACGTTGAAGAAACCATAAGTGCATCATAGTTTTGATTAATGAAATTGTTTATATATTTTACTTGCCCAGAAACACTTGCTTCAGAGGGGCCATCATATTTCACTTGTACGCCTAGTTTATCCCCCATTTCTTTTGCTCCTTCACCACCTGATGTAAAGAATCCAACTCCTGTTAATTTCGGGATAAATGCAAATTTCACATCATCCGCTTTTTTCTTATCTGCGGTTTGACTAGAACAGGCGATTAAACCGATTAAACAAATACATACAATGAATACAATCCCTAGTTTTCTCTTCATGACATTTCCCCCTTATGCAAATTCTTTCTTTTCCCCAGTGTGAATTGATGTAATTTGAAATGTCTCATAATAACTGAAAGAATAAGGATAATACCAATTACTACGTTAGATTGTTCATTTGTTAAACCCGTCATTTGCAAGCCATACTGCATGAGTCCAATGAAAATACTCGCCAGTACAGTACCGATAATGCTTCCTTTTCCCCCTGTAATAAGTGTCCCGCCTAATACGACTGCCGTAATGATTGGTAAAATTGTTTCACTTCCCATATCAGCACGTGCCGAACCGAAATAGGCAGTTAAGAAAGTCCCCCCTAATCCACCTCCTAACCCGGAAAGCATGTAAGCAATGATGACTACTTTCTTCGTCTTAATCCCGGTGTATTTTGCTGCATTTTCGTTCGCACCTGTTAATTTTATATGGCGTCCGTATATAGTTCGGTGAAATAATACAGCACATAAAACTGTTAATACGATCAGTAGCCATAATAAATTCGGTATTCCTATAAAACTACCATTTGCCAGTTGTACAAATACGTCAGGTAAACCACTTATCCCTTCATACCCAGAAGCACCTGCTCCTCCTGAAATGACGAGTGCAATTCCTCCGTATAAAAACATCGTTCCGAGTGTAACGACGAGTGGTTCGACATCTGTCATTTTTATAATGAGTCCGTTTAAAGCGCCTGATAGGCAACTAATTATTAGGGCGATTATGACAGCAAACAAAATAGGTATTTCGTTCAGCCAAAGTACACCGATCAAAATTGAAGTAAGCCCCATTATTGAACCAACCGATACATCAATTCCTCCTGTTACTATAACGAAAGTCATTGGTATCGCCGCAATTGCGATAAATAGGAAATCATTTGTACTAAAAAGGAGATTACTAATATTTAAGAAATCACTATTGATTAAACTAAAGAGAATGAATTCTATAAGAAGCAATACAATTAGAACACCTTCCCATCTGTATACATACTTCATAGATTCATCCTCCTTTCGGCCTTCCACTTTTTCATAACACTATCCAGTATGATGATAAGTAATAATAAAAAACCTGAAATAGCATTATTCCAAAATGCTGGTATTTTTAGAAAGACGAGTGAACTGCTTATTGTTTCTAAAAATAATGCTCCTAATGCAGCTCCAAATAAAGATCCTGTTCCTCCTTTTAAATGAATGCCTCCTAGTACAGCGGCTGCGATTACTTGTAATTCTAATCCTGTACCCGTTTGATTTGGAATGAACCCGATATTCATAACAAATATGCAACCAGCGAGTGCAGCACTTATGCCTGAAATTATAAACGCACATATCTTCACTTTATTAACAGGTATACCAATAAGTCTCGCACCATCTTCATTATCACCTACTGCATAAAAGTATCTTCCAAATGGCACTTTCCTTAAAAAGAAGTATAGTAGTAGTAAAATAATAAGAACGAACCATACAGTTATAGGTAAACCAAGAATGACGATAGATGACAGCTGCTTAAAATCGTTTGGAATATCTTCAATCCACTTCCCGCCTGTGAAAATTAACATGGCACCTCTAATAATTCCTAACATGCCTAATGTCATAATAATGGCTGGTACCCGAAACTTCGCAACGCCAACTCCGTTTACGAAACCAATAATAGCGCCAAGTGTAATAGCAGCAAATATCGACAAGGATGCACTATATTCATTCGTTAGCAACATTCCGCAAACTGCTGCACTTAACCCCATGCTTGAACCAACTGATACATCTATATTTTTCGTAAATAAGACGAACGATTGGCCGATTGCTAGCACGACTAAAATAACGCTTGATTTCACCATTAAAGATAACGAGTTAAATTGAATAAAACTAGGATTTATCATTCCTACAATAGCTATATAAATTAGTAGTAACGTTATGATAGACGTTTCGTGAATTTTTAACATGCGCTTCATTCCGTTACACCTCCGTATGCAAGACGTGTAACTTCATCTACATTCATATTTTGTTTCTCTAAATGAGAAACAAATTGTCCATTTCGCATTATATATACACGGTTTACTAATTGAACAATTTCTTCAACATCTGAAGAGATTAATAAAATTGCGAGTCCTTCTCTTTTCATTTTTTCGATCGTCTCATACACTTCAATCCTTGCTTTCGCATCAATTCCGCGTGTCGGTTCATCAAGAATAATAATTTTAGGATTACATGCGAGATACTTTGCAAGCACGACTTTCTGCTGATTACCTCCTGATAAAGATGCCAGTTCTTCATTCATATCCTGTACAACAATTCGGAACTGTTCTATAAACGAATTAACTAAAGCGCTTTCTTTTTCTTGATTTATAAAAAAGCGATTATTTTGCTGTAAACTTGCTGCTGCAATATTTTCTTTAACAGAAGCCATTGAGAAAATTCCATTCCTCGCCCTATCCTCCGGCACATAAACTAGTCCTTCGTCTAGCCTTTTATGCAAAGAACATGTATCAATTGATTTCCCATCTAATAAAATAGACCCTGTTTTTACAGTTTTCAATCCAAATATCGCTTCTGCTAATTCCGTTCTGCCCGATCCAACAATGCCAGCAATACCTACAATCTCACCAGCATGTACAGTGAATGAAATATTTTCGAATGCGTGACCATTTATATCAATCACTTCTAATATTTCTTTCATCCTTGTGGTCTCTTGAACTACTTCTATTTTCTCTTTCTGTTTATACCCTTTTGGCAATAGTCCCTCCATCAGCATGTCATATGTATAGTCACATACATCTCCTTGACTTACAATCATTCCATCTCGTAGTATTGCTACTTTGTTGGCAATTTCAAAGATTTCTGGAAAGCGATGCGTAATATATATCATTCCAATTCCTTTTTCTTGTAAACTTTTCATCAGCACAAAAAGACTCTTAATTTCGTGAGTTGTTAATGTCGATGTTGGCTCATCTAAAATAAGAATCTCGGCTTCCCGTATTAATCCTCTAACGATTTCTACTAACTGTTGCTGCGCAATGGATAGTGATCCTCCTAGTTCTTTAAGGTCAATATCCCACCCTAAACTGTCCATCAATTGCTGAATCTTTACTCTTAATTCCTTTTTCTTCCCTTTTAGTCCGATATATATATTTTCTTCAATAGTCATATGCGGAAAAATGAGTGGTTCTTGCGGTATTAAATAAATACCTTTTCGATGTGCTTCTGACGGATTTGAAAACTGTTGCTTCGTTCCTTTTACATACATTTCTCCACTATCATACGAATATAACCCTGTTAATATTTTCATTAATGTTGATTTTCCAGCACCATTTCCACCAACTAAAGCGTATATATCGCCACGCTCTACTTGTAAGTTCACTTCTTTTAGCACAAGTTGATTTGAAAACGCCTTACTCACTTTCTTTACTTGTAATAAGGGTATGCTCTCCACATGATGTCACCTACCTCTATTCAGAACATTTTTTGAGAAAATGATTATTTGTTCTACTTGTTTTGTAGCATTGTATATTCCTTTTTTCATATCTAGAACACTTTTTTCACCAGACAATTAATCGTTTCAACTGGAATAAACAAAATATGTGGCACATATGTTTAAGCAGTGGTCAATTGTTGAAAGGGATGAAAAGTATGACTCAGCTGAACTTTGAAGAAAATTTATTAACGAAAGTAGCTTGGTACTATTATAAGGACCAATTAACACAACAGGAGATCGCTTCACTTCTTCATATTTCAAGAAATAAAGTCGTCCGGTTATTAGATAAGGCGCGGAGTGAAGGTATCGTTACATTTCACGTAAAAGGGACTGGTTTGCACTGTTTAAGTATTGAGCGTGACCTAATGAAAAAATTCCACTTAAAAGATGCTTTTATTATCCCGACCCCAGTAAACAATTATCACGATTCTCTCGGAAAAGCTGCTGCACAATATTTAGAAACTCAGCTCCAGCAAGGAGATTTACTCGGTATTGGCTGGGGAGAAACAATTAGCAAAATGCTAGAAAACATTCATTTCGAAAGTTCTATTAATCTCTCAATCGTAACGTTAACAGGCGGAGTAAATCACTATCTCCCGAGAAAACAAAACTATTTACATTACATGCAAGGTGATCTTCACATTATCCCTACGCCGTTTCTAGCGTCTACAACCGAAATGGCACAAAGTATTCTATCAGAACCGAGTGTAAAAGATATGCTTCATGTCGCTTCACTTGCTCATACGGCTGTTGTTGGGATTGGTGGGCTATCTCAAGATGCAACGATTGTAAAAGAAGAAAAGTTAACGCTACGTGAGATGACATATATTCGTAGTCAAAACGGAGCTGGCGATATTTTAGGGCAGTTTTATAATACGAATGGGGATTTATTAAACCTCCCGCATCATAATCGACTAATTGGTACGCCACTCTCGATTCTACGTAAAATGAAGCATGTCATTGGTGTTGCTGGAGGTACTGAAAAGATAGATGCAATTTATGGTGCCTTAAAAGGAAAGTTTATTCATACATTAATTACCGATGAGGAAACTGCCCTCTCCTTATTACGAAAGGATGGTGATTGTTAATGTCCAATTTATTAGCTTTCGATGCTGGTACAGGAAGCATACGAGCAGTTCTTTTTGATTTACAGGGTAATCAAATTGCAGTAAGTCAAAAAGAATGGATTCATAAATCTGACCCTCGTTATTCAGGCTCTATGAACTTTGATGTAATAGAAAATTGGAAGCTTGTACAACAATGCACGAAAGAAGTTTTACAAAGAAGTAATATCTCGCCCTCTTCCATTCAAGCTATTAGCGCTACTAGTATGCGAGAAGGTTTTGTTTTATATGATAAAAATGGGCAAGAAATATGGGCGTGTGCAAATGTTGATGGGCGTGCATCCGCGGAGGTTAGTGAACTAAAAGAAATTCGGTCACATCTTGAAAAAGATTTATATACAAAGTCTGGTCAAACTTTTTCATTAGGTGCTTTACCTCGCCTACTTTGGATAAAAAAACATGAACCCGACGTCTATAATTCTATTCACTCTTTTACAATGTTAAACGATTGGATTTTATATAAACTAAGCGGCGTGCTGCAAATTGATCCTTCAAACGGTTGTACGTCTGGAATCTTTGATTTACAAAATAGAAATTGGGATAACGATGTAGCTAAAGAGTGTGGTATAACTTTACTATTTTCGCCAAAAGTAAATGAAGCTGGCACTGTGATTGGTAATGTTACAAAAGAATGTGCAGCATTAACTGGATTACGTGAAGGAATTCCTGTCGTAGCCGGGGGCGGAGATGCTCAAATGGCATCACTCGGAACTGGAGTCGTAAAACCGAATCAAACATTAATATGCGGAGGTAGTTTTTGGCAACAAGAAGTGAATGTTACTGAGCCAATACCAGATCCACAAGCTGCGATTCGTATAAATTGTCACGTCGTACGTAACCTATGGCAATACGAAACGATTGCCTTTTTCCCAGGCCTCGTTATGCGCTGGTTTCGAGACGCTTTTTGCCAAGAGGAAAAGAAACTTGCTGACAAACTCGGTGTAGATGCTTATGAATTATTAGAAGAACAAGCGAAAGACGTACCTGTCGGCTCACATGGCATTATCCCTACTTTTTCAAACGTTATGAACTACATTTCTTGGCGTCATGCCGCACCTTCTTTTTTAAATTTAAGTTTAGATGCTGACAAATGTGGAAAAAAAGAGCTATTCCGTGCTATTGAAGAAAATGCCGCCTTCGTAACACTTGGAAACTT
Source organism: Bacillus cereus group sp. BfR-BA-01453 (assembly GCF_022662915.1). Lineage (NCBI taxonomy): Bacteria > Bacillati > Bacillota > Bacilli > Caryophanales > Bacillaceae > Bacillus > Bacillus cereus group sp. BfR-BA-01453. The sequence continues at coordinate 398,364 of NZ_JAKUEN010000004.1, read as the reverse complement.
ACAATTAATAGAAAATCTAACTGGTCTATTCCCTTCTGAAGTTATTTTTGCTGGTGGTGCCGCTAAAGGAAAACTATGGCCACAAATTTTATCAGACGTCCTTGGTATTCCTGTAAAAGTACCTGTTGTGAAAGAAGCAGCTGCTTTAGGAACTGCGATTGCTGCAGGAGTTGGTGCTGGCATATATGCATCTATGGAAGAGACTGCCGAACAGTTTGTACAGTGGGAGCAAACATTCGAACCAGTTACTGAAAATCACGAACTATATAAAGAGTTCTATGAAACATGGAAAACTGTATATGACAGTCAGCTCGCTTTAGCTGATAAAGGGCTCACTTCACATATGTGGATTGCGCCTGGTGCACTGTAACACATTACATAAAGGAGTGGAATGTATGTTAAAAGCGAATGAAAATGACTTCTCCTATCGCTTCGGTGATAACGGGCCGAAATATTTAATACAAGGTCCGAATATTGATCTTGGCCTTGTTGTCATTCAGCCTGGGCAAGAGTTTCAAAACCATTATCATACGACGTGCGAAGAGGTCTTTTATGCATTAGAAGGTGAAATAGATTTCTATGTAAATAACGAAAGAGTTCCAATGAAACAAGGTGATGTCCTGCAAGTTCGTCCTCATGAATCTCACTATCTTATTAACCATTCTGACAAACCTTTTAAAGCGGTTTTTATAAAGTCACCACATTTACCAAATAAAGATACTGTTCAAACGGAAAATCCAACATTAACGAAGGAGTGATTTTGAATGACTTGGGGATTTAAAAATCGATTAAATACAATTTTACCTGATGGCAGAGCGGTTATGTTAGCGATAGATCACGGCTACTTTTTAGGACCAATTCACGGGCTTGAACAACCACTTGAAACAGTTAAAAACTTACTTCCTTACACAGATTCCCTCTTTTTAACTCGAGGCGTACTTAGCTCCTGTATTCCTGAAAACTGCAGCACACCGATGGTTATGCGTGTATCAGGCGGAGCTACTGTCGTCGGTAAAGACTTAGCAAATGAAACAATTGTTACACCTGTAAAAGAAGCAGTAAAACAAAACGCAATTGGCGTCGGTGTTTCTGTTTTCATCGGATCAGACTATGAAACACAAACCGTATCAAATCTCGCAAATGTAGTTTCAGAAGCACACGATTATGGTCTGCCAGTACTCGGCATTACCGCAGTTGCAAAAGAACTGCAAAAACGTGAAGCACGCTTTCTAGCACTCGCTTCCCGTGTATGCGTTGAAATGGGTGCTGACATTATTAAAACGTATTACTGCGAAGGATTCGAAAAAATCACCAGCACTTGCCCTGCCCCAGTCGTAATCGCTGGCGGTCCAAAACTAGATTCAATTGAAGACGCATTAAACATTACGTACAATGCACTGCAAGAAGGCGCAATTGGCGTCGATATGGGCAGAAACATATGGCAATCTGAACATCCTGCTGCGATGATTCAAGCGATTCATGGTATCGTGAAAAATGGATTGAATGTGAAAGAGGCATTGGAATTATATAATGATGTGAAAAATTAAGGTGAGAGATAGACTATTACACTTAAATAAATAAAAAATCAAGATTTACTATAAGGAAAAGCCCATACCTAACATATGGGCTTTCTTTGACATTTCTTATTATTTCAAATTTGGCCAGGTCTCTACAGATCGCGCACATTCCAAACAATCTCACCGCGTTCGCCAAACGTACTATGATGTCGCTTAAATCCTAACTTCTCTAACACCCGAAAAGACGCAGTATTCCAAGCGCCTACAGTAGACCATAGTCTTTTGCGCCCCGTAGCAATCGCAGCCTCCAATACCGCTGATGCTGCCTCTGTCGCATAACCCATGCGATGAGCACTACGGAACAACTCGTATGCAATCTCCGGCTCTTCAAGCGTGGCTCGACCGATAATTAAGCCACAGTATCCGATGAAATCCCCTTCTTCTCGCCTACGTATAGTAAGAAGAGAAATGCCATTTTCAGTTGCTTTCTTGCGCATTTCGATAAGAGAGCTACGAACAGATTCAATGGTTGGCATGTCCACACCACGTTCACCAATTAATTGTCTCAGCCAGACTGCATCTGATTCCTCCCACATATTCAGGTCGAGTCGTTCCGTTTTTAGCTGGAATGCCATATCTTTAAAAACAGCTGTCATAGCGGTAACCTCCTATTAATTTCACTGTACTACTAATAGTTTCGTACTTTACCATATGGGATACCTGCTTGATTCATACATTATTATTATTTTATGCATAAGCAATTTCTTTGCAAAATAGAACTTGTTTTCAAACTTCATTTTAAGTCTACAATATTTGATTTATAAATGATTTTAAATTAACACTTAATACTTATATTTAAAAATGTATTGCCCTTTCTTTTTTTTGTTAAAATAAAGAAAAGGAGGAATGATTATGCAACGAATGAATTTTGAACGCCCTACTGATTATTACGATGAAAGATTATATACTATCGATGAAAAAATTTGTGCCCTATTAAAAGAACGGAAAGAACTTTCAGGTGGTGATCCAGGTTTTCCACATGATGAAGCTATTTATAAATGGGCAAAGCAATACGGATTTTATCCAGATTATCTAAATTCACTTTTCTCATCCATGATGGACGAAGGGGAATTTAAACCTCGCGTTGAACCAACTGCATTCCCAAAACATATACCGGTTTTTAAAACATATGAACATAATGGTATCATGTATACGGTAACTTTTATTCGGCAATACGCAAATGCTAGTGTAGTTTATTTATATAGCGATTGGGATTCCACTGATGAAGTTTTCAATGAAAATAAGCCTCATAGTTTCTTCCAATTATCAATAGATAATACATATGACTGCTGGCCAGAAGGTGGTGGCGGCACTGATGGACATTTTAGTCATCATTTCGTTATATCTCCTGCCCTTCCTGAGAATTCGTCTGGAATAAGCTTACGATTTAAAGAACTCAATATGCCGTTTAGGAAAGATCAAGCTGTGCTTGAATTTGAGATTCAATTGGATTAAAAAGAGCGTAATCTAGCTGGAAATTAGACTAGATTACGCTCTTTTAGTTGCTAGTTATGTAGTATATGAAATTTATATCAACGATTTTCCCAATATATAGGCTCTTAGAAACGAGATATCGATTTACCAACAACATTAGACACTATTATTTATGTAACACCCACTCCATTAACACGATTGCCGATTCAATACGTTCTTTCGTATCCCCTAAAAATAATTTATGAAGGAATGCTTTCAAATGAATTGGCTTATTCGGCAGCGTTTGAATATACCTTAAAACAGATCCCGCTGGCGGTGTAGGTTTATTATTAATAGCCCATATCCCTTCTAACAATGTCCAAGTTGAAGTATGAACGATGTATGAAGCTTTTAACTCATCATTTGCTTTCAAAGCAGACTGAATTTTAATGAGCGAACTATGTAACCAATGAGAAATACTTTTCACTTTGTCGCTAGAAACACGATAGTTTTCAAATTCATATGCAGCTATTTCCTTTAACTTTTTTAGCTCACCGCTTTTATCAAACAAAATTTCCCCTTCTAAAAATGAGTATAGTTCCATCGGATTGTTTTGAAAGTTTACTAGTATTTGATTAACACCCGCATACTTATATTCAACTAAAATTTCTTCTCTCGTTTCAGAATGAAACTTCTTCTTTTGTCCGTCTTCTAAAAGAATATATAAGTCTAAATCCGAATCAGGATATGCATCACCTCTTGCGACAGAACCGATAAGCATACATCCAGTTACCTTATCTATTGATAAGATTTCAGCTACTATTGTTTGCACTAATTTTTTATGTTGTTCATGTTTAATAGATGTCTGTGCTTCTAACATTTGTAACCTCCAAACATTTTTTTCACTTCATTTACCTCCATTTAACGAAACAATAAAACATATATCACATCCATATTTTACTATAAATCAAAAAAGAGGATATTTGTTTATTCCTAAACAAATATCCTCTACCTTTACATACATATATATTACGACTGTTGATAAGCCGCTTTCGATGATTTTACATAATAAACTGCGTGATCAACGTTAATGATATGATCTGGTTTTGGTTTCCCACGACTCGCTCTATGCCCTGCTAAATGTTCTTCGCTTGTTTCCCAGTTTTTCCATGCTTCTTCAGATTCCCAGCGAATCATAACGACAACTTCTTCGTCGCCGCGTCTTACTTTTTTCACAAGAACACTCAAGTCGATGAAGCCTTCAAATTTTTCAATAATACCTTCGCCAGTGAAACGTTCTACAACTATATTTGATGTACCTTCTTTGACTGTAAATGTTTTCGTTTCGATAAACATATATTCCACTCCCTCTTTTTAATACGAATACTAGTATTCTTCTATTATAGTTGATTATGATAATTATTTTCAATTAAAAAGTTTTAATTGTTTGAATTATGCTATTTTCTCTTCAACAGCTTCATCTAAAAATTTGAAATATGGAAGGAATATTCCTATTAAAGAAGTAACACATATAATCGCACCGATGATAAAGTAAAGTGATCTTACTCCCCACATTTCACTTAGTATGCCTCCTAATAACACACCTAACGGCATAGCGGATCGTATGAAAAATAAACGCACTGAAAATATTTGTCCTGTCATATTGTTTGGTACTGTTTGTTGGCATATTGTTGTGTTATGAACATTGAAAAATGAAATACAAATCCCTGCTATTACTTCAACTATTATTGCAATGATAATGCTATGATTGAACCCTAGAGAAATGTATGTTAGTCCTCCTATAAACAATCCACCAAGCATGAGTATACGCCGGCTTTTATATGTTACTTTTCCGACTAGTATTGATCCAATTACATAGCCAAACGGGAAACCAGCCATAAAATAACCAAACTCCGCATACCCTGCTGACAGCTCATCTTTTATATAAGGAAGGTTTGTAACTAGCGTAACCCCAACTCCAAATTGCACGAAAGTAAGAAAGACACTGAGCCAAACGATAACTGGTTTTGTGAAAAAATATGTAAAACCGTGAAGAAACTGTTCTAGCCACGTTTTCCGAATGGATTGTGTTGTTCGCTTTTCTTTTATATAAAGTAAAAAAGCGCCACTAACAAATAGACAAATACATACGAAAGATAGTGTAAGTTCTACTCCAATCAAATGAATGGCCACTCCGCCTAATATTGGTCCAAGAAACATCATAAGTCGAGCCATCCCATCAATATATGCATTTGCGTCTTGAAGTTGTTCTTCATTTACAATGCTCGGTGTAATTGCTTGACTTGCAGGTGTATACAGCGGCGTAATAAGCCCGATTATAATTTGTACGATATACACATGCCAAACTTCTATACTACTAGTAAGTAACATGACTAACGGTAGTAAGAAAACGGAAGCTCGCACCCATTGCGAAAAAATCATAATCCACTTCCGGCTCCATTTATCAATAAATGGGCCACTTATTAATTGCAGTATGAGTGATGGAATGAAATATAATAACCACATACTACTTAAAGCCATTTCCGATCCTGTTAACTCATATACTAGAATTGAATTACATAACGTTCCGAAAGCCCCTCCTAATTCTGAGATTGCACTACCAATCCACATAAAAAAGAACGAACGGTTTTTCAATACATGTTTCAATTTCACACACCAACTTTTCTTTTATATTCCTCCCTTTATGTACATTCTCGTTGTTAATTATCTATTCAAAAACATATCTAATTCTTTCGCTAAAGACTGTACTGCTTTCTTTCTTAATACATATTTTCCGTCATGTATATCCACTAACTTCGCCGCACGTAACAATTTCAAATGATGGTGTACAGTAGATTTACCAAGTTGCAGTCTTTCTGTAATTTCCTGCAATGTTCGTTCTTTTTCGAACAACATTTTTACAATTCGTAACCTCGCTTCATCTCCAAGAGCTTTATGTTTTTGAACTAAAAAATAGTTCGGTTCATATGGATCTTCAGGATGGATGCTTTCGTTTGCAACTGGGTAATGAAATACTTTCGTATCTTCAATATCCGCTTCAATATTCCAAGGCCTGTACGTCATTTGCGGGATAAGAAGCACGTAATGAACACTTGGTTCTGGCATATAATGAACGCCACCTGTAGCCCACTCGACAAACTCTTCTGGTTTCATCTTTTTATTCATTTCAACCTTTGCTTCATAATCTCGTTTTAATATAGAACGTATTTCTTCTTCCTTTTTTTGAATAACGCTCTCATACCATCCTGTCATAACAGCAATTAAATGGGCTTTCAGCACTTGTACATCAACATCGCATATAAAACGAATATAAGTAGAGAAAAACTGATGATCTTTTGTCAGTTCCATTAGTTCATGTATTGCATTTACATCTTTACTTGCGGCTAAACGTCTTTTCTCTTCATACTTCTCCCCTAAAAACGGTAAACATATATACTTCAAATCTACTTCTGAAAGTGAATCGATTGTAGTATGAAACTGCGATACATCGTGAAAATCTTCTTCATACAACAACTGAAGCAATGCTTTCCACGTATTATGTTCTTCGACAAATTGTAAGTGCTCTCTCATTTCTTCTGTTAATGATTTCTTAATTTCTTCCCATTCATTTTGGCTCTTTTCAAGAGTATCAATTAACCGCTTATGAGTAATCGCAGCAATGCCAAGCGCACATTCGAAAAGTATCGAATATTTCACTTGAACGTTATAAGTTTCCCTCTTTCTACTCGTTATGTGATAGACCTCCATTTTTATCCCTCCTTGTTTGCTATATATTAAATTCTATTTTTATCGAATTTAACCTTCTATATTTTTAGAATTATTTTACGACTTCAAAAAAACTCTAATCAATGAGCAAATAGAGAAAGGTTTATACTCTTTTTCATTCTGACTCAATGAAAATCTTGATTATTAACGGCCCTGTTATACGTTGCATTTCCTTCTCTTGCTCAGCTATAGAGAAGGTATATTGAAACGAAAAGAGAATGTATTTTATGAAGAAAATGAACAGGAGGCTATACGGATGGGAAGAAAAGAAATGTTGCAAAATGGAGTCCAACAAGTTTTTTACGAAGAAGAATGGTACCCACCAATATCAGAAGCGTTAAAGAATCTTACCGCTGAACAAGCATGTTGGCAATCAGAAGGTGCTGCCAGTAATACGATTTGGGAAAATGTGAACCATTTATTAGTCTTTAAAGAGCGCTTACTTTCCCGCATTCATGAAGATGATACATTTGTTGCTCCACAAAATAATGATGATACGTTTAGCCAAGGTGGACCTAATGATGATGATGCTTGGCAGCAAACAGTGAAACGAACGCTTCAAGTACATGATGCCTTACTATCTTCATTAACATCCTTTCAAGAAGCAGAACTAGACCAACCAAAGCCTTCTCTACCAATTTGGCAACAATATATGAATATCCTTTTGCACGATGCTTATCATACAGGACAAATTATACAACTTCGAAAACTCCAAGGTTCATGGCCAACTCACCGTTCTTATTTATAAGCGATGTTTACATTTGCTTACGTTTAACATGCAACCAAATAATTGAAAATAGCTACTTGTTTTGTAAATACTGCGATTGCTCAAAATAAAGCAAATTAAAATACAGGAATCCCAAACATCATTAACCTTCTTCATAACTTCTAATCATAATCCAAATTTGGAAGAATAGAGGCTTTTTTATATACAAATAATAAGCCTCAAGGAGTTGTTGACATGTATTTCATATTGAATATGTTAGGGATTTTCGTTGTCATATTAATTGTTTACTTATGTTCGCCTAATAAAAAACATATAAAATGGAGACCAATTGTAATTCTCATCATATTGGAGCTTTTTATTACGTGGTTTATGTTAGGCACAAAGCTAGGCAGTATTATCATTAATAAAATTGCTTCATTTTTCAGTTGGCTACTGGCATGTGCAAATGAAGGAATTCGATTTGCATTTCCTTCCGCTATGGAAAATCAAACAATTGATTTCTTCTTTAGCGCATTACTTCCTATCATTTTTGTTATCACGTTCTTTGATATTCTTTCTTATTTTGGAATCTTAACTTGGATTATTGATAAAGTAGGTGCAGTTATTTCAAAGATTTCTCGTTTACCAAAGTTAGAAAGTTTCTTTTCGATTCAAATGATGTTTTTAGGAAACACCGAAGCACTTGCGGTTGTTCGTGATCAATTATCTGTTTTAAAAGAAAATCGATTATTAACTTTTGGGATTATGAGTATGAGTAGCGTTAGCGGATCCATTCTTGGCGCTTATTTATCAATGGTTCCAGCAACTTATATTTTCAGCGCAATCCCATTAAACTGTATTAACGCATTAATTTTAGCCAATGTATTAAATCCTGTGGAAGTTTCGAAAGAAGAAGATGTTGTTTACACACCTTCTAAACATGAAAAAAAGGATTTCTTTTCTACTATTTCAAACAGTATGTTAGTCGGGATGAATATGGTTATCGTTATTTTAGCTATGGTAATTGGTTATGTAGCTTTAACTGCATGTTTAAATGGGATTTTAGGATTTTTTGTAACGGGGTTAACAATACAAAAAATCTTCTCCATTATCTTTAGTCCTTTCGCTTTTTTACTCGGTTTATCGGGCAGTGATGCTATGTATGTAGCTGAACTAATGGGGATCAAAATAACGACGAATGAATTTGTTGCAATGATGGATTTAAAATCAAACTTAAAGTCTTTACAACCGCATACGGTTGCGGTTGCCACAACATTTCTAGCTTCTTTTGCTAACTTTAGTACAGTAGGTATGATTTATGGAACTTACAATTCATTATTTGGCGGCGAAAAATCATCAGTCATCGGGAAAAATGTTTGGAAGCTTCTTGTGAGCGGAATGGCTGTTTCCTTATTAAGCGCTATGCTTGTTGGGCTTTTTGTATGGTAAATAATTTTTAAAATAAAAGACACCCAAACAAATGGAGTGTCTTTTATTTTTATTTTCGAATTTGTCCATTTCCACGAATGACGTATTTTGTAGAAGTTAATGCAGGAAGCCCCATTGGTCCCCTTACGTGTAGCTTTTGTGTACTGATACCAATTTCTGCTCCAAATCCGAATTCAGATCCATCAGTAAAACGAGTTGATGCATTATGATACAGTGCAGCCGCATCAACAGATACGAAAAATTTGCTAACGTTTTCCTCGTTTTCTGAAATAATCGCTTCAGAATGCATAGATCCATACGTATTTATGTGATGAATCGCTTCTTCTATAGAAGAAACTACTTTAACTGCCAGCGTGAGAGATAAAAATTCTGTCCCCCAGTCTTCTTCTGAAGCAAGTACAATTGAAGAATCCAATGCCAATGCTTTTTGATCACCACGTAGCTCCACGCCTCTTTCCTTCAAAGAAGAAAACAACTCGCTACCATATTGCTGTGCCCACTTCTCATGAAGTACAATCGTTTCAATCGCATTACATACAGATGGTCTCTGCGTTTTTGCATTTATAATAATATCAATTGCCATTTGCGTATTCGCTGTTTCATCAATAAAAATATGACAATTTCCCGCACCTGTTTCAAGTACTGGAACAGACGCTTCTCTCACAACAGTATCGATTAATTGTTTGCCACCTCTTGGAATAAGAACGTCTAAATAATCATTCATTGTAAACAACTGCTTTGCGCTAACTCGCGTTGTATCTTCTATAAGCTGTACGCTTTCTTGAGGTAAGCTTGTTTGTTTGAGCGCCCTGTGAATAACGGCAACGATCGCCTTATTAGAATGAATAGCAGAAGAACTACCACGTAATATGACTGCGTTTCCAGTTTTTAAACAAATTGTAGCAGCATCCACCGTCACATTCGGTCTTGCCTCATAAATCATGCCAACAACACCAAGTGGTACACGCATCTCCTGAATAGATAATCCATTTGGCCTTTCCCATGCACTTACACATTCTCCTACAGGATCACGTAATTCAATTAGCTGCTTAATCCCCTCTGTCATATCAATAATACGATTTTCAGTTAGCCTAAGACGATCAAGGAGTGAATCCGAAAATCCTTTTGCCTTACCTTCTTCGATATCTCGTTTGTTTTCCTCTAAAATATAAGCTGTTTCACTTATTAATTGATTTGCAATTGCATCAAGTGCTTCGTTTTTTTGATGTGTAGATTTTAGTACCAGTTCCCTAGCAACCTCTTTCGCTCTTTTCCCCTTTGCTAACACTTCATTCATTTTTATTTCCTCCTTTTTAACATCACTATTCTTAAAGTGAAACCCAATGATCCCTATGGATGACTTCATAATTATGCCTTTCGCCTCTTGCTTGAATATGTTGGCTTTGCATACCTTTTATCTCTCTTAATTCCTCTGCGCTATATGTGCATTGTCCTTTTCCAATTACGCGCCCTTGTTGCGTCATGACTTCTACAACATCACCAACTTTGAAAAATCCTGACACATTTGTAACACCCGCAGGAAGAAGACTCTTGCCATGCTGAATGATAGCTGTAGTTGCTCCAGCGTCTATTTCAATTTGACCGCTAACAAGCGAATGCAAGGCAATCCATTGCTTGTTCATCTTCATTTCTTTTTGAGGGGCATTTCCGACATACGTCCCGTCACCTTTCCCCTTTAAAACATCAACAAATTTCTCTTGTCCACGTCCTGTTCCGATAAATACACTTACTCCAAGAGAGAGCGCTGTCTTTGCAGCGTCGATTTTTGATTTCATACCACCAGTCCCAAGTTTTGAACCAGCATCTCCAGCAAGAGAAGCGAGTTCTTCTGTAACTTCAGGAAGGAAATAATATTTTTTCGCATCCTCATTTTTTTGAGGATTTTTATCATATAAACCGTTCACATCTGTAAAAATCATAAGCATATCTGCCGAAACAAGTCCGCTTACTAAAGCTGACAGCATATCATTATCACCGAACGTTAACTCCTCTAAAGAGATGGAATCATTTTCATTAATGATTGGAAGAGCAGAACGGTTTAGTAACTCTCCTAACGTCGCGTAAGCGTTACTATATTGTTCTTTTCTAGAAAAATCACTTCTCGTCAGCAATAGTTGTGCAGTAACGATACCGTATTTATGAAATTCCTCCGTGTACGCCTGCATTAACAAACTTTGTCCGACAGCCGCAGCAGCCTGTTTTCCTTTAATTGTTACAGGTCTGCTAGGATATCCTAGAGCAGAAAAACCTGCAGCGACAGCCCCAGATGTAATTAACAAAACTTCATGCCCTTCCTCTTTCAATCGAGCTAATGCGGCAACATGATCTGAAAGTTGTTCTTTAGAAATGCCTCCGTGACTATCTGCCAAGGAACTGCTCCCAATCTTTACAACAATTCGCTGTTTCTTCACTTTTTTATCCCCCAAGTCTAAATTACACTTCTATTCATACAGCTTGCAGCGATTTCTATTCTTATGAGTGCTGCACGTAGCCTATTTAAGAGCAAAATAAAAATGACCGCTTCGCCCTTAATAAAATAAAAAGGACGAAACGGTCATTGTTCCGCGGTACCACCTTAATTGATATACATAGATATCCACTTGGTGCCTATAACGCAGGCGAACGCCTAAACTTTCATTTAAGACTCAGGGATAGGTTCGATATATTCTATACGAGGAATCTTTCAGCCGGTGAATTCCACTCTCTTTCGCAAGAAGACATATGTACTATTTCCCTTCAACGATTTTCGGTTTAATTTTTTTATATTATGCGATATAGTTCGATTTGGTGTCAAGAGGTATTTTTAAAAATAAATAGAGCTGCGAGTTACTTGTATGAAGTTATTGCTCTACTGAATGAAAATACAAATTGATAAAAGTTCAACTCATATTTATAAACATAAACCTTACATTATAGTGTATATATTTACATAATGTCGAATATAATTATTTTTTATCTTTTCATGTTGCAAAAAGGAATATATTCTCTTAGAATGTTTCTTTATATTGCACAGAGATGTTATTGTTATATTAAGATAACAATTTCGAAATGATATAATTTATTAAAAAGGAGCAAGATTGAATTATTATGGATAAACAAATTGGATTCATCGGATGCGGAAATATGGGGATGGCTATAATTGGCGGGATGCTAAACAAAAAGATAGTGTCTTCAAATCATATCATTTGTTCAGATTTAAACACGACAAATTTAGAAAATGCTAGTGAAAAGTACGGAATAACTATAACTACTGACAACAATGAAGTCGCTAAAAATGCTGATATTTTAATTTTATCAATTAAACCAGACTTATACCCGTTAGTAATTAACGAAATTAAAGAAGTAATAAAAAACGATGCTATCATCGTTACGATCGCTGCTGGTAAAAGTATTGAAAGTACTGAAAATGCCTTTAATAAAAACTTAAAAGTTGTAAGAGTAATGCCTAATACTCCTGCTCTTGTTGGAGAAGGAATGTCAGCATTATGCCCGAATGAAATGGTGACAGAAAAAGATTTAGAAGATGTGCTAAACATTTTCAATAGTTTTGGTCAATCAGAGATTGTAAGTGAAAAATTAATGGATGTTGTAACATCTGTAAGTGGCTCTTCACCAGCATACGTATATATGATAATAGAAGCGATGGCAGATGCTGCTGTACTAGATGGTATGCCAAGAAATCAAGCATATAAATTCGCAGCTCAAGCTGTATTAGGATCTGCAAAAATGGTACTAGAAACAGGAATACATCCTGGTGAATTGAAAGATATGGTTTGTTCCCCTGGCGGAACAACGATAGAAGCTGTAGCTACATTAGAGGAAAAAGGCTTACGAACAGCCATCATTTCAGCTATGCAACGTTGTACACAAAAGTCTGTCGAACTATCTGGTCAAACGAAAAAGTAAAACTATAAAAGAGATCACGTTAGTTATGAATTTCATTAGAAATGCACTACATAATAAACGGCCAAACTCGAATTTACTTGAGTTTAGCCGTTTTAGTTGTTAATTATATTAAAATAATTTCACTTTTCCCTTCCCTACTATACTTGTGTAATTTTATTAGAAACAAGTAATTTTTCAATGCAAATCGGTAACATGTCTAATAGCGTTTCAAATGCGTAATTTACATCTAGACGTTCTGTCCATTGATGTGCATCTTTTCCTACCGGTCCCATATTTAAAACTGGAACATCAAATTCTTCTAGTTCCTGAAGTGGAATTGAGTAACCTTTATCCCATAATGGCATATTGTCTACAAGTGAACTCATTGAATGTAATGGATTTTGTAAGCCCACATAACTCAAATCTGAAATTCCTCCAAAATAGTTTTGGTTTTCAAATGAAATATTATGATTGAAGTTTGCATACTTTTCCATCTCTCCAACTACCTCTTTAATTAATTGGTTGTTGCGTGAACTTACAGCTGGATAATATGGCGGAGCAAAGAAAAGTACAATCATCGGTGCTTTTTCTTTACATAAGATGGCTAATTTATCTACTAAATCAATCGTTACCGCACGATCATCTTTATCTTCTCTATTTTTTATAATGCTAGATTGAATTTCATTTATTTTCTCTTGCCCATGTTGTTCAATTGCATATGCGATAAGCTCTTCATACGTTAATACATTTACTTTGAGGTTAGGTGGTATGAATGGATTATATTTAGAAAAACGATATGCATGTTTTTCATACGACTCTTCTATTTTCTCTGCTACTTTCGTTACTTTTTGACGTAACAATGAAACGACATCTGTCATTGATTTTTCTAGTAAAAACAAATTAAATAATGTGACTGCACGATGCGGAATTTGTACAGAGTAATCCTCCTTTAAGTCCCTTTGAAGTAAATTAGTTGGCGGAGGACTCGCTTCCCCTTCTACAATATCACAAAGGTCTGTATTCAACTCTAATTCTGCTGTTATTAATGAAGCCATATAACTCCCATTTAGGCCCGCAAAAGGTTCACCTACATGTGTCTCTTTTCCGTAGCAAAGAAAACCAGGTAACACTTTACCAATAGAACCAGTGTAAATATATTTCTTTTGATCACCAGGGTGCCTTGAAAACATAGGCTCTGAATTTAGTACCGTTTTATACTCTAAATCATGTTCTCTTGCTAACTCTAGTAATCTTGGAACAGCAGCTCTCATCCCTACAGAGTTTACTTCTTCATCTGGTACAGCCAATAAAAGAACATTCCCATCAAACCTTCCTTCGCAAGCTTGCTCAATCATTGCCATTTGTAATGCGAGGCCGCATTTCATATCCATTGTTCCTCTACCAAACAGCCAATCTCCATGTTCTATATCTTCACGTACATGGTCTGGAAGCTCATCTTTATGAGCATAAAACATAGATGTTAACTTTTTAGGATTAAATGCATCTTCTTTCCACACTCCGTAATCTTGCACATCTACAACATCAAAGTGACTAACTAGAACTACGGTATTTTTTGTACGGTCACTTTTCTTTACTAGTGCTGTAATAAAATATCTTCCGTCCCCTGTCGGATTTTTTTGCAAATGATGCGGGTTTTCTTTGAAATACTGTAAATCAGATAATTGTTCCACAACAAAGTCTGGCAATATCACTTCAGCTTCTGTACCTGTAATACTAGGAATTTCAACAAGACCGCTTAATAATTGAATCAATTGTTCTTTTGATTGCCACTTTGACATATAAATCCCCCTATTTTTCCGTATTATGAAAATGAATTCCAGTATATGAATAAAAAATGACGACAGCTATCAAAACTATAGTTCTGATGTACTGCCGATTTTTATTGATATTTCATGTGCTGCTTGTTTTACCTTACTAATAAGAAAAGAAAGTCGATCATCATTAATGCGATGACTAATTAACCCAACACTTAATGCTCCTACTACTTTATGATTAAATCCGATAATAGGTGCAGCTACTGAAGCTGTCCCTTCTGTTTTTTCTCCATAACTGACAGCATATCCTTCGTTTCTTATTTGCTTTATTTGATCAAGAAGAATTTGCTTTTGTTCTGGTAAAGCAGAAAGTAGTTGCTCAACAATATATTCCATTTCATTCTGTTTCATATTGGCAAGCATCGTTTTATTTGCAGCACCAATCGAAAGAGGAATCTGTTCCCCTAAGTTATCAATCACTCGAATTTTTAAAGGGCTATCCATTCTTTCAATGATAATAGAATGTGTTCCATTTGGAATGTTCAAATAAACACTTTCTTCCACTTCATAGGCCAATCGTTTCATTACTTCTCTTGCGACTGATCTGTAGTCTACCTTCTCCAATTGTCGTAATCCTATTTCCATCCACATTGGTCCAATTTTGTACTGTTTCGTCTCTGAAATTTGTGTAACTAGCCCATGCTCGATTAGAGAGTTAAGTAATCTATGTACTGTACTAACTGGGAGATGTGTTCTGTCCGCTATATCAGAAATGGCCCAATACTCTTTTTCATTAGTAGAATTTAATAACTTTATAATACTTATCGCTCGATCAATGGACTGTACCATAACTCACCTCTACTTGACTTGTAATATGTTAGCACGCTCAATTACCTATCAATTTAACAAACATTCGAAATGAAATCAATCTATTTATTCAATTTTCTAAAAATAAAAATATGTTGCGGACAATAATTTGAAAGCGCAAACAAAAAAATATTGACTTTTCTTTTTAATTATCTGAAAATTATAACAAGATTTCACATCACGGAATACATTCCATAATACGGAAAAACATCAAACTTTATTCTATCAACTACGAAAGTGAGGAAAACAATGGCGCAAGTAAATAATACAAACAATGAATTAAAACGTACGATGAAAAGTAGACACTTATTCATGATTGCACTCGGTGGTGTGATTGGAACGGGGTTATTTAACGGATCTGGCTTTATTATAAGTCAAGCTGGACCTGGTGGATCCGTACTTGCCTTTATGGCTGGTGGATTATTAATGTATTTCGTTATGCTATGTCTTGGTGAGCTAGCTGTAGCCATGCCTGTTTCAGGCTCTTTCCAGGAATATGCCACTAAGTTTATCAATCCTGCAACTGGCTTTACAATCGGATGGTTGTATTGGTTAAGCTGGGCAAATACAACCGGCCTTGAATTTACAACTGCCGGCATTACAATGCAGCGCTGGTTTCCTGATATTCCTGTTTGGGTTTGGTGTTTAATATTTGGCGTTACAATCTTCACTATTAACGCATTATCTGCTCGTAGTTATGCAGAAACAGAATTTTGGTTTTCAAGTATAAAAGTATCTGCCATTATCGCTTTTATTATTCTTGGCGGCGCCGCTATGTTCGGTTTAATTGATTTAAAAGGCGACGAACCAGCTCCGCTATTTTCAAATTTCGTAAATCATGGTGGTTTATTCCCAAATGGACTAGCAGCTATTTTATTAACAATGGTTACGGTCAATTATTCATTCCAAGGTACAGAACTTGTCGGAATCGCAGCAGGTGAAAGTGAAGATCCAGCAAAAACTTTACCTCGTTCTATTAGAAATATTATATGGCGTACGATGTTTTTCTTCGTCTTAGCAATCTTTGTTCTCGTTGCTTTAATTCCTTGGGAAGAAGCAGGATTAACAAAAAGCCCGTTCGTTGCTGTATTTGATAATATCGGTATTCCATATGCAGCTGATATTATGAACTTTGTTATTCTTACAGCTGTTCTTTCTGTCGCAAACTCAGGACTTTACGCGGCAACTCGCATGCTTTGGTCATTATCAAAAAATGAAATGGCTCCAGCCTTTTTAAAAAAATTATCATCACGAGGAATACCTCTAAACGCTTTAATTATGACAATTGCCATTTCTGCTTTTTCTCTTTTAACAAGCGTTGTAGCTGCTGAAACAGTTTACTTATGGTTAATTTCTATTTCTGGCGTCATAACAATCATCGTTTGGATGTCAATTTGTGTTTCTCAATTCTTTTTCCGTAAACATTATGTAGCAGACGGTGGAAGATTAGAAGACTTAAAATTTAAAACTCCACTTTATCCACTTGTACCAATTCTTGGTTTTGGATTGTATGGCATTATATTAATTAGTCTTATCTTTATCCCTGAACAACGACTTGGAATCTATTGCACTGTACCATTTATTATCTTTTGCTACACTTATTATCACTTAAAAGTTAAGAAAAGAATTTCTACTAACACTAATAGTGAAACTAAAATTAGCGAGACAATGTAATACCCTGCTTATATAAAAGACCGCACATGGCTTTCACTTCATGTGCGGTCTTTTATCATTTTAATTCGCTTTAAAATTATATAATGGCTTAATAATATGCTTTATATCTATTGTTTCTTTCGTATTTTCGATAATTTCATTCATTGGCTTATATACCATTGGTGCCTCATCAATTGTGCTTTCTACTACCGATGTAGTCCACACCTCTGTCATCGTATTTTGGAAGTCCTCTAGACTCAATGATTCTTTAGCCTTCTTACGACTCATGATACGTCCTGCCCCATGCGGACCAGAAAAATTCCAGTCTGGATTACCTTTACCAAATGCAATAATTGAACCATCTCTCATGTTAATTGGAATAATGACTCGTTCATCTTTCTGAGCTGAAATAGCACCTTTTCTTAGAATCATATTTTCCATGTCAATATAGTTATGTATTGTAGTAAATTGATCTGTAATTTTCCAGTCCATTTTCGTAACAATTTCATCAATCATTGCTTTACGATTTAACGCAGCGTACTTTTGGGCAATATTCATATCATTCATATAATCTTTGAATCCTTGCCCTTCTAAATAAGCTAGTTCTTTACGAATCTTAGGCTTCTGAATTCCTCGTAAAGTTTCTTGTATTTCTTTTGCTCTACCCTCTTCAGTTAACCTCTTAATAATCTCATCTCTCATTGATGTAACATCAATGAGTTGTTCATATGCGCAGTTTTGGTAATACTCTGCAATTTGCTTACCTAAATTACGCGAACCACTATGAATGACAATATATACATTACCTTTATCATCTTCATTTAATTCAATGAAATGATTTCCACCTCCAAGAGTACCTATACTTTTTTGAGCGCGTTGTAATGTAAATGGAGCTCTCACACCATCAAAATCAATCATTTTTGAGAATCGATGTTCTTTATCTCGTACACGAAAACCACTTGGAACGAATTTACGAATTGTTTCGTCTAAACAATCGAAATTAATTTCTTCTTTTTTCTTATCAATTACAACAACTTCCATACCACAACCAATGTCTACCCCTACAAGATTAGGAACGATTTTATCTTGTATTGTCATTGTTGTCCCAATCGTACACCCTGCTCCCGCATGTGTATCTGGCATAATACGAATTTGACTATCTTTTACGAATTCTTGATTACAAAGGTCAATAATCTGCCCAGTTGCAGTTTCATCAATATTATTAGTAAATACTTTCGCTTCATTGTATTTCCCTCGTAAATTCAACATCTTTCTTTTGCCCCTTCCCTTTGAAAGAATTATTTTATTACGTTGTATCTATTCTTATGATTAATCATTAATCTGCTGCTTTACACTTTATATGTATTATAGCATTCACAATAATAATAATTTATAATGACATTTTGTTTACATAACATATTTATTGTTTTCTACCCTTTATACCTATACGTACATTTAAAGAAAAACTCCCCTTAAATCGAAAATGATTAAGGGGAGTTTTATATACGATGAATTTATAGTTCCGATTTCACCCGAACAGAAACATTATTTTTAATTATATTTTTTACATCTTTAAAGCTAACAAAATTGTTACTTTTCTCATCCCAAAGACGGAAACGTAGTGATTGTAAGCTTGTAGCAAGTGTAATTGTTGGTACATTTTTTAACGGAAGCGTATTATTGTGTGCCTCTTCTAGTTTATAGTTAGGTACTCTTGGGCTTAAATGGTGAACATGATGGAATCCAATATTACCAGTTAAGAATTGCAAGATTTTTGGAAGTTTATAAAATGAACTTCCTTCCACTGCGGCTTTCACATATTCCCAATCTTTATCCTCTTCAAAATAAGAATCCTCAAATGTGTGCTGTACGTAAAACAGCC
Source organism: Bacillus cereus group sp. BfR-BA-01453 (assembly GCF_022662915.1). Taxonomy (NCBI): domain Bacteria; kingdom Bacillati; phylum Bacillota; class Bacilli; order Caryophanales; family Bacillaceae; genus Bacillus; species Bacillus cereus group sp. BfR-BA-01453. Next base: position 379,350 of record NZ_JAKUEN010000004.1, on the reverse strand, counting down.
AAATTCCTACTGAACCTGCTATTAAGAATATAGTACCATGTACGAACAGAAACGATTGCCACCCTATTGCCCAACAAAGGATAGCTACTACAGCAACGATTATAATATTCGTCAAATACGTATTCATACGTTCTTTCTGTCTTGCACCTTTTCGGTTAAATCTATTTTTAAGCAAGAAAACATAAATCGGACCTAATCCAAACATAACGAATGGATTGCGATATAAACGATATGCTAAACGAAGTCTAAATGGTGCAGCTACATATTCATCGACTGTAAGCGTCCAAATATCTCCTGTACCTCTCTTATCCAAATTACCACTTGTAGCGTGATGAATCGCATGCTCATGCCCCCATTGATCAAATGGGAATAATGTTAACACACCCATACATGTCCCTACTATTCTATTTGCACGTCGACTTTTAAAGAATGAATAATGGGTACAATCATGAAAAATAATAAAAATTCGTGTCATAAAACCAGCAGCTAACAGAGATGGAACTAATGCTAACAGATAAGAAACAGACAAACTTTTATAAGCGAGGTACCATAAAACAATAAATGGCACGACTGTGTTAATAAGTTGCCACACACTTTTTTTAATCGTTGATTTTTCATACGGAGCAACTTGTTTTTTTAAATTTTTAGTATTTTCTAATGTCATTTTTCTAATTCCTTTCCTTTTTGTTGCTAATTCACATTATAGCATACTATTAGTATCAGGTGTTAAAAGTAGATGTAATAAATATTATATACTATAAAAATCTCTTTTTTCTTACTCAATACTTACAAATTACTTACGCTCAAAATAGCGCTATAATTGAACAGATTGAGCATTTTATTTATCAAATACATTTCCAATCTTTACAATTAAAACCGAGAACTTTTTTACAAACAGAAAAGAGCTTCCATAAGTCAGTTTCACCGGCTTATGGCAGCTCCTCTTCATTTCATTTTATTTTATCGATGGATCCAAACTGCACCTGCAGATTTGTCTTCAGCTTGACCTACTACTTCAAACTTCAATCCTAGTTTTGGCAACTTACGTCCGGCATCTGGAATAACGCTGTTGATGTATGGCTTAGAATCATCAAATTTTGCAACTCCTGGTAATCCTTTATAGTCAAAGATACCGCGAGTTGGTGAATTTACTTTCCATGCTGGCGTTTGATCAAATGAGAATGCCGCATCGGCAATTTGATAACGCGTACTGCTCTTCACAGTAGGTTGTCCGTTTAATGTTCCTACAATTGCCTCTGGATGAGAATCTACTACTCCAAGGAACCCTTCACCTGGATGAACGCCTACCCAGTTATCTGTAAAGCTTTGATCCGCATACCATACAACCATTCCTGTATTAAATACTGGGCCACGCGCATATTGTAATGCAGTGTCAGAACCAGCGTAATTTCTCCACTCTACATAGTAATTATGTTTTTTCTGTTCAAATCCGTTAGACACAGTAAATCCTTTTAGTGTCATTGCTGGTTGGCCTTCTGCGTCATCAGAGAAAACAACTTTTCCATCTACAGTTAATGCTGCATTGTCTAACGCAAATCCTTTATATGCTACTGCAATATCTGTTACATACTCAAATTGCAGTTTTACTTTCTTTCCTTTGAATTGATTTAAATCATATGATTTATCAATCCACTTACCATCCGTTGTATCTATACCGCCTTTTACATCTTTTTCGCCCATTCGATCAATGCGTGTCTTCGTTCCATCTTCTGCAATCGCATATACGTCAAGGAAATCATACTTCGCTTCCAGTTCGTAAAATGCCTTATAATCGAACTTAGCATCCGTTGCAGTCGTTAAGTCAAATACTGGTGTCTCAAGTGTTGTATGAATATCATTTCCTTTCGTGCTGTAATAAAACTTCTTACCAAATGCTGACTCAATATTTTTTATATCTTTGTCTGGCAAGTTTACACGAATGATTCCTGGTCGTTTTGATTTTGTCACACTTTGATCTAAATACGTTGCAGTACCGATTCCCGTGCGAAGTTTATCATAATCTACCTCAACAATATTCGCCCAGTTCCCCTTCATATTTTTTTGGAAAAACTCTTTATTTTGCGGTGAGAAACTTGTTGGCTCTGTACCTGCAATTTTTCCAGCCCAGCTACCGCCACTCATTAGAGACCATGATTCAACTGGTTCACCTTGTCCTGAATACTTTGTATCGTATTCATCTGGCAAGCCTAAATCATGACCATACTCATGTGCAAATACACCAACCGCTCCGTCTTCAGGCTCGATTGTATAATCGTATGCAGCCATCTTTCCGCCCCAGTTCGAAACAGAAGATTTTGTACCATCAATCGCATATGGCTTCGATCCTAGTTTTGAGCGATGAGACCAAATCGCATCGTCTTTCAATTTACCACCGCCAGCTTCTTGACCCACGCCTGCATGTACTACCATTAAATGATCGATGATTCCATCTGACTCATTTTTATTTCCATCACCATCTTGATCGTATTGATCAAATTGGTCATAATCTGCTAAATTGATACCTTTGGCTACTGCTGCTTTCAATGCTTCTTTCACAAAATCTTTTGGGCCTAAAGGACCTTTGTTGTCATGACCAGTTCCCGCATCAGCACCATAATCTGACGCTTTTCCTGGAACAGTAAGCCATTCTGTTACAGTTCCATCAACTGTGTAGCTTCCGCCAGATTGTTCTTCATAATATTGTTTAAATGTATTAATCTTCGATCCATCAAATAACGTAAATGGCTCATCACCAAATAACATTTTTTGATAATGTTCACGATTAAAGTCCTTAGAATACATATACCCCGGTTCTTGATCGATATTATTATGCTTAAAATCGCTAAATTCTACGAGTAATACAAGTACTTTATCTTTTCGAACAGCCCCATTGTACTCAGCTTGCTTCGCTGGTGTAGTCGGTACTTTTCCATTTAATTTTCCTGGGTTCAATCCTGCACTTTGCCCAGCTACTGGTCCTACTTCGGATTGCTGCGCCTGTTCATTTTCCTTCATTTTTGCATCTTTTACTTTTTTCATAAAATCTGAAGCTTCTTGCGTAAGATTTTCTCCTGTCAAGATTTCTTTTCCAGGGTTTTCCCCTTTCTTTTTCTCAACATATTTTTCGACAGCCTTTGATGTCTCAGCTTGTGATGCAGATTGATCGATTACTCCCCGTTGCTTCAACGCTTCTGCCAAGCGTTCCTCTGGTATTAAATGCTCATCAATTGGTAGAGATGGTGGCGTATCAGCATACGCTGCATAACTTCCAAAAGCAAACGTACTACTTAGCACTGCTGCTGTTGTTAATACCGCTAAAGGTTTTAATTTCTTTTTCTTTCTCAATGTATTTCCTCCCCAGTGTCTGCAAATTATCGATTTTTGCCGATAGCAATATAATATTCGTTATAATACGAATATTCAATCTTTTTAAAGTGCTAAAATGTTGAGAAATATTGTTTCTAAGATGAAAAACATAAAATAGGTAAATTTACAGGAAGTTCACTCTAGAATTTTTGGTTCTCTTTCCTCGTTTTTTCGAATGAAATCTCATCTATACAAAAAATGCCAATTCCTAAGTAGTAGCTAAGGAATTGGCATTTTTTTAACGAGAATGCTTTATGAATAAACGCCTTGCTTCTTCTGGTACATAGAACTTACCATTGCTTTCTACAACAACACTTCCTAGTTCATAATCTTTATTCTTAATACGAATTATATTTTTGTTAACAAATAATTGAGCTGTTACATTATTACGTTTTACTATGAGTACAGGATTCGCTACATCAGTTTTATCTATTGTTACAGTTGCACCATTCTGCTTAAAGGCTAATTCACTCTCTACAAATAATTTGTTTGTTACTTCTTCTAAATTAAAGCCCATCGCTTTCGCTATTGTCTTTGCAACGTCCGTGTTTTGAATCAAACCAACTGGCTTTTGAGGACCGTATGAATATAAAAATACATCCTCACCAGTATGACCTCCTGTTGTAAAGCCTATGTTCGCACGGTTAGCCAATAATGTAGTGAAAATTGGACCTACATCTATTTTCTTTTTAGCCGCTTGTAACCTCTCTTTTTCACCATAAGTTAAATGATCCAAGCCGTATAACTTAGCTACCTCTTCTACATTGGATATATCAGCTTTCAAATTATTGATAGTCCCTTCAAGTGTCATCTTCGCTTTTTTCAATGGATAAATGTACGCAGAGACCGGCGTAGTATTATATCCTTTTGTCGTATTCATATTCCCAATAGAAATACCGCTATTACCATGGTCAGCTACGGCTATTAGCATCGTATTACCATCTTTTTTTGCAAATTTCAATGCTTCTGCAACTGCATTATCAAATGCTAATACATCACTAATCATCCCAATTGGATCATTCACATGAGCTGCCCAGTCTGGCTTACTTCCTTCCACAAATAAAAAGAAGCCATCTTTATCTTTTGATAACGTTTGAATTGCTTTTTCCGTCATTTGAGAGAGTGTTGGTTGCTCTGGAGTTGTTGCTTCACGATCCATATCGAACGCTAAAGCATTATGTGAGAAAGAGCCCCAAATTTTATTAGCTTTGGATTTCAATAATGCCTCTTTCGTTTCAATAAAGTCGTAGCCTTTATTTTGAATCACTTTTACTAAATCTTCACCATCTTTTCGAATCCCACTATCTCTCTCAGGTAAAAGTGCTGCTTTTCCCCCGCCTAATACGACATCTATATTTTGATACACTTGTTGCTCTGCAATTACGTCAAAATGCTTGCGGTTTACATGGTGAGCAGAGAACCCAGCAGGAGTAGCATGCTGAATTTCAGCTGTAGCAACAATTCCAGTTGCGCGACCAGTACGTTTCGCACCTTCTAAAACGTTGGCAACTGGACGTAACTTGTCCTCTTCTTTTATTGATTTTAAGCCAGGTGAACTCACAATAGTAGGTAATACCCCTACATATCCTGAATTCGATTTATTCCCCGTCGCTAAAGCTGTAGCTGCTGGAGCTGAGTCTGTTATAGCTGATTCCGCCGAATATGTACGAACTCCTCCTGTTACAATTTCATCTAATGCAAGTGGTTTCCCTTTATACAAGCGAGCTAATGTAGTTGCTGAAGAACTTGTTCCGTCCATAACCATTATGATTACATTTTTAGGCTTCCGTTCTACTTTTTTCACTTTAGCTTCCACTGTATGATCATTCATCAAATTTTCAGTACATAACATACTTAGTATGATTGTGCCTACTAACAGTAATCTCTTCATCTTTAAAGCTAACTCCGACATTATTGCGCCTCCATTTGTTTCTCATTCATTTACATACAAAGTTATGGTTTCGTTTTACTTTTCACAACCTATATATGTTTTATTAGTTCCCAATTCTTCTAAAGCTAACAATAGTAACTTTCTCATTCATTACATGCTGATATAGTTCATCTATCTTATAAAGAAAATTCCCCATCATTAACTTGCTTAACAACAAATCTCCAATTAAAATAAATAAAAATTTATTGTTAAACAATAAATTTCATGGTAAATTAATAAGATATTAAATAAATGAGGTGCTTTTTATGAAACAAGGATCAACACTTTTCTTAAAGACAGCTGTGATTCTAATGGGTATCCCTGTTCTTGCTATGTGCATTTTTTTAGTCCCTAACATAGGGAATTTCGCTGCTGAATTATATCCCGAAATGGCATATATTAAATATCTTGTATTTATCAATTTATACGCGACAGCAATACCTTATTACTTCGCACTGTACCAAACATTTAAGCTTTTAAACTATATTGATAAAAACAACGCATTCTCAGAGTTATCTGTTAAAGCTTTAAAAAATATTAAGTACAGCGCACTAGCAATTAGTGTATTATATGTATTAGGTATGCCACTTTTCTATCTTGTGGCAGAGAGAGATGACGCCCCTGGTATTATTATTATTGGAATGATTATAATTTTTGCTTCAATGGTAATCGCGGTCTTTGCTGCCGTTCTCCAAAGACTATTAAAAGATGCGATAGATATAAAATCAGAAAATGATTTAACGGTCTGAGGTGAATAATATGGCAATTATTATTAATATTGATGTAATGTTAGCGAAAAGAAAAATGAGTGTAACAGAGCTTTCGGAGAAGGTTGGAATTACAATGGCTAACCTTTCGATCTTGAAAAATGGTAAAGCAAAAGCAGTCCGTTTTTCAACTTTAGAAGCCATTTGTAAAGCATTAGAATGCCAACCTGGGGATATTTTAGAATATCAACCAGAAGAAAGCGAATAAAAAGAGTCCTTCATACGAGAAGGACTCTTTTTATTGCACATTACGGCGCAAAACTAATTTGACCAGTAAACAATAAAATAATCGCGATGATCCAAAATATAAAGAATGATAAGGACAATAGTAATGAAAGAATAGCAATGCCCTTCTTCTCGTTTTTTCTCGTCATCGTAATGATAGAAAGTATAATACCTGCCACTGTGAGGGCAACTGTAATATAATCTCCCACTATATTACCTGCATTCGCAATCCTTGTCGGAGTAATAAAAACGAACAAAAAACATAAAACGCCGATGAGTAAAGATATGTAACTTATTATGCTGTACTTCTTTTTAGGAACTATTTCAGTTTTCATACTAACCCACCCCTTCTCTATAGCTATGTGTTTATATTAGCATAAATACCCATAATTTGGTTATAAAAACAGGTGCAGTGGAAATTTCCACTGCACTTGTTTTTATTTAATAAATAAACCTGCTATTTCTTCTTTATCATTATAAGTTATAATAAATGTCCGTTGTTCCTTACTATATTTCGCTACAAGAATAACAGTATATAAACCATCTTTTTCTTCAATCGATTTCTTCTCAATTTTTTCAAACGTTCCGGCTTTCTCAATTACAGGTGTAAGATCTTTCATTTTTTCTTCTGGTAATCCAGCTTTCATTTTACTATCAAATTTTTCACGCACGTCTTTATACTTTGCCTCATTTAATAATGATACAATTTCTTCCGCTTTTGAAATAAATTTTTTAGACGTACTTTCATCTACTTTATTACCGGTACATGCTGCGAGCGCGAACGCCGCGATAGCACTTATAATAAGAAGTAACATTCTTCTCATTTTAATACCCCCTTTCTTTTTAAAATGAAACTATAACTAAAAGTGAGTAACGCAAAAATTGCTATTGAAACTTCTGACATAATAATCCCGCTTTTCCCTGGCACATATAGCGATATAATGCCAGCTAATGCATTTACAGTCCCATGGATGAGAATTGCATATACAACATAACGAAATTTCTTTTGGACAACAGCTTGCAATACAATGAAAGAAAGCCCAACATGTAATACCATCGCAAAGATGCGCTCAATACCACCGAGATAATAACTGTCACCATTTTGAATGACTGTTTGTGATAATAATAGGGATATTACTGGGATACCGACTATCAACACCGCCTCAATACCACCATGCCCTGCTCCAAATAAAAAACCAGACTGCCAATCTCGTTGCTTCATAAAATAACGCATTGCGATAAAACGAGCTATCTCTTCAAAAATTCCAGCTGATATACTAAGCAAAACTGCAAATAGTATAGGCTGCATAACAGAAAACATTTGAAAATCTGTGCTAGTTCCATTTAAATAATTTAGCATTGGTATGCGAATCAATATTTGTGATACAACAAAAGCCAATATACCTAACATATATGGAATATAGCGTTTCTTCCAAACAGCATATAAAAGTGCTATAAGCGGTAAACCAAAGCTAATCATTGTTGTAAAAATAAGACCATTCATCTCGCTTCACCTCTTACTTGAAGTGTATAAAATTGAGTGAAGAAAGTATGTAGTTATTTCTTATTCGGTTTCCTTTTCATCATAGATGGTCATTTCATCTCATTTAATATAAATGTTTGTGTGAAATAAGGACTTACATAAGTTGTTTCTAACGTCGCATTATTGGTTTTATTTATGATTCGTTTTAACGAAAATAGCCCGTACCCTCTAGCACCTTCTTTACTTGAATGGTTTTTCTCATAAATTTTTTGTAAATCAATCGCTTCACCCTTTGAACTATTACGCACGATAAAATATTGTCGTGAATCCATTTCAAAGAATGCGATTTGTAATATCTTTTCCTCACTACATACTGCTTCCTCAATTGCATTATCTACTAAAACTGAAATGATACGAATAAATGAAATAATCGTCATGGAAACACTTTCAATGTTCTCTGGTATATCAAGCATTACTTTTATTTGTTGCTGCTGAGCAGTGCTAACTTTTGCTCTTAATACGCTTCTTACTTCAGGAATTTGTATGCGAGATAATTTTGCGATATCAAGTTCATGATCATTTATTGTTTTTAATGTGGGAGCAATAACATCGTAGTACACTTGCTCAATTTCTTTCACATTTTTTGTACGTATTCCTTCTTCTAACGATAGTAATACATTCATATAATCATGACGAAAACTAGCAAGCTCATCATGCATATCCTCTAATTTCTCCACATAATCTAATAACTCTTTATCTAAACGTTTTTCATGCTCTTCTCGTAACTTTTCTTTCGATAAATGTGAGCTTATTAGTACGATGATTAGTAATAATAAAAAAATAATAATCGCTGAATTATAACTTACTTCACTGTATTGTTGATTTATTTTTGCTAAAAACTCAGTTGACGGCTGAGTTAAAATTAGTTCAATAATAAACCCGATAATTAATAATATGTAAGTTATATAATATAACGGACTACCTACTATATATTGAGCGATTTTTTGAATTCTTTTACGCGCTACTAAAATACCGATAAAAGTAAGGATTGATACGATAAGATGAATAATACTACCTGTCCATAAATATAAATTGAATGGCGTTAACATAAAGATTTTCATCCCTAAATCTAATAGCAACATTTTCACTAACGTTATAATCACCATACTCACCAGTGCAAAATATAAATTATGCTTAAATTTCAATTCATTTTGCATTAATCCTAAACTTATTAAAAATAACACAATCGTACTATTCAATTCTGGATATCTCGTTACTGTTACAACAATAGCAAGTAAAATAATGAATACCGCACTTAAAGCTATTAACATTTTATATGATAATCTATTGTACCGGATTAATTGTATGTATAAAAACGTGTGACACATACTAGTAAGCAGTATTGCATATAAATCATAAATATACATTACATCTCACCCTTTAACATGTTACGTACTTTACTCACTAAACGCCGTGACACTGGAATGCGTTTTCCGCTTTTTAAAACTATCATTTTTTGCTTCGCATCGTAAGAAGACATTTGCTTCGTATTCACGATATATGATTGATGACAACGCAATAAACGTTCATCGATTATTTCAATTTCCTTTAAGGTTCCATAAAAATAAACGATTCGATCTAACGTCACTAATGCTAACCGGTGCGGTTCATCAGTCATAACATATTCAACTTCATAAAAAGGAACCCGCACAGTGGCATTACTATTTTCAACGATAAAGTCATCGGACGGAATAATATGCTTATTTCTTGCTTCATATTGAAGTAAACATTGTTCAAAAACTTTATATCTCTCCTCATATGACAACCCTTTATCAATAAAAGTTAATGCTGATACCATATATTGATATGAAATAGGTGCAAATTCAGAATGTGTCGTTACAAACACAATAATTCCTTGCGTATCATACTTTCGTATTTCTTGCGCCACGTGTAACCCTTTTCGCTCTTCTCTTTTTATCTCTATATCTAAAAAATAGATTGGGACATACTTCGCCTTTGGAATATTAGTAATAATGTTTTCACTTTTACTAGTCACCTCAATAAAATCAAAAGGCAACCTATACTTCTCACAAATCTCTTCAACTAGCCGCTTCATTTGCTGTGCTTGTATGACATCGTCTTCTAAAATGAAAATACTCATGTAATCACTCGCTTTATTGAAATCTTTTCATCTATAGATTTATCTATAAATATATAATTCAAATTATAATAATATTCTCCTTCTCATTAATTGAAATAATTAATCTGCTATTACATAGAGAAACCTCAACTTTTCAAACAAAAAGTTGAGGTTTTCTTCAAATCAATTTATAACTAAATCCGCCCTATCCTTCGGCGATTCCATTTCTAAGTAATAATCCTCTGCTTTCCAATACCTATTCTCAAACTTTGAAAGGTTTTTCTGTGTTTTCTTACTCTCGCGTAGAAATCTTGTCTCTCTTGGACAATCCAAGTACACCATATAATGAAAGAAATCTCTCCATTCTTTTCGCTGTAGAAAAACGCCTTCAATTACAATTACACCTACTATGGGGATCTGTACTTTTTTCATTTCGCATGAGTCTGTCTTATCATTATAGAACGGTAATTTTAGTTTTGTTTCATTTTGTAACTTTCGAAAAAATTTCTGCCGAAGCCACTCAATATCCCATTGCAAATAATAATACTCATACCATTCTTCAAATCCGGTATCATAGCGTTTATTACGCTCCACTATATGATCATCAATATGAAAAATATGAAACGGAATGCTTTCCTGTTTCATATTTTCCTTTAAATTTGCAACGAATGTTGTTTTTCCCGAACGACTTAAACCATCTATACCTAAAATAAATTTATTTTCCCTATGCTTCTTCATAATAGTTATAAGTTCGTTTGTACTCATTACTTCTTCCACTCTTCTTTTAATAAAGAATATAAAATGGTATCATGCGCAACTCCATTTTGAATCATATGTTTTCGAAGTAATCCTTCTTCTTGAAATCCTGCTTTACTTAATAATTTTTGAGAAGCTTTATTTTCTACATATACAACAGCAGCAATTCTTATAAGTTGCAGCATTTCAAATCCGTAAGTTAAAATCGCCTGTAACGCTTCCGAGGCGTATCCTTGTCCCCAATATGTATCATCCAATTCATAACCAATTTCAGCTCGCTTATGATGATGGTTAATTAAATGAAAACCGCACGTTCCGATTAATTGGCCCGTCCCCTTTTTCTCTATTCCCCAGCGAAATACACTTCCCTCTTCATAACGATTTTTAAACGTTTGAATCGTTGTTTTCGCTTGCTCAATATTTTCGAAAGAATCCATTCCGAAATAACGTATGACAGACTCTTTTGAAAAATAACGGAACATCGTTTCTGCATCTAACAGCGTTAATTCTCTTAATTGTAAACGTTCTGTTTCTAGTTTCGGAAACCCCATCTCTTTTTCTCCTTCTATTCTAATGAACTGCAAATTTCAATATAATTCCCATCTGGATCGGCAATATATGCAATGGTTTGCCCCCATGGCTTTACAATTGGTTCAACTAAAACCGTAATACCTTGTTCTCTAAATTGCTCAATCGTTTCTTGTACATTTTCAACAACGAATCCTAATTCAAAATGAGAAGATTGTAACTCGCCTTCTGTAAGTGATAGTCCCGTTAATTCTTTCACGTCTTGCCGCGTATTCATCGCTAATATTGTAGATCCCGTATTAAATTCAATATATGTACCGTGCTCTGCTTTTATAGGTAACTGTAAAATATCTTTATAGAATTTTAAACATTCCTCAAACTTTTCTACGTATAAAATGATGTACTTCATCTTCAAATCCATTATTAATCCCCCTTTATATCCATCCCTAAAATTTCGACAAAAGCCTCATAAAAACCTTGTTTCCTATAATAACGCGCACAAAAAAATGAGGCCGATTTCTCGGCCCCCCAGCTTATTGGCATAAAACAGGAGATTTGGTTTGGACATAACCAGTTCGTACTCTTATTATATTTTATTTTTTCTGAATTTTAAATACATTAAACACCTATTTATATTGAGAAAGTTTTTTTACTTGCATAAAATTAATGAGTTTAAGAAATGCTACAAATGGAGGTGTATACATATGGAACCAATGCTATGTCCAAGTTGTAAAACGAACCGCACTCGCTTTAATATTCTTGAGCAACAAGTAAAACCAGTCAAATTAAATCCACAAACTGGTCAAGTAGAAGAAGAATACACAAATGAAACGATGAATGCTTTTCATATGGCCTATCAAGGACCTACTTACCGTGTCCAATGTGCTGTATGCGGACTTGTTGAAAATCCTGAACAATTTATTAAACCTGCTCAAAATCAGTCTTTCTAATAAAAACATGATTATCCCTTGTAGAAATAGATTTTTCTATAGGGGATTTTTTCGTTTTATACTTTAATAAAAAACGTGTTTCTTCCTTATTATAAGTTACACCCCATATCTTTTTAGTCATCTTTTATTTTTTGATCCTCAATATGAATCTTTTTTCTTCATTTATTATTTTCAGGGTAATTGGGCTTTGATATTGTTAATTTTGTGCCTTCATATAGATTTTTATTATATAAAAAAGAGTGAGCAAAAATACGATTATATAGAAACAAAAGAAGTTGATTCCCATATTAATTACCTCTTTACAAAATCAACTTCTTTTAAACTCCACTTTTTATTATAATATTTCACTTTTTAATTCCTTAATTTTCCAAGTTAGTCTTATAAAGAAGTATATCCACATACAACCTGAAAGACCTGTTATAACTTTCGCCCAAATTGGCACTCTTGATTCCATCGGACTTATAAATAGATTATACATCGATGGTAATATAGCTGCTAACATAATAACAAAGAATACTAATAACTCATTTAATTTTTGTATCCTCGTCTCCTTTTCCGAGTAAATATCAGGCAATTCATTTACCTCTTCTACTTCTTTACAAAAATAATTCCATCTTGTGAAACTTGTTACGCGTTTCCAACCTGATATTTCGTATATTTCGAAATACTCTTGTTGTTGTTCTTTCGAATCTCTATAAACCAATCTAAAATCAGCTTTGTATATTACATCTTTTGGCTCCGTTTTCTGAAACGTATACATTAAATTATATTTTTGTAATGCCCAACCTTGCTGATGCATCTTTCGTAAAAAAGCTTCTTTTTTTTCTAAATTCCATGCCGTAAAAAACTTGAATACCCTTTTTGTCTCCATCTTCCATTCACTCCCCTAATATACTATTCCCATTCCTTACAGATCTCTGCAACCTGTTATACTCTAGCTCTAATACTTCTTTACCAAGTGGCGTTAACTCATAGCACTTCTTTCTATCTGTTGAGGCAACTTCAATAATTAATTTCTCTTTTAATAACTTCGTCGTATTCCCGTATAAAGTTCCAGGACCGAGCTTTACTTCTCCATTTGTCATCTCTTCTACCATTTGCATAATTCCATATCCGTGCATTGGTTTCACTAGTGATAACAGTATGTAATATGTCGCCTCAGTTAACGGAATATATTTTCTCGCTTTCGTATTCAATATAACCACCTCCGATACATCGCTTCATGATATATCGACTTACGATACATCATATACCGATATTATATATTCACACTCCAAAATATGCAAGAGTATAATTTAATAATTGAATATTTATTTCTTTGAATTGAAAAATCATATAAATTTTCTGAATAATTTGTTAAAATATAGAAATATCCGTTTATATTTTGAAAGGAATGATATATATGATAAATAAATTGAAGGAAAATATAGGATCAGTTTTTATAGGTAAAGAAAATGTTATCGATCTATTAATCGTTTCCTTGCTTGCTGATGGACATGTGCTTCTTGAGGATGTGCCTGGTACAGGGAAAACGTTACTTGCGAAAACACTTTCAAAAAGTATTGGTGGTAATTTTTCTCGCGTTCAATTTACACCGGATGTACTTCCGAGTGATGTGACAGGTATTGAATATTTCAATCCGAAAACGAGCGAATTCGAGTTAAGACTCGGACCAGTCGTGGCAAACATTTTACTGGCAGATGAAATTAACCGTGCAATGCCGAGAACACAGTCTAGTTTATTAGAAGCGATGGAAGAACGACAAGTGACGCTTGAAAAGCAGTCAACTCCTCTTCCAAAACCGTTCTTTGTTATTGCGACGCAAAATCCAATTGAATCACAAGGAACGTTCCCTCTTCCAGATGCACAGCTTGATCGCTTTTTAATGACAATTTCTATAGGTTATCCAAATCCTGAAGATGAACTACAAATGATGCGACGTTTTCGTAACGATGCACCACTAGAAAGTGTCACATCTGTTATTACTTTAGATGATATTTTAGATGCACAGAAACAAGTAAAAGAAATTTTCGTATCAGAACCGTTAGAACATTACATCATTAAGCTTGCTCATGCTACAAGAAATCATGATTATATCGCTAACGGTGTAAGTCCGCGTGCCACACTAGCTTTAGTACGTGCTGTTCAAGCGCTAGCCTTTTTACGCGGGAGAGAATATTGCACACCAGAAGATATACAATTGTTAGTTCCTTCTGTTTGGAATCACCGTATCATCTTATCAATGGAAGGCGCATTACGTACGACAAAAAATGAAATGATGCAAAAGATTTTAAAAGAAGTGGACGTACCTGTGGAGATTGAGCAAGCATGAATGGACAGCGCGTTGTAACTGTACCTTTATTTTTCCAACTTCATATTATTCAACTATCTGTTCCAGGCGCTATACTATTTACATTTTTTATGCCGCAACGAATCATTATGTTTTTCTTTTTCTTCTACTATTTATTTGCGATTTTCATTTATAAATATGTCGCATATATAGAAAAACAGTTTCAAGTGCTTAACGAAAAACAAACAACTCGTTTATTTCCTAATGAATCTGGACAGTTTTTTATTCATTTAAAAAATGGAGCAAACATACCACTCGTTAACGGCGTTTGTTATTTTCATTTAAATCCGTCTCTACTGCCACAAAAAGATCAAGGTATTGAACAAATATCGAAAACGTTATTTTCTTTCCCGTTTTCACAACCTGCTCATTCGGCGCAAAAATGGGATTTAACATTAACTGCAACGAAGCGTGGTGTGTTTCAAATTGAACAGTTCGAATGTGTTTTGAAAGATCCTTTTCATTTATTATCTGTACATTTACCTGTATTTGATAAATTAAGAACTGAAATTATTGTGTATCCATCACCTAAAGAAGTACCAGGTTTGCAAGAACTACAGCAACTTTTAAATGGATCTTATCGAACGAATTTTTCTTTTTACAATGATGAAACATCTATTATCGGTGTGAAACGGTACGAACGTGAATCTTTCCGCTCCATTCATTGGAAAGCATCCGCTAAAATGCAGGAATTACAGGCGAAGCAATATGAACCTGTTAAAAATTATAGTTGGACAATTTGTCTTTCATTAGCTGCTGATCGCGGGTTTGGTTGGAAAGATAATATAGAAGATCTTATTTCATTTGCAACATACATTTGTCAATACGCAACGAAGCATCAAATACCGTTTGAATTATTTATTAGTGTATTAGCAGAAGGTGGTCCTCTGCATTTACCATTAAACGAAGGGCAAACACATTACGCAAAAGCTTTAGAGGAATTGGCACGTATTTCAGACGATAGCACATTAATTCCGAAGCAAGGATTTCTCCATTATACAAATAGAAAAGGAGAGCGATCGTCTACAATGATTTACATTGGCTTGCAGAAGAATGACCTCTCCCTTCTATCGCAACCTACGTTTCTCATAAATAACGAAGGGATGGTGGAAAAGCTTGAAAACTTGGCTCTATCACGTTAATGACTTTATTCTGCTGCTCCTCCTTTCGTTATTAACGGAAAGGGAAGAACTTGTTGCTGTTGCTATATTTTTAACAACTGGCTATATTGGAGTATTTCTTATTCATAAGTTCATGGAAAAAAGAACGCCAGGATTTGTCATACTGTTAATAACTCAAATAATTGGTTGTTCTATTTTTCTCCCTTTCTCTCTATTTGGCACAATTATGTTACCGCTTTTCTTCTTTATCGTACATGTAGTTGGACCTGGCTACCAAGTTCAAAAATCGTTAGGCGGTATTGTTTGGTTTGGTGTTTCGGCTATATTTTATGCTCCCTTTCCAACGCTCGAGAAACTGTTACTATTAGTTATACACATTATGATTACATTTTGGTTAACCGGGGCAAATCGGAATCAACAGTTATTACGTTTCACTTCTATCATTACGATTGGTGTAATGAGTATATTAATTGTTCAAGTATTTCCTTTTATTCGAGTCATTTTTAGTTTTATCATAGAAGTAGTAGCATTAGGAGTCGGTTATATTTTAAATCCATTTCTCGTAGCAGCTGAATTGAAAGATACGGAAGGGGTTTGGGCAAGTAAAGGGCATCTCTTAAAGCCTCAAATTGAAGAAAATAGAGGGAAACTTCCTGATTTTGATCCAACTCTCATAAATAGCATGACCATAATTACTTGTACAGCTATCGCTATTTACGTCGTTTGGAAAATAATCAAAAAACGAAAACAATTAATTTTACCAAATATGCCTGCTTTCGAATCTACTATCATCACTGATAAAGAAGGAATGAGCCAAAAACGTTTGAAACGAAACAAACCGCCACATAACGAAATTCGAAAAGAAATTTTTAAGCTTGAGAGTAAGTTAATTCCTCCTTTAAATAGAAATCGCGGAGAAACTGTTGAAGCATGGTTAGGAAGAATAAATAGTGAAGAAAATGTAAATATTGAGAGTCATATTATTATAAATGCTTATAATACAGTGCGTTATTCTAATGAGGAAAACACCGTACTTTTGTATGAATTTAAGGAAGAGATTCATAAGCTTTATATGTATCAGAAGAGTTTAAAGAAAAGGAAGAAGTAACACAATAAAAAGACTCCTATTTTCATAGGAGTCTTTTTATACTTCTACGTTACTTTTTAAATTGAGGCGTTTTTTCCTGCTTCAATCTCTAATGACTCTTCATGCCACCAAAGTGTTTCTTCAGGGTCTTCTTTAGCGATTTGGTGTGCTTCTTTCTTCGTTTCTACTGTAGGATATGAACCTTTTAGCGCACGTCCTGATGTTGTAACGAATAGTACACTAAATACAACTAATCCAATAATACTTACACCTGTTAAATAAAATGCCGGTGCAAGCGGGTTACCGGTTGCATGAACTAAGTATGAACATACAAGTGGTGTTGTACCACCAAATATCGATACAGAAATATTAAATGAGATTGAAAGTGCTCGATAACGTACATCAGTGAAAAAGAGTGATGGTAATAATGAAGGTAATGTTCCTTCATATACACTTAGGAAGAAACCTAATACGAAAATACCTGCAAATATAGCTGCAATATGCCCGTTACCTATTAGTAAAAATGCTGGAATTGCAAATACAGTTAAACCAAGTAAACCAATTTGCACGACGCGTTTATTACCAATTTTATCACTTAATTTACCGAAATATAGTGCTAGTGGAATCATAAGTGCCATCGTAATAGAAATAATTAATAAGCCAGTTGTTTCTTTGACTTTAAGTACTTGAGTTAGATAAGAAGGAATATACGAAAGAATCATATAATTTGTAATATTAAAGAAGGCGACAATTACTGTGCTTAATAAGAAGTCTTTTTTGTGATATTTCATAATATCCATAAATGAAAATTGTTCATTGTCTTCAGATTCCTCTTGTGCTTTTTCCATCTCTTCAAAGATGGGAGATTCATCTAAATGACGGCGTAAGTATAAACCGACCAAACCAATTGGTGCAGCAATTAAGAAAGGAATACGCCAGCCCCAGCTGAGCATTTGTTCATCTGTTAACAATAACGTCAAAATGGTAACAATTACCGATGCAGCAATGTAACCTGAGAGTGTTCCAATTTCAAGACCACTACCGAGTATACCACGCTTTTTATCTGGAGAAGATTCTGCGATATAAACCATTGCTCCTGAATATTCGCCGCCTGTAGAGAAGCCTTGAATCATTCGGGCAACTAAAAGTAGTATTGGTGCCCATACACCAATTTGTTCATAGGTTGGTAGTAATGCGATGAATAATGTAGAAAGTGCCATTAAAATAATAGTAGTACTTAACACAATTTTTCGGCCGTACTTATCTCCTATTCTACCAAAGAATACACCTCCGATTGGTCGAACGAGGAAGGCCGCTGCAAATGTACCGAATGTAAGTACAAGTTGCAATCCACTATTATCAACACCTGAGAAGAATAATTGACTTAAAATTACCGCTAAATACGCGTATAATCCGAAGTCAAACCACTCCATTGCGTTCCCAATACCAGTAGCAACTACTGCTTTCCTGGCTTGTTTAGGATTAACAATATTAACGTCTTGAGGTTCAAAATTTAAATCATTATTTTGTTGCATATAATAAAACAGCTCCTTATTTAATTTAACTTCTTTAAGCACACCTTCTCTTATTGAATAAAATTAATTCGAAGCACTTAAGGAAAAACAACGTCTCCTTTTCTGTTATTATTATTTCACATAATTAATTATTTGTCCAATTAAATGCTCTTTTTATATAAATTTACACCCTATTGAACTTGTTATAAAATGACGTTTAGCTTATATAATACATACCTTTACACTACAAATAAAACTTTAATTTATTTATATTTATAACGTTTCTATAATTGCTTCCTTTAACCTAGAAATCAGTAACTTTTACTAAAGATTTGCATATATTTAAAAAGTGAACTCATTAGCTCGAATTTTGTCTTATGACATTCAACTATAATATTATTATAGTTTTAAAGGAGGCTCTTTTATGTTGGAAATAATACTTTTATTTGCTACTGTTTCTTTTCTCTTAATTATTTCAGGATTTTTCATTACCTTAAAACAATATAAAGAAATAAAAAATATAAAGACTATATTAACTACAAAAAAAGAAAATGAGAAAACTTCATCCGAAAATTCCATCCCTATGCAATTAGACCTTAGCGTTCTCAATAATTTACTCGCTTCTGGAATAAATAAAAACTCTAATGCAAGCAATGAAAATTGTGAGTCTGATAAAAATAAATGATTGTTATGTTTATAACAAGAAGAAAATTTATCTCCTATTTTATCTAATCTTATTAACAACTACCTCTGATTAAAAAGGAGACTGCTTATGTGTAAAAATCCTATTTCTATTATTATTCGTATACAGCATAACATAAGAGTTTTACCTGAAATTTTGAAAGCCTGTGAACAACTACAGCCTTTAGAAATTATCCTTACTATTAACGGAGATATCCAGGATTCAATTGAGAGTGCAGATCCCTACAATTTTGAAATCATTACACTAGAAGAACCGATAGATTCTACTAATCTTTATGTAATTGGTGCAAAAAAAGCAAAGGGGCAGTATCTCTTATTTTTAGATGAAAATTACATGGTTCCTCCCCCCTTACTTATACAATTTCTTCAACCATTACAAAATGGATCTACTGACGTCGTATTAAATAATTTAGACGATTTTTTTTATCAAAAACAACAGCCAAATATAGCAATGATTTGGCAACAAGTTACGAATCATTTTTTTCATCGCCCAGATTTACATGTTAACTCCTTATTATTTCCTCCCTATGCAATGACAAAAGAAGTGCTTGACGTAATTACTCCAAATAGTTTATCAAATCCAATATTGGCTCAAATGAAAATTATTGAACATAAATTTCGGATTTGCGATCAATTCAACATTTCTATCCCTCAAGTTCCCTCTTTTCCTTCAACTCAACTCATTCATTATCATCTTGAAGCTATTGCAAATTGGATCAATATAGAGCAAAATCCACGAGGAAACTATACCGATAATAATCGAAGACGGGATATTATTTTGGAACTTCAAAACGGCGAACAAAGAGCTATACCCAAAATAATTACAGGTAAAGAGTTTTATTCGAATACTTATGGAAATAAACAATTATCCATCATTATCCCTGTTCAAAATGAAGAAAAAACGATAGAATCTATCATTTTTGAGGTGCAAAAATTAAAACCTTTTGAAATTATCGTTATTGTTAATGGATCAACAGATAAAACAGAAGAATTGGCGAAGGGTTGCGGTGCAACAGTTATAAGTTACGAAGAAGCACTCGGCATTGATACCGGACGTGCCGTTGGTGCATATTTTGCAAAAGGTGATATATTATTATTTATCGATGGTGATTTCTTAATTCCTAGTTCTGATTTATTACCATTTGTACAATCTATTCAAAACGGAGCCGATTTAGCTTTAAATAAACTAGAGCACTACTACATGTATCGCCTTCCTTATACTATCGTCACCGCATGTAAGTATGCTGTTAATTTAGCATGTAATCGAAAAGATTTAGGTATGGGATCCACAACTGCTGTCCCTCATGCTTTTAGTCGAAAATGCATTGATACAATTGGATTTGATTCCCTTCTTTCACCAACTTTAAGTCAAGTGAAAACAATTTTAGCAGGCTTTCATGTACAAAATGTCCATTCTGTCGACGTTGATAAATTGAATCGTGTTCGACCTGAAAAACACTTCTCTAAGGAAGGTTGCCTTTCATTAGCAACACAACAAATCATTGGTGATCATATAGAAGCAATTTCTTACCTGATCGAACAAAAAGAATACTTTTAATTCTACATCCTGCCTACTAAGTAATATGTTATCTCATTTTTAATATATGACAGAATAAAAAAGATGGTTTGTAACCATCTTTTTTATTTTTACATCAACTCAAAAGAAAAGTAGAAGGTAGGCTTTTCATTTCTTAAGAAGTTTGAAAAGAGAGGCTTGTTAATGAAGATTCAACACTTAAATCATCATTTAGTGCAATTGAGAAACATGCAACTAATGGTAAAGTAATAACAATGGATCCACTAGGATTAATTACAATTGTAGGACTTGTCCCACATGTGTCCCCACAATCTACTTCTGCATCAATTCCACTACCAGGGGTAATTGTAATTTTAAGACACACATCTAAACAAACATTATTCGTAATACATGCCATAACTCTCCCTCCTTTCCTTTAACAATATATGCAGTTGATTAAATTTGGACACGACTCTCGTACTAAATTTTATAAATTAGATGCTATTTTACTATTCGTTTAATAGGCAATTAACGTTTGATTAAACTATCTAAATCAACTAAGAAACTCAAGTCATCTTTTACTGAAATAGAAACACATGCGGTAAATGGTATTACATTAAAATTAGATGAGCATTCATCATTGCACCTTACGAATATTTCTGCGCCACCATTTGGATTGACTTTAGTTTCTAAACAAATATTAAAACAACTTTTATTGATGCAAGACAAAGTATTCCCTCCTTTCTTATATCTAACATCAATTTATGCAGAAATAAAAATACTGTTACAACTTTATCCATTCTTTACTTTACATACTTAAAATAAAAAAGATAAAAGCTTCTTCATGTATATAAAGAAACCTTTACCTTTTTGTTACTTGCTCATTTATTATCAGTCAGTGAAACATGCTCTTTACTTGTACCTAAGCTAAAAATAATAAAAACTTTTGATTTAGTTTCATTGCAATACTAAATATCGTCAAGTTCTTAAATGAAATGTTTACATTACTCAATCAATAGACAAATTTACCTTTTAAAATAAATCTTTAAAATCCCTATGCTTCAATAAATATGAAAGTCCTTCTAAATGATCCCCAGTAATTCTCAATACAGCTGGTGGATGTCCTACTGTTGCAAAGTGCTCATTTGGACGAATACGATTTGGTTTCATTACATCTACAAAATGGACACATTCGACTTTATACCCTTCTAATATTGCCTTTACTTGTGCAACGCACGCTGTGTGAAGAGTGTCCCACCCGATTCCCTCTAAACATTTTCTACTAATAGCGTGGGGAACAGCAATTGTGGATCCCACACCTAAATCTTTACGGTTACAAGCAATATTCAACATATATTTATATAAACTTACAATATATAGAGGAAATCTAAGATTTAAATTTAAATCATTTAAAACTATATCAACACCATCCGCAACAGCCTGCGTTAACGGATGAAGGTCTTTTGCTGGAATAGCAAAATCAGCATCAATAAAGAGAAGTATATCCCCTGTGGCTTCTTGTGCACCAATTGCCCGTCCTACATCATGCCCTAATCTTTCTTGATAAACAATTACTGTTGCCCCTAATTGCTTAGCGATTACTTCTGTCTGATCTGTTGACCCATTAATGACAACAATTATTTCTTTCGGTTCAACTTTTCTTGCCTCAAGAATAACTTCTTTAATCGTTGATTCTTCATTTTGTGCTGGTATAATAATTGATAACTGCTTTCCATTATAAATTGATGAGTTCATCCCCCAACCTTTATAGAAACGCGAATAATTTTTTTGTTTTTTTAATTGCTCTATAATTTCTCTTTTTCTTCCTCCATCTGTATAGTTACCTCTGTCATCTTTTCGGTGTAACCAACGTTCCAAAGCTTTTATATTCTCTTTAATTTCACATACTTCTAATTTAGTTAATTCATTTTTATAGAAAGAGGTTTTGTTTGCGGGTATATCATTTAAAGAGGTTTTAGTTATAGCTGATGAGGAATGTAGTCGCCACCCTTTCTCAATAAGAGTTATTTGAGATAGAACGGGATTTTGCAAAGTGTCATATCCAATGTCTTCAATTGCTTTTTTAGTAATAGCATATGGCATAGATAACATCGAATCATATTTTAAATCCATACGCCCCAATACATCGTTTACTATTTTTCTATACACCATAGCAATACTTGGCCATTCTACACTCATCTTTTCAAAACAGACAGAGTCTATGTTATTCAAAATTACATCCTGTTCCTTTTTTAGTAGTGGTTCTATAAATCGTTCTAATTCTACCGAAAAGATAATATCTTCTCCATCTAAAAATAAAACTATATCTCCACTGGCAATTTTCGCCCCATGAACCGGTGCTTTCCATTTATTTTTCTCTTCAATAACAACAACATTACTCTCAACAAATGTAGGTATAGCTTGTATTGCACTCATTCTATCATCAGCTACAATTATAATTTCTAGTGGTTTTATATGCTGCACTTTGCTTAAAATTTGATTCAATTTCGATTTTTCTTCTCCTAAAACTATAACGACTGACAAATCCACTTCTTCTTGTTCTTCTTTCATAGTCGGATTAGGCCTTACTTTTTTTATATATTCAATTGTTTCATACTTTCCTACAGCTGCATGCCCTGCTTTTTTATCGAAATATAAATCTATTACAATTTGATTTATTTCCGTATCTTTATCCAGTTGTTCTAACTCAGAAATGAATGGTAGTAAATGATTTTGCACATCAAATTCACATGCGAAATTTTGCAAAAAATAAATATTCGGTACATATTTAATGTGATTAAAAAATTTCACAACATTAATTCTTTCCCCAAATTTCTCCTCAACTTCTTCTCTTGATAAACCTGGATAAGACAAATCGAAAACTAGATTTATTGGTACAGGTATCCATTTTAATAAATTTGTTTGAGGATTATTAATGAAAGCTGTGGAGCCCTTAACGAATCCAGCTAAAATTAAAGACATAAACCCTCCCCCGGAACTGCCATAAAACAACACATTTTTCGAATCAATTTTTAACTTTGTAAATACTATTTCTAAAATATTTGCTATATCTTGCAAGTAAAATCTATCTAACTCCCCCTGTCCCCAACCTAAAGATAATTTTCCGAGATATAATGTAGGATCATTATAATATATAACAGTATCTTCAAATTCATCCATCCATGAATGTCGATGAAAAATAGGCGGACCAATTGGCTGTTCTTGAAATCCACCTGCTCCAGATCCAAAAACAATAGTGTTGGAAGCATTAGGCTTAATACGAATTAAAAATTCATACGTTACTTTATCCCAATCAACCTTGAGTATAAATGGTTCCGTAGTTTGAAAATCTAATTGCCATAATTCTTCATATGAAATGTTAATTTTTTTGTACTGGTCTAACAGTTTAATCACCCTTTCCATCCATTTTAAGATGTTTTATTAAGTAAGAGAGAGCTTCAACGTGATCACCAATTATTCTTAATACTGCCGGAGGATGTCCATTGTGACTTACATTCTCCATTAAACGAATTCTATTCGGTTTTACAACATCAACGTAATGCACACATTCTACTCTATACCCTTGTAATATAGCTTTTACTTGTGCAAGACTAGGGCATAGTAAACTTTCCCAGCCTATTGCATCTAAGCATGATCTACTCATAGCATGTGGAATGGCTACTAATGAGCCATTACTTAATTCTGGACGAGCATATGCTAAATTAAGCATATACTTTACGACATCTACAACATAAAACGGAGGATGTAACATCGGATTCAAATCATTTAATGCTATGTCTACACCAGCTGAAACTGCTTTTGTAAAATGATGCAAATTACTTCCTGAAACACTAAAATCACCATCAATAAATAAAAGAATATCTCCTGTAGCTTCAAGTGCTCCAATAGCACGTCCAACATTATGACCAAGTCGTTCGTTATATTCAATAATAGTAGCACCAAGTCTTTTAGCGATACTGGCCGTTTGATCTGTCGAACCATTTACAACGACAATTATTTCTAGCGGTTCTATTTTTCTTGCCTCAAGTATTACTTGTTCTATAGTTTCTTCTTCATTTTGCACTGGTATAATGACAGAAAGTTGCTTCCCGTCATAAATTGAAGAATGCATTCCCCAGCCTCGATGATAAAAAGGATATTGCTTGCTTTCACCTAATCTTTGAATAATATCTCTTCTTTTTCCTGCATCAGTAAACCCTACTCTTCTTCCCTTTTTCTCTATCCATTTAGAAATACCGATTAAATATTTTTCCACTTTCTCTTTTTCATTTTCTAACAATTCTTTTTTAACTAAATACCCTTCTTCTTGTAATGTCTCATCTCTAGATAACGTTTTTATTGCATATCGATCGTTAATCCGCCAGCCTTGATTCACTATATTCATATGAGCTAGAACGATATTTTTCATATAATCAAAGCCAATATTTACTACTACTTCCTTCGTAAGTGCATATGGTAATGAAAGTATTGAATTGCTTTTTAAATCTGGTCGACTTAAAATTTCATTTAACATTTTTCTCCATACAATATCCATATTTGGACATTTACCAACTTCTACAAATTTATCTATTTTGTTTAATACTACATCAGCCTGATTTGTAACAACTGGTTCAATAAATTTCTTCATCTCATTTGTAGATATTGAAAAATTACTATCTACAAATAACAAAACATCTCCTTTTGCTTCCTTTACAGAAGCTTCATACCCATCATAATACGTACTATATTTATCCATCAAAACAATATGGCATTTATTTTTTTTTGCTATTTCATACAAATTACTTCTATCGTTAGGAACGAAAATTATAATTTCAAGAGGATTTAGCTTCCATATAGATTGAATTGACTCTTCTAATATCTGCTCTCTTTCACTATACAAAATAATAACCGTTAACGATTTCATTACACGCCCCCTTTACACATCATGTGACATAAAGTGAAACTTTAATCAGTGGGGTTTTCTTCGTCCCCCACTGATTATTAACCCTCACCAATCGGACTTTAATGGGCAGCCCGCTCCCCCTAAATTCTTTGCTTTCGCTGAATTTTGAGGTGGGGGTCTTACTGCCCATTAAAGCGGGATAAAATATTAAGTATTACCATTTCCTATGAATTTGCTACTTTATTAACATATTCAAAAGTGAATTATACTGTGTAAAAACAATCGTCTATTTTTGAAAATATAAGTTCTGAACTTACCTCCTTCCTCTTATCATTGTTTCTTACAACTCTCACCATAAAAAGTACAAAAAAGAGGCTGTCTCATAAGTCTCTTTAGAAGTAAAATCACATGAAATCAAAAAGGAAGAAACGTTATGAAATCAACGTTTCTTCCTTTTACTTTCTATTTATTTTTGGATAAAAAGCACCTTTTGGGACAGCCCTCTTTTAAATAAATTTATTAATATTATTAATTTTATATACTACCTTTTTCCATGTTATACCGCGATCTTTTGTAGTAAATATTTCTTTTTTATTACACGCCCAACCTTTACGCCGATTAAAAAAATGTAAACAAAATACATTTTTTAATAATGGATTACTTGATACTTTAATCCATTTTGCTCCTTTTTTTATTATTTGATACACACTTCCATTTTCACTATTTATCACCCAGCCATAATAGGAACTAAAAAACGAAACAGCCACTTTACTCGTATTTATTGTTTTATTTGAAATATGCCATGAATTCCCTTTATCAAATGAGTAATTCATTAAAAATTTATCATCATTCGTTTTTGTTGGTATTACTAATAGGTTATTTTTATAGATTGCTTTATAAGCCATAGCAATCCCATTATTCATTCCTTCAAGACTTGGAATATCTTTTATAGGATGCCAACTTTCCCCACCATTTATTGTTTTAAATACCACCGATGTTTCATATTGTTTTTGTACTGAAATAAATCCGATTAGATCGTTTATAAATGTTATCCCTGAAATACTATCTCTAATACTTATATTTTTTATTACTTTCCATACTTTCCCTTTCGTTTTCAAATAGTATAAATTATGTTCAAATTTATTTGATGCAAGCTTTCTAGATAATACAATCCATATACGATCCATATTCGTGGCATGCAATTGTACTTGAACATCAGTCGATTTTTCCCAACCTTCTTCAATTGGTAATATAAACTCACTCCACCTTTCCCCTCTATTAACTGTATAAAATATAGCTGGCAATAAATCATCATTCGTTTTTGTTAAACCATATACCCAAGAGCTTCGAGTATTTATTGGATATGCAAATAATACAATTGAATTCAAAGGATTAACAACATCCCATTCTACTCCTCCGTTTTGAGTATATAAGATGGCTTGCTTTTTATTTGTATATTGAATACTAGCCCAACCATATTTATCCGTTCTCATTTGTAAAGAAGTAAATTGAATATCATTATTTTCCAATATATCACCTCATTCTTATTATTTATATATTCGTATGCTATTATTTTTAAAACGTTCTATCATTAGTTGTTAGTACCACTCGTTTTATCTACTATCTTTACTCATTTACTTTCTCTTTTCCTCACCAACTAAATATCAATATATAATGTATCAAATCTAATAAAATTTTTTCTATTTTTTCATTATCATTTAATAACGACTGTATTTCACAAAATTCTACTATAAAAAATGCACCCCAATTGCAAAACTATTTTTAACAATTAGAGTGCACTTTATATAAAATTTAGCTTTTAACTTTTAAGCACTTACTACAGCAGCAACTTTATCCATACAAGAAATAAATTGAGTAATAAATGCATCAATTTCTTCTTTTGTAATTATATACGGCGGAAGTAATCGAATAATATTCCCTTGTGTTACATCGACTAACATTCCTTTATTCATTAACTCAATCTGTAATTTCTTCACATTTTCATTCGTGTCATTCACACTTATCCCAAACATCATCCCCGCATGACGCACTTCCTGAATATAATACGAATTTTCTTTCTGAATGTCTTGCAGTTTTTCATTCAAATATAGTGACGTTTCATAAGCTTCTTGCATTAACCCATCATCAAGTAATGTATTTAATACAGTTAATCCTAAAGCCGTCCCCATTGATGAATGAGCAAATGTTGTGCCGTGATCTCCTGGCGCAAATACATCACATAACCTTTCACCTACAATAATTCCGCCAAGTGGTATCCCGCCTCCTGCTCCTTTACCAATTTGAATAATATCTGGTGTAATATTGCAATTTTGATAGGCAAATAGTTTCCCTGTTCTCCCCATACCACTTTGCACTTCATCAACGATAAGTAGTACATTATATTTCTCACATAAGTTTTGAACACCATGTAAATATTCACCCGATAATGGATAAATTCCCCCGCTTCCTAATACAGGTTCTAACAGAATTGCAATTGGATTTTCATGAATTATTGTCTCTTCTAATTGCTCTATATTCTCGCGCTCAACTTCATATACTGGGATCGATGTTTTCGGGAAATTTTGATATACACTTTCTTGTCTTGTAAAATGAAGTGCCCCCAACGTACGCCCGTGGAAACTATTCTTCAACACTACAATTCCTTCACGTTCTTCATGCATAATAGCTCTATATTTATCAATTAATTTCAACGTTGTTTCTGTCGCTTCTGTACCTGAGTTTGTAAAAAAGACCTTTCCATTTTTTAAAGAGCAATCAACTAATTTCTTTGCATATTCAATCGCAACTGGATTTAAAAAATGAAACGGTAGATGCAACGATTTCGTAACTTGATCCATTGTTGTTTGTACGATTTTCGGGTGATTGTATCCTAATACATTTACTCCGACACCAGAAAATAAATCTATATACTCTTTACCATCCACATCATACAGCTTACACCCTTCTCCTCTTTCTATCGCAAGCTTTGTACGACAGTACGTTGACATCATATACTCTTTATCTAATTGAAACCAATCTGACATGTTACATTCCTCCTAGTTATTTTCCCTGTTTTATTTATGTTCATTTTCTATAAAGTCATGTATAAATTCATTTTTAAGATTGAAATTTTAATAGTAATGTTCTTCCCGATATTCATTTTTCCATAATTTCTTCTATTTCAACAGGTCCACTACATACGCGTTTTTCTCATCTAGCGGTCTGTTACTATTTTGAGCTTTGCGTGTTATACATAATCAAGGCAATAAAATCATATTTAGTAACAATGGACGAAAAAGATTTGGAGGCTATATTGATGAATGAACACTATGATAAACAGAGACAATCTTTACTAAGGAAAGACTTTAATGATAATGGAGAACGTAATGAACAAGCTATACTTCACTCTCAAACAGTTGGTTCACGTGGACCTGTTCTAGAGCAAGATAGTGTGCTTCACGAGGCGTTACAACAATTTATTCACGAAAAAATTTTAGAAAGACCTGTTCATGTAAAAGGATTTGGTGCGTTCGGTTATTTTCAAACAATCTATCCAATGCCCGAACATACGAAACTAAATTTCCTACAAAATGCTAATGAGAAAGTTCCCGTTATGGTGAGATTTTCATTAGCTGTTAGCACGAAAGGAACACCTGATACTTCTAGAAATGTACGCGGTTTTTCTACAAAATTTTATACTAAAGAAGGTATTTTCGATCTATTATGTAATCACATTCCTGTCTTTTCTGTACGCGATCCGATGCGTTTCCCTGAAACCATTCAAGCGTTGTCACCTTCACCTAAAAATAACTTAATAGACCCTAATAGATTTTGGAGCTTTGTCGCTAGAGCACCTGAATCCATACATTTCGTTGTCCGTTTGTACTCTGATAATGGTACGGCCAAAAGCCTTCGCCACATCCCAGGACATAGTGTAAATACATATGTTTGGAGAAATGCAGAAGGCAATCGAAAGTATGTAAAGTATCATTGGTACCCATTTGAAGGTGTACAATTCATTACTAGCGAGGAAGCAAATAAACTGGCTGCTGAAAACCCAGATTATAGCGGGAAAGATTTATATGATGCAATTGCAAATGGTAAACCAGTGGAATATGGTTTATATGTCCAGCTCATGAACCCGAAAGATGAAGCGCATCTTTCTTATGACCCTCTAGATGATACAAAAGTATGGGATGAAAAGGTGTATCCTCTTATACCAGTAGGCAAAATGGTATTAAACAAAAACCCTGAAAATTTTATGGAACAAATAGAAAAAGTCGCTTTCTCCCCTTCTAATTTACTTGACGGTGCTGAATTATCAGATGATAAAATGTTGCAAGGACGTGCAAACATTTATAGTGATTCTCAAAGAAGAAGAATTGGTCCTGAATTTCGTAAATTAGCAATTAACCAACAGCAAGATTGGACACCTGCTAATCAAATAACGAGCGGTGACGGAAGGTACGTTGAAGGTAAACTTGAGAGAACTTCTATACCGAAACAAGATGACTTTACGCAGCCTAGTGAATTTTATGCGAAGTTAAAACCGATAGAAAAAGAACATCTTGCTGAAAACTTAGCTAGTGACTTGAAAGTTATATCCGATGATATTAGAAAGGTCGTTCTAGGGTATTTTCATAAAGTGTCAGCTGATTTGGTGAAGAGGATTGAAACCGAAATAGAAAAATAATAAGACGAAAGCACACATCGACTTTTATTCATACAAAAGAGCCATTTATCTAACCGTTTTTAGTCAGCTAAATGGCTCTTTTTTATTTTTTCACCACATTATATCTTTTCAAAACTACACTTCCGAATTTATTAAATATCCGATCCATCAAGAAGCCCATCAATCCAAGAATAACAAGACCAACAAAAATCCAATCTGTTTTGAAATATAACCTTGCATTCCAAATCATATAGCCAATTCCTTCATTAGCTGCAACCATTTCAGCTCCAACAATGGCCATAAATGAGGATCCCATCGCAAGCTTTGCCCCCGTATAAATATAAGGAAGTGCAGCAGGTATGATGACATGGAACATAATTTGCCATTCTGATGCTCCCATACTTCTCGCTGAACGAATTTTATCTTCTTCCACAGCTTGCACACCGGTAATTGTGTTAATCGTCACGATAAAGAAAGTTGCATACGTAATGAGGAAAATTTTAGATTGCTCTCCAATACCAAACCAAAGCATAAATAATGTTATAAAGGCAAGAGGTGGAATAAAGCGAATAAAATTGATAACGGGATCAAATAGCGCTCTTAGCCATGGGATTCGGCCAATTAATAACCCTACTGGAATAGCTACAAAATTCCCTAAAATCCATCCAGCTACTACTCTTAAAAAACTAACTCCTATATATATAAATAAGGAACCATTTTGACTCAGTTCAATCGCTCCATACAAAACTGCTATCGGACTTGGCAAAAATTGCGGATCAGAAAACCTCGCCACAACACTCCATATTGCAAGGATAAGTATCCAAGCGATAATTCCACTTTGTAATAGCTTCTTTTTTAAACCAGTTTTGAAATTATTTGTTTCATAAATAGTATCTTTTCTTGCACTCTCATCTTTCAATGCGCTCATATTGGGACCTCCTTTCAATCAAAGTGTGATTGGATCATTTGATAATAGTAATTAAATTCTTTATCTGTAAATGTTCTCTGATACGGTAGTGGAATATCGTAAATCTTTTCAATTTTTGAAGAAGGTCCTTTAGACATTACCCCTATTCTTTGCCCAAGTAATAGAGCTTCCTGAATATCATGAGTGACAAAAATAATCGTTTTGTTTGTTTCTTTCCAAATTCGAATTAACTCTATTTGCATCGTTCTTCGATTCATTGCATCGAGCGCTCCAAATGGTTCATCCATTAATAAAAATTCCGATTCGTTGGCTAAAACACGTGCTAATTGGACTCTTTGTTTCATACCTCCAGAAAGTTCTCTTGGATATTTTCCTTCATGCCCATCTAGCCCAACTAGTTTTATATAATAAGAGGATATTTCGTTTCGAGTCTGCTTTATCATTTTTTTCATTTTCAAACCAAATTCAACATTTTCTTTAATTGTTAGCCACGGAAAAAGTGCTGCGTCTGCTTGTTGAAAAACAACACCGCGATTTCTGTCCGGCTTTTTTATTTCTTCATCATTTACCATAAGTTCTCCTGATGTTCTTTCAACAAATCCAGCAATCATACTGAGTAATGTAGATTTCCCGCATCCGCTCGGGCCAAGTAATATAAAAAATTCACCATTCCCAATTGTTAAATTTACATTTTCTAAAACAAATTGTTCATTATTAAATGATTTAGATAATCCAGAAATAGAAATGGCTACAGGAGATTTCAATACTTCTTTTTCACTTACTGTACTCAACATATTTCACTCCTATTCTATTTATAAGTAACAGATTCAGGGAAAGCTTTTTTAAGTGCTTCAAGATTAATTTTATCTTTCAATTCATATTTATCTTTCAGTTTCCCTTTCTCTTCTAACCATACTTTCATATCTTCTAAATGTTTTGCGTCCTCCTCTGTAAATCCAAGAACATAGTTTTGTCTTTCAATATCTTTTAACGCATCTTTCTCTGGTAGTTTCAATTGCTCAAAAGCAAGCTTAGCGGTTTCTTTTTTATTGTTATCTACATATTTAATACCCTCAGATAAAGCCTTAAGTGTGTTTTCAACAGCTTTTGGATTCTTCTCAACAAATGATCTTTTTGCTAGTAGATAGCTGTCAATTGTGACACCCGCACTTTCTAAATCACCTAATTTTGTTACACCTTTTATATTTTTAAATTTATCCTTTAATGCACCAGAACTCCAAACAGCATCTATATCACCATTTTTCATCCCTACAATAGCTTCGTCTGGTGTACTATATGGAACGAAGGTAATGTCCTTTTCATTAATATGTTTCGCTGCCAAATATTTCGCCCAAACATACTCTGTTACTGTCCCTTTAGGTACACCTAACTTTTTACCTTTTAAATCATTTTCTGTTTTAATCTCCTCTTTAACTAGAAGCTCATTGTCTTTTGATGATTTTTCATTTCCTCGAGTAAGTGTTGAAATTACGACCATATCCCCTTTTCCTAAAGAGTTTAAAAGAGCATAATCGGCAGCAAGACCTGTATCAGCTTGTTCGGTTAATACCGCATTAACTGTATCAATTCCATAAGCAAAATTCGATAGTTGAGCTTTAATACCATTTTTCTCAAAATATCCTTGTTTCTCGGCAGCTCTAAACTGAAAAGATCCGCCTGCAGCTGTATCTATAGCTAGTTTTACTATGGTCGTTTCTTTCCCATTACTTTTTGTCGTTCCCGCACTTCCATTCGAGCATCCTGCGACAGCTAAACTAGTAATCATTGATAAGCTTAAAAATAAAGGCTTTAGTTTCACCATTTATCATTCCTCCCGAACAATTCGTCTCACTAAAATATTACGTTACATTATTACAAATAAAGAAATGGCAACATTTTGTCAGTTAATTTTAATAAGTGGGGGAAATTACTCTCCCCACACTTTAAACTCTTAGCGTTAACCTCGTTTTTTATTTGTTTCATCCAATGTCGCTACACAGAAATCTCCGGTGCCGTAAGATTGTGTCCCTTCAACTGTCACAACGGATTCCGTACCAGTTTCTGCTGCATTTGGCACTCTAAATGCAGCTATATCAAGAGGAATGATTTCTTTCTCCTCTGTTTTTTCTAATTGAGGCACCCACTCATACGGAACACGATACGCACGGTAAACCATATTTGAGTTTCTGTTATTTTTATAGGGTGAAATATATTCCCATACAAGCTCATGCTCACGAGTAACTTCAAAAATCCGACCATCTGCTCCTTCTGTAATCAATGTATTTCCGTTTGGTAGCCTTTGGGCCGAACTAATATATGGACTGTAAAATCGATACGAATCTAATGGAGCTTGATATCCAGCTTCAGTTGGCGTATATTGCCATTCAATTTCTAAAGTTACTGGATTAATTTCTAAAATCCTCGAATGATCACGAACAGCATTTTTGGAACCGTATGGAGATGCAGGGTTTGGGAGACCGTATCCTGCCCAACCACCATTATCAAATACGAGTAAATTCCCTTCTCCAGGCAATCCTTTTGGAATGATATGTGCATGATGTTGTCCAATAATCCATCCTAAATGCTTAACATCTGGGCTAGAATAATCAGGACCTAGTTTCCAAACTATATTTCCTGTCTTCTTATCAATAATGGCAATTATATTTGACTCCCTAGCATCCCAAATAATATTATCAGGATGAAAACGTTTATCTCCTTGGTCATAAAACTTATTCGGACCAATTGTAGACATAGAATTTATATGCATCCAATCTCCATCCGAATTACCACCAAAGGATCTAATATTAGGATTACGGAATAGTACATTTTTAGCACTTTCATCAAATCCAAGTTCTTCAAAATGATCACTGACAGCCCATTCCCAAATAATATTCCCTTCCCAATCTACTTCAATAATTACATCATCTAATAACGGCTTATCGGATATATTTGGATTATGTACATTTTTGTGTGCTAAAATTAGCGTATTTCCACTGTCTGTTTTCGGTTCTAATTCTGGTGCATAGTAGCCAACGGGATTCCCCTCACGTTGATAATCATGATGAGCTCTAGCCATCCACTGCGAATCATGGCCTGGGTCTTTAATGTATTCCAGACGGTTAAATCTCCAGACTATGTTTCCTTCCCAATCTACTTGAACTAAATCTACTTCATCTTGAAAACCATACTCAGGATCTCTTTGTGCTGTATGACCAAAAACATATCCGCCTGGTAATAACTTATTTGGAAACCCGCGCAGTCCTTTCCATAAGTGTACTTCCTTTCCATTCATATCAATTAATAACGCACCATGATCTGCAGCTTGATATATTGTATAACCACTCCAAGCTTTCCCGGGATTATATACTGTTGCTCCTGTTGGATAAATTGTTGGATGTCCCATTCTTTCCACTCCTATTCATATTATATTTTTTGAATTTTCAGTCCTAAATAACTAGACTAATTGTATTCTTCGTTACTCCTCCCTATTCTCATTACTTAGTTTCATAATCGTATGAGAAAGTTGTTCTAAATTATGGGCTAAGCGTTTAAAAACTTCGGCCTGCACTTGTAATTCTTCTGTTGAAAATCCATCGAATAAAACAGACATAAAACTTGTTCTTATATTATTATTTCGTTTTATAAATTTCAGGCCATCTTCAGTAATATCAAGTAAAGTGATTCGTCTATCTTCCTGATGACGTTTCCGAATAGCCAGGCCTCTTTCTTCTAACTTATCGCATAATGCCGTAATCGCTCCTGATGTAAAATCAAGTTCTTCTGCTAAATCAGTTAGACGCTGCTCACCATCTCGAATAATTTTGTTTAATATTAAGATGCCCGGCAACATAATACCTTCAATCTTAATTTTGTCACGTTCCTTTACAAACTTACGGACCATTTTACGAAACAACCAATCTGTTTCTTCGATTAATGTTGGCATAGTTTTATTCATATCTCCTCCGCTCCTTGCTCTATGAATAATACAAAAAGGCACGAACACATTTCAAAATTATGAAATGTATACGCGCCTTTGGTTATCCAATCAGCTATTCAAATTGTTTTAGCATTAAAATAATGAGTGGTAAAATAAGTAATATCCACATATTAATCCATCAATTCCTATGTGTCAAGTATGTTTTAAATATATATTTTCCTAATTTATCTATTTGCTCTCGTTTAAGGTTATTTTTGAGATTATTTATATGTAACCCCATTTATAACAATACATCTAAAATATAAAACTCCCCCACTTTACATAACTACTGTAGCGGAGGAGTTCTTTCTAATATTGCTTTATCAAATTCACCGGCGAAGCAACTACCCTTTCACTTTTCACGTCATATAGCCCTATAGGTGTTACCCGTATAAATGGCAAATGCGTCGCCGAAAAGAATAAAATTGTAAATGCTGGATCGTTATATGCGTAACCTCGCTCTTGCAGTAAATTCACCATCTTTTTCTCTTTCTGTATTAACTCGCTCATTTTTAATTCAGACATAATCCCAAGCAATGGTAATGCTATTTCGTGTAATACTTCATTCTTTTCAGCTATAACCATTCCCCCGCCAAGTTCTTTTATCCTGTGAAAAGCTGTAAGCATATCTCCTTTACTCTTTCCGACAAGAATGATGTCACCCGTACCAGAATAAGAGCTAGCAAGCCCACCTAGTTCTTTCGCAAAACCTTTCACAACTGTATTCACTTGCCAACTGCCATCACGAGCAATCATCATAAGAAAACATTCTTCATGATCTGTGGACAATTCATCACAGTCTATGTCAATTTCACTAGTATATAGCTTTGTTATAACGTTATTTAATAAGTGTATACCCGTTTTATTAGAGAAAATCATATCCTCTTTTTCTATGGACCGATCTAATGATAATGGAGTTACTTTACATTTACTCCAGTCTATATGTAATGCTTCGTGTGTATTTACACAGTCACGCTTCACCCATTGTCCCTTTGCAATTACGCTCGTTGGCACTGGGTTTTCTTTACTTTCTAAAATATTGATATTAGCAATTCTACCTGTCGCAATCGAACCATGTATATGCTCCATATTATAATAACGAGCAATATTATAACTTGCCATTTGATACGCATCAATTAATGGAATACCTTGCTCAATCGCTATTTCTATCAACCTATTCGTCATTCCATTTTCATAAAAGGACGGATGTGAACCGTCTGTTGTAAAAATGAATCTATCAAACTGCTTTACTCCTAGTTCCAACAATTCTTTCAGTAACACTTCTAAATCTGGACGGATTGAAGAATTCCTAAGAGAAACTGTATAACCTTGCATAAGACGGGCAAAAGCTTCCTGCCCTGTCATCGCTTCATGATCACAATCTGTACCTAAAAGCTTTAACTTTGCTAAAGTCGTTTCAGATGCTCCTGGAAAATGCCCTTCCACTTTTTTATGTAATCGTTTCGTTTCCTGTACCCAATGTAACATTTCATTATCGCCATGTAATAATTTTGGCCATGCTGTTAACTCGCCGCCTTGCAGAACTGCTTCATGCTGTAGCCACTTTATTATTTCTTCACTATTAAATAAAGATTCCCCGTTTTGCAATTCAGTTTGTCCATCAAAACGACACCACCAATACATACTAGCTGGAATCTTTGTAAATTCATCTAATAAATAAAATGATTCTTCACGCTTTAATGTGAACAATAAAGTCAAATTATCATTAATAAAAGTTGTTGTCCCAAATTGCATCGCATGATTCGCTAATGTCTCTGGATTATATAATTGATACGGATGTGCATGTGGCTCTATGTAACTAGGAACGACATACTTTCCATCACAATCAATGACTTCACATTCATGTAATTGCTCTGGTAGTTTTTCTCCTACATATACAATTCTGTCACCATAAATCCAAATATTCGCTTTCACCCATTCACGCATGTAGGAATTTAAATATGTTGCATTCCTTAATACAATGTGTGGACTTCTCGTGCCGTCTATTACTTCAACATGTTTTCGTAATTGCTCGTTACTCCATCTGAACTGATTTTGTCCCAATGTATTTCACTCCAAATCAATTTACTTTTTTTTAAAAATAAAATAATTAACAAACTAAAGTATTATCCATTCATAACTCCCCTGTATAGCCCTATACCTCTCATTATATGGAATACTCCAAAAAATAACAATTTTCAAAACAAACAACAACTCTTTGTCCCTCAACAAAAAGGATGTCATGCAACTGACATCCTTTTTATACTAAACTATAAGATTGAATTGCACTTTGAAATACACTTGTATCATATTTATGTTCTACATATACTTAATACCATATCATGAATGTTAATACTGTCCTTATTTGTGAAATTTAAAAAGCATCTCTTTTATTTACAACTATTGCAGAACCCCATTCGCTTTCTCTTCATCTATTTATTAAATTCAACTTGCATCATTTTATCAAACTGTGTAAGAATATCAACTGGACCTAAAGAGTTAACATTGACAGCAAATGTATGCTTGCCTCCAATTACTCCACCAGCAAAAGTCATAAACCCAGGAATTGATCCTCCGTGCCCCCATACTGAGACACCATTTGGAAGTTTAGTCTCATAGATTCCAAGACCATATCCATCACCAATCCCTTTTCCTTCTATAGGAACTGTAGTAAGCATTTCTTTTAGCTCGCGTTCCTTCAGTAACTTACCACCGAGTAAAGATGAAAAGAACTTGTTTAAATCATCCGCATTAGAAATCATATCTCCAGCTGCATTAGCTAAACTCGGATTATAATACGTAATGTCTTTCAACTCGCCTGTTTCTTCCATTTTCACATATCCACGAGCATGATTCTTTCCTGGGATGACAGGTGAATTACCTGGTAAAAACGTATTTGGCAAGTCCAAAGGTTCAATAATTCGCTTTTCGATTTCTTCCGCATAACTATTACCAGTTATTTTTTCAATAAGCATTCCTAGTATTACGTATCCTGTGTTTGAATACGACCAGCCTTTACCTGGCGAAAAATCCGAAGGCAGCGCAAGTCCTATTTTCACTATTTCTTCTGCTGTATACGTTTTTTTCGAATTCATTATGTCAGCATCTTTTGACTTTAAGTATTCAGCGATACCACTTGTATGATTCAAAAGTTGACGTATCGTAATTTGATTACCATCATACCCATTTCCTTGAATGAGACCCGGTAGCCACTTTTCAATTGAATCGTCCAGTTGTACGCGATTTTCTCCTACTAATTGAAGAACAGTCGTGGCGGTAAAAGTTTTCGTCACACTACCAATCCGAAAGCGATAATCCGATTTCACCGGTTTCTTAGTACTTAAATCTGCTACGCCAGCAGTATAACTACTAATTTTTCCTTTATTAGATGTCTTAGCTAATACCCCCGGCGCCCCAATTTGTATTGTTTCCTGCATTACTTGTTTCCATCCATTCCGATTCTTTTGATCATGTACTTTTGACGAATTCGAAATACTTTGAGTAGACTCTGCTTTCACAGTGAAACCAGGTGTAAATAGAGTAGTACCCGCTAATAAAACTGTCAAACTTGCTAACTTCATTGAATTACGTTTTTTCATAAGGATTTCTCTCCCCTATTCATATCGTATTGATTCAAGCTATACTTTCATCCTATATGATAAAACTGTCTTTTTTCTTATCCATTCCTTACGAAATACTTACGTTTAAATTTAAATAAAGTAAACTGGTGAAAAGTTATGCATGCAAATAAAAAGAGAACATGTTTTCATTTTTTATGTAAACATGTTCTCATAAACATTTAAAATTCTATATCAACTTTTCATCCTATTCTTTACACAACTAATCTAAATTCATTTTTACCAGCCTGCACTAGCATTCATTCCATTTCCAATAATAGAAAGTAATAGTGGCCATAATACTGGCCCTAACGTAAGCAGTACATTTAGAAGTATAAGTATTCTATATCCACCGGTGAAATTATGATTTTTACGATTCACAAATACGAGACTGACTAATGAGATTATGGTCGTTAAAAATAACACTAACATTACCAACCAATACCACACCATTAAACTGAGACTCCATGGTGTTAATAACTCGTGTATGATGCAAAATGAGATTCCTAATACCGCAAAACTAAAGCTAGTCACCGCTGTTTTTATAAGCCATTTACTTATTTTTTTATCGTATGTATGTTTACAATATAAATCTATTAAAGTATATAAAGATAAATATGCCATGAATACGCCTACCCAAGACAATAACCAGTCTCCGTCCCCTTTGAATAATAAGAACAGCAACCAACACATACTTACTGCAGAAAAAACAAAGGAAATAAGTATGCTTTTTAATACCGATTTCATTACATTTTCACACCCTTAAAAAACTTAAAAATTAATTATAATTTATAAAAATTAAGTATAGGTTAACATGTAATGAAGTATAAGTAAATAAAGTTAATTTACAGTTAACTTTATTTTCTTATTTGAAGGCAGTTTTATATATGAAAATGATTCATGATAATCAAATTTCTCTACAAAAAAGTAAAGGTGGATATTTACATATCCACCTTCCCATCTCCCTCTACCCACTTCATTATTTTTTCCACATCTAACTCCGTATACGCCTTTTCACCATAACGAACAGACTCATATAACGAAGTAATATTTCTCGTTCTACTAATTCTTTTTAACCACTGTTGCATCGTTTCATAGGATCTTCTCTGTTCATGAAATGGTAATGTTCTTTCCCATTCCACTAACGTTTTTCTTATCGTATCTTTAGGTAACGGTTGTTCAAACTGCTGCTTCACTTTCTTGTTCTTTTCGGTTCTATCCGTATTTTCTTTTGTTATCGATTGTTTATCCTGTTCTATTTCTGATTTCTTTGCCTTTTTCCTCGTTAATTTATAAAAAGCATATAGAATAACTACTGCAATAATTACATAAAAAACGACACTAATCCATGCATTTGAAAGAACAGAGAATATGTCTCCCCATGAACTTTTCTTTTCGAAACCTTTAAATTTTTTACCCGTTGTCGTTCTCTCACCATTATCTCCTACTTTTTTCTTTTCTATAGGTGTTCCATAATCTTCAGTATCACCGTAATTTATAGTTTCCTCATAAACTTTTTCAGATTTCTTTTCAGTAAAAAAACGCTCTTTTACTATGTCTTGCACATGCACAACACCTTGTGATAACGTTATCGCACTAACCGTGAATAAAAGTATGATGAAAACTCTAACACTCCAAATCTTCACTTTCACATGTCGCCCTTTATTAGCCATGACATAAACCCCTTCTTATTCTTTTATTACAACCCATTTATTCGTTCTGCTATATTTTCTTGGGGAAGTACCAAGAATTAAAGGAACTGCATCCAATTCTTTTCGACGAAAGCCTGCTGTGTAAAAATAAGTAGAAGATACAGGGGTATCTTGATCCGATATTGAGGCAAGTACTTTTAATACATTTTGCAAATGTTTCCGGTTATGACCGTTCTTAATATGCAATAATCCATTGTCTTTTACGCTATTAATCCATACTTCAAATGAACAGTTTTGTATGAGCAATTGTTTACATATGCCTGCTGTTAATTCAATTAGTTCCTCTGTATCATTTCGCAAAGAAATACCACTTTTATTTTGCAAGTTGAGGTAAATCGCGTATTTATCTGATTGCGTTCGCTCGTACTTTTTCGCGGTTATCGTCCCTGTTTTCGCTGTTGCACTCCAGTGGATGGAACGAAAATCTTCATTTTCATAAGACTTTACCCCCATTACTT
Organism: Bacillus cereus group sp. BfR-BA-01453; assembly: GCF_022662915.1. Lineage (NCBI taxonomy): Bacteria > Bacillati > Bacillota > Bacilli > Caryophanales > Bacillaceae > Bacillus > Bacillus cereus group sp. BfR-BA-01453. Next base: position 338,649 of record NZ_JAKUEN010000004.1, on the reverse strand, counting down.
TCGTTTCGTCATATAAGGGTGAAGACATCGCTTTTCGAAATCCTCGTGACCATTCTTGTAATTCAGGAACTTGTATTTTCGGAACAGCAGGTAAAACTAAATAAGACGGCGTTTCAACCTGTTTATATGTTATATGGTTCGTTATGAATCCAAAGAGATCCGTAATGACAATTTCCACTTCTCCCCATTTCGCAATTCCTCTTTTTACAGCTACTGCTTGCAAATCAAATGAAACTGACTCCCTTCCTTTTAAATGTAAATTCATATAATAATTTGAACCTGTATTCGTATTTTTGTTTATTTCATCATGACTCCAAGTTAGCTTATTTTCACATTTAAATCGAAATACGATATTGAAAATAGGGAATAACGACTTGTTTGAAATTTTCATTTTGCACACATTCGCTTCACCTATAAAAATGTTTGAATTTCCTTGGCTATATTCCCATTCAATACGAGATACTTTACGTATGTACACATGCATCGCACCTACTAAAATTACATACAAAAATACGAGAGATAAAAACAGTAGATTACTTGAAAATACACATAAAATAACGGCTATAACTGACATAACTCCCATTACGAATGGCTCCGCTAAAGGTGTATACACAAGCTGTTGATTCATCATACATTCTCCACTGGCACACTAATCGTATGAAGAATTTCTTTCATGATTTGTTCTTTCGTTGTTTTCATCTCCCCCTCAATCGTTAACGTTAAACGATGAGCGCAAATAGATGCAGCAAGTATCTTTATATCATCTGGTGTACAGTAATCTCTTTCATATAATATAGCCCGTGCTTGAATCGCTCTCATAAATGCCAACGTCCCCCGCGGGCTTACACCAATTTCAATTAACTCATGTTTACGAGTTGCCTCAATAATTTCAAGAAGATAATCTTGCACATCATTTCCTACTAATACTTCTCTTGCACGTTTTTGCATCATAATAATTTCTTCACTTGAAATAATAGAGTGTAACTTTTCTAACGGATCATTCATTTGAAACCGATTCATCATTTCCTTTTCAGCTTCTCTCGTCGGATAACCTTGTCGAATCGTAAGTAAAAACCGGTCTAATTGAGCATCTGGTAACGGAAATGTGCCCGCGGATTCGAGTGGATTTTGTGTTGCAATTACTAAAAAAGGTTCTGGTAATAAATGTGTCTGTTTCGCAATCGTAACCGTACGTTCTTCCATAACTTCGAGTAACGAAGATTGTGTTCTCGGTACAGCACGATTAATTTCATCCACTACTACTATACTGGCAAAAATAGGACCTAACCTCGTTTTAAATTCCGATTCCTTCACATCAAAATATTCAAGACCAATAACATCTCCGGGCAAAGTATCCGCTGTAAATTGTATTCTTTGAAATTTTGCGTCCACGCTTTTAGCCAAACTTTTCGCTAGTGTTGTTTTTCCTGTCCCCGGTACATCTTCTAATAAAATATGTCCTTTTGCTATGAGAGCTATAGCTGCAAGTTCAATCGCTTCATCTTTTCCTATAATAACCTTCGAAATATTGTTCATGATTTTCTTTAATGTACTCATATATTTGCCTCCTACTATTATTAATTCTGAAAATTAAGAATAATTTATTTCCAAATTATAACACATCGTGATAGAAGTAAATATATTCTTATGAAAATAAAAAAGATGACTCCAGCAACACGCTAAAGTCATCTTTTTCACCATATTATTTTACTAACTCTCCATTATAAGCCTTTATATCTAAAGGAGCAGTTAAAAATTGTTTTGCTTTACTAACGAAAGATGTGAAGTGTTCACTCGTATTATGACTCGCAACTGCCTCTGCATCTTTCCATACTTCTACCATCGTATATACATTTTCTTTTTCTGTATCTTTATAAAGGTCATAAGATACATTTCCACTTTCTTCTCTTGAACTATGAATGAGCGGATTAATTTCTTCTAAAAATGCTTGTTGTTTCGCTGGATCTACTTGAAATATTGCGTGAATAATAATCATGGTGTTTCCCCTCTCATATTCCACTTATTTATTTAAAATTACTTCCACTCAGCAACTTTTTCAACTGGAAGACGTACTGATTGGTAACCACTGTCAGCAGCTTTTCCGATTGAAATTAACATAACTGGTACGTAACGTTCTTTATCTAGTCCAAATGCTTCTGCGATTTGGTCTTTTTCAAATCCACCAATTGGACAAGTATCGTAACCGTGAGCACGAGCTGCTAGCATAAATTGCATTGCTACAAGACCACCGTCAATAAGTACAGTGTCTTTCATTACTTCTGGTGTAACCATTGAGAAGTAAGCTGAAAGTTTTTTCATTTGGTCTTCTTTTACTTCTGCCGGCATGAAACCGCGCTCTACTGCTGTTCCGTAAATTTCTTCTGCGTTATCAAAGTTGTTTAAATCACCAAATAAAGCGATCATCGCTGAAGATGTTTCTACTTGAGATTGATTGAATTTCGCAAGTGGCGCAAGTGTTGCTTTCGCTTCGTCACTTTCAATTACTAAAAATCTCCATGGTTGCATGTTTACTGAAGATGGTGCAAGTGTTGCTTCTGTAAGAATTTCTGTCATTTCTTCTTTGCTAATTTTCACTGATGTGTCGTACTTACGAATTGAACGACGTCCTGTTAAAATTTCGTTAAAATTATTTGTTTTTACTGAGTTAGTCATAGTTGTATTCTCCCTTTTTTATAATTCTTTTATATTTTCTTGAATGTGATTTAACATATTTAAAAGATTATCGCGTTCTTCCTCACTTAATCCTTTAAATGCAGATGCTGCAAAACGTTCTTTTTCCTCTTGAAACGCCTGAATTTTATTTCGTCCCTCTTCAGTAAGAGAAACTAACGTAATTCTGTTATCGTCTGGATTTTTACGTCTTACAATCATTCCGTTTGCTTCTAGCTGTTTTAAATGCCTCGTTATCGCAGCATTATCAATATTCACTTCTTGCTGAAGTGCTTTTTGACTAATTTCACCTACTTCAAATAATTGAAGTATAAGCTCTAATCGAGACTGGCTCATACCCGTACACCCTTCAAATTTCGAACTTACTTCTTTATTTAGAAAGTGTAATTTATATAAAATAATCGCTTCTTTTGAGCATGAACTTGTCAAATTAACCCTCCTTTACAATCAAAATAAAAACATTTGATGTATCAATAGTTGATATGTCAATTAATATAATCTATATCGATTTAGAATGCAAGCATTTTGTTTTCATTTTATTTTTTCCAAATTAAGGCCCTTTGTAGCGTTACAAAAAATGTAAATTACATTATAATAGTAATAATTTAAATGACTGGAGAGTGATTGTAATGCGGCAATACACAAATAGAAATGAGGAAATGAAAATGGAAAATGAAATGAGGATATTGATATATGACAACAATAAATATAGGGATTGTCGCGCATGTAGACGCTGGCAAGACGAGTTTGACTGAGCGTATTCTTTATGAAACGAATGTGATTCAAGAAATTGGCCGAGTTGATAGCGGAAGTACGCAAACTGACTCAATGGAATTAGAAAGACAACGCGGCATTACGATTAAAGCATCTGTCGTTTCTTTCTTTATTGATGATGTAAAAGTAAATGTCATTGATACACCTGGACACGCTGATTTTATAGCTGAAGTGGAGCGATCATTCCGCGTTTTAGACGGTGCAATTTTAGTTATTTCTGCCGCTCGAGGTGTGCAAGCACAAACAAAAATTTTAATGCGAACATTGCGGAAACTAAACATCCCGACTATTTTATTCGTTAATAAAATTGATCGTAGTGGCGCAAATACTGAAAAAGTTGTAAAGCAAATAAAAACGATTCTTTCAAATGAAACGTTCCCCTTCTATTCTGTCCAAAATGAAGGAACAAAGGAAGCTCGTATTATTGAATATAAATCATATGACGATTGTATAGAACGATTAGCACCATTTAATGAATCATTACTTGAGTCATTTGTAAATAACGAAATCGTAACGGACACACTATTAAGAGAAGAACTTGAAAAACAAATACAACAAGCAAATCTGTATCCGATCTTCTTCGGTTCAGCACTGACGGGTATAGGAGTAACTGAACTACTTGAAAATATTCCATCCTTACTTCCAGCTAATAATCCGTCTCAAGATGAAGAATTGTCCGGTATTGTTTTTAAAATTGAACGTGAACCTTCTGGGGAAAAGATTGCATATGTAAGAGTTTTTTCTGGCTGTTTACACGTTAGAAAATATGTTGATATACAGCGCGGGGAAGCTCTAGCACATAAAGAAAAGATTAAGAAAATATGCCTATTTGATAACGGAGATGTTGTTCAATCTTCTATCGTTCCTAGCGGAGAATTTTGCAAAGTGTGGGGACTAAGCGATATAAAAATTGGTGATATTATCGGTAAACGGACCGATTATATAAAAGATATTCACTTTGCCGAACCACAAATGGAAGCAGCTATTGAAGCATTACCAAAAGAACGAATTCATGATTTATACGCTGCACTTATGGAACTATGTGAAGAAGATCCACTCATTAAAGTGTGGAAAGACGATGTTCATAACGAACTATACATTCGCCTTTTCGGTGAAGTACAAAAAGAGGTTATCGAAACAACACTTTATGAAAAATATAATTTACAGGTTACTTTTTCAAATACGCGTGTCGTATGTATTGAGAAACCCATTGGCATAGGGAATAGCGTTGAAGTAATGGGTGAAAAAGCGAATCCATTTTACGCAACAGTCGGATTCAAAGTTGAACGTGGTGAACTTAATTCTGGAATAACATATACATTAGGCGTTGAACTTGGCTCACTACCTTTAGCATTTCATAAAGCGATTGAAGATACAGTATTTCAAACGTTAAAACAAGGATTATATGGATGGGAAGTTACGGACATTATCGTCACGTTAACACATACAGGTTATGCTAGTCCTGTTACAACAGCAAGTGACTTTAGAAACTTAACACCACTCGTTTTAATGAATGCTTTAAAGCAGGCTGAAACATGTGTATATGAACCAGTAAATGAGTTTGAATTAACTGTACCAGAGCATGCAATTAGTACCGCAATGTATAAGCTCGCTGCTATTCCAGCGACTTTTGCAGAACCTATATTCAATAATGATTCCTACCAGTTAACAGGCTCATTACCTGTTGCGAAAACGGAGAACTTTAAGCGAATGCTTCATGCATTCACTGAAGGAGAAGGCATTTTTACAACGAAGCCATCTGGTTACACAGAACTGAAGGCCCCCTTCCCTACTCGAAAACGTGTTGATTATAATCCGCTGAATCGTAAGGATTATTTACTTCATGTGCTTAAGGCTTATTAAAGTAAAAGAGGTGCAAATTGCACCTCTTTTGCATGTATTGATAGGTTAGTTTGTCCTAATAACTTCTTTAAGCTTTTCTATTATTTTCGCTATCGCTTCAATTGAATTCTCTGTTTCAAATTCGCCAACGTTTACAGAATGGTTAGCGTTTTTGACAACTTCGATCTGTAAATTCGTTTTATGTAACTGATCAATTTGATCTGCATTATATTGGTGATCTTTATCTCCAATTACTAATAGCCCTTCATGATGACTATGTAGGATAGAATCAAAAATGGAATCAAACGTTAGTAAAGGTGTAAGTAATATCATCTTTGACTTTGCAAATTCTTCTCTCTTCATTAAATCATTTGCAATCGGAATTGTTCCAGGTGATTTCCCTAAAAACATCGTATCATTATATTGCTTATCTTTTAATACTTCCTTCATTATAGGATTAATTTCATCCATCATTACTTTCGTTATTTCTTCCATTGGTTTATTCATTACTTGATCGTTATAAGAATAATGAATATGTACTACATCTATTTTATTTTCGAGCATAAGCATCGTCGCGTAATAAAATAATGGTTTATCGTAATTGTATCCTGAACCTGAAAACATAAAGCATATCCTATTAGAACCTTTTTCGATATGTGTATATGGAATTACTTTGCTGTCTACATGAATCTCTTTTTTAATCCCCTTCACCTTTTTCTCCTCCGCATGCATTTACTTTTGTAAAACGATATGTTCTGTATGAACTGATACATCCTTTACTTTATCTTTTATAAACACTGGCTGTAAGTTATATGCATTTAGCTCTTCTACCGGCACCCACTTAAAGAAATATGTTCTACCTTCTTCTTCAAGAATATACTGGTCTGCCCCATTTGCAGGTAATTGTTTCAGCTCTACTTCATAGTAAAAACTAATTTCATGAAACTTTCGTTCAGAAAGTGTAAAGAAATTTTCTACCGACCATATTAATCTCTTCACCTCAATAGGAACGGCTAACTCTTCAGCAAGTTCTCGTTTTAACGCTTCTTCACTATTCTCTAGCATTTTCACTCTTCCGCCTGGTACGTACCAAAAATCTTCACCGTCACCTTGCAGAATGAGTATTTTATTATCCTGTTTACAAATTGCTCCGACTCGGTAGTTAAAACATGTTTCTTCAACTTTAAATGTTAGATCCATGCCGATTGCCCCCTATACTTTATTCAAAAATCGCTATAAAACTATTATGTATGTGCTGTACAAATAAGATTACTAAATTTTTCTATTCCATTCAATAAGTTTTGAACTTTCCGATAATTAGACTTATCCTTTATCATTACAAGCATATACATATGATACAATCACAGGGCACACTAGAAAAACATTATGGGGGTACGAATGGAAACGTTATTAATCCAGCAAACTGAGAAGTCAAATAAGTTTTGGAAAATCGTTGTGAAAGAAAAAGACTATGTTGTGTTTTACGGAAAAATCGGCACAGCTGGCAGTGTGAAAGCGAAAGAGTTTGAAACAGAAGAAGAATGTATGAAAGAAGCTAACAAACTAATTGCTTCCAAACGTAAAAAGGGATATACAGACCCGTGCCCTGGGGAAAATTACATAAAAGAAAAAACGATAACAGAAGAAGAATTTGGGGAACTACTGAATCGTGCAAAAACGAAAGGTGAAGACCAAGAAGAACAAATAGAATGGCTTACTTCTCACCTTGCTAAACGTACAGTACATGAAATTGTAGCTTTTGATACGCATATGCACCGCATATTAAAAGATTCTTATACGTCTCGTTTATGGGCAGCAGCATATATTATTATGGGCGGCTGTTCGGATGATTGTTTTGATTACTTCCGTGGTTGGTTACTATATCAAGGAAAAAAAACGTACGAAGCATGTATTGAAGATCCAGAACGATTAATTTCTGTATTAGAAAATTTAAGTGAATATGAAGTACCAAATATTGAAGAACTTTCTTTATACTTTGGATACACTGTATATGCAGAAAAAACTGGAGATGAAAATGATACTTACTTTACACTTTATCATGTCTTATCTAATGAAATATTCGACGATATAGATATTGAGTTTGACTGGAATGAAGATGACGAAGAAGGATTAAAAAAGATGTTTCCTAAGTTATGGGACATGTACGGGGAAGAACCGATTGAGTGGTAGACTAATATTAGGACTCTGTTTAACCAATAGACAGAGTCCTGTTTTTATAGAATCCTTATTTACACTCTCTTTATTTCATTCCACTTATCTAGCAGCTCTTTTTCTCTTTCCATTGAAATACCTGCTTTTAATTCCCATTCATCCACACTCTTCATCCACTCATACGCATCTGTAACTGTATGTTCTAACCTTCTAAAAGTAAGTCCTTCTTTAATAGCACTATTGATACTAATAGAAAATCCACCTTTCCACGGCTTCGTTTCCCCTTCTAATGAAAAAGTTTCTGGAATCCATAAAGGCATTTCTGTCCAAGGCTGCACTTTATGTTCATTCATGAACGATTCCTCTATCCAAACGAATTCAGCATCACTATTCGTAACCTTTTTACACGTATTTAATAGCTCTTCCATCGTCAAATCATAATTTGGACCTGTAACATTGAATATACCTGCTTTATTGTTTTCTGCCATATTTAGTCCCCAATTTGCGACGTCTTTTATATCAACTATCTGCACTGGACGGTCTTTTCTTCCTGGAACTAACACTTCTCCTCCCTTTGCTACACGACCAATCCAGTATGGAAGCCGATCTGTATAATCAAACATCCCTGAAAGAAGTCCTGCTCTTACGTGTAAAACACGCCCCGGCCAATACTTCTCTGCTTCTTTTTCACATAATACTTTCAGCGCACCGTAATACTCATAAGGAGATACTTCACCATTTTCTACAGCCTTTATTTGCTCAGCCGTCGGTTCAGGTTGTAATATATAGTCTTCTTTTATATGATGCGGAATCCAATCTTTATATACGGAAAGGCTTGAGATGAATATATAGTGTTCAATATTATCTTTAAGCACTTCTCCAACATTTCTAATGTGATGTGGAGAAAACCCACATGTATCTACGACAACATCCCATTTTCGATTTTCTAAACTTGATACATCACCATTTCTGTCACCGATAAGCTGCTCCACTTCAGGAAAAATTTCTTTGTTTGTTCCGCGGTTAAATAATGTAACTTCATACCCTCTGTTCAAAGCCTTTTCTACAACAGCTCTTCCCAAAAAACGTGTACCACCTAGTATTAGAATTTTCATGGTTCTCCCCCATTCGTGATAAAAAATCTATTCTTTTGTTTAACGATTTTTTGTTATGAAAAGTTACGGGGGATAATTTAATTTTTTCTACAAGTTCAATATATGTAATTCCGACGCTTTTTCTATGTTAAAAACAATAATATGGAAATATTCATTCTGTCGATTTCCATCTCATATATAATTAAAATATCGGATATTCGTTTAACCACTTTTACATACTTAGGCAGGTGAAAAATATGAATAAGCACATAGTTTATCATTCAACATTATGTATTTATTTTCTCACATCACTTGTATATATCATCTTGCTGAACATAGAAAATGGTCGTAATTATTTGGGGTTTACAATGGTTATTCCACTTTTAGCAGTTATTTCATATCAAACTTTATATAAGAAACAAAAAATAGTTCATACACTTGGAATTTCACGTCCAAAAATAAAAACACTAATTTTCTCTATATTATTGCCACTACTTCTAGGACTATGTCTCCATTTCTATTTTTATAATTATGATATAAAGTTCTTATATCATCATTGGAATGAATTAGGATTTCTCTTGCTCGTTGGTCTTACAATTGGATCTTTATCTGCATTATTAGAAGAGATTATATGGCGAGGGTATTTTCATTACTATTTACGAAAAAAATATTCATTCATGCAAACAGCTATTATTATAGCTTTACTTTGGTCTTCATGGCATTTACCAATAGCAATCTTTTATAAAAATTATGAGTTTCAGCTTCTAGGAATATTAAGTTATCTCTCTTTATTATTTATATTATCTATAATTTTAACGTACACGAGAGAATATGGCGGTTCTGTAATATCACCCGCAATTTTACATGGTATGTTTAATGTATTTTATTTAACAGATGTCGTACAAAACAAGTGGGATGCCAGCCTAATAGAATTAATTAAATTTACCTTACTAGCAATTGTGCTGGGCACGATGTATCTTATACTTCACAAGGTTAAAAAATAGTTAAACAGCTAAGAAAAAAGATGTTTCTTCTTTTAGTTGAAAGCAGCTTTAATAGATTATAAAGTACTTCAACACCTTGCAATTATTCAATATTCGTATAGGTGTTGAAGTTTTATAATCTTAGTTGAACAATTTTGTTCTTACAACACTTATATTAATCTTTTAAATGAGGAAATATGCACTCTTTAATCAATTCCCATCTATCCCCTGCATTCGGTATAATTTCAGACGCAATCACCACTACCAATTCCTTCTCTGGAATACAACAAATCACATTCCCACCGTCACCCATAGCACAGTATGAAAAGATTTCATCTTCTTCTCGTAACCACCATAAGTAACCATATTGATTTTGGTTCATTGTTGTCGATTCTTTTATCCATGATTTTGATAGAATTTGTTTTCCATTATGAATACCTTCATTCAAATACATCTGTCCAAACTTAGCCATATCTTTAACTGTTAACGTTAGTCCCCAGCCGCCTGTCGAAATACCATTTGGATCATGAACCCATCCTTTTACATCTTTTCCGAATAAGTCATCAAATCCAAACGCTTTCATATTGTAGTTTGGAATTTCTCTCATACCGAGTGGCTGGAATAAGTATTCATTCGCAAATTCACGTGTATTTTTTCCTGTTACGCTCATTATGATTGCTGATAGTAAATGAGCTCCTGCAGATGAATATTTAAAAGATCCAATCTCTCCGCCTTGTCCAATTCTATTTAACGTATATTCTATCCAATCCTTTTGTGTACATAATTCTTCTAGCGATTCCTGCCAGTCTACGAAAGGATGTGGAGCTGTCATCGTAAGAAGATGCCCTACTGTTATTTCAGATGAATGAACGTTATATTCCGGAAAAAATTCTATTACTCTTTGATCAACGCTTTTTATATAACCTTTATCTATACATATCCCAATTAGCGCAGAGATTATCGTTTTTGTAACTGACGCTACATGAAATGTATCATTTGGTCCGTAATCGTTATAATATTTTTCAAAAATAATATTACCTTTCTGCACTACTAACATACCATTCATATTTTCATATTCTTCTTTTATAATCTGATCTAACTTTTCAGCAGTTTTCATTATTCCTTCCCCTTTAACCTATAATTAAAAAGGTTCGATAGGTACATATATATCAACTATATGTTTATGCTTTGGATGCTGCTTTGGATCATTTCTATATACTTCAAAAGGATATGAGTCTCTCGGTTTATATCCGCTATTTGGAAGCCACTCACCGTATAAAAAATCCCATGCTCCTTTATATTCATCTTGGAATATTTCAAAATGACCTACCGCATACTTTCCAGAAGATATTACCATTATTCCTATGTCGCTTGTTTCTACTGCGGACTCATTTGGAATTGTTATACATAAACTTGTTCTTAAATGATAGTCCTCTGTAAATTCATGATGATCGTGGTAAATGGCTAATACTTTCGTATCCTCAAATACATGATAGTTTTGCTTAGTTGCGTAATGAAATAATTTCTCTATCATTTCCGGAAAAACTATAGTTAACTCTTCATATGTACCGATATGTCTTATGTATGCGACGTTTATATTATCCGCTGTTACAATTTCAACATTCCCTCGAACCTTCTTACATTCATTGTATTGAGAAGTTCTTCTTACGTCTTTGCAATTCTTGCTATTGTCGTTTCGATATTGAGACGGACTTACTCCATAATAATTTTTAAATGTACGGGAGAAAACTGCTGAATCTGTGAAACCAAAATGGTAAGCGATATCCGTAATCGTCATATCCGGGCGATATGTAAGTAGATTTGTTGCCCTTTCTAACTTCAAGCGATTCACATACCGAGATAACGGCTCGTCTACTGTTCCTTTAAAAATCCGATGAAAATGAAACTTTGAAAATCCTGCTACATCGGCTAGCTCTTCAATTGAAAGTGAATCATTTATGTGTGATTCTATATAATTTTGTACTTTGTATATGCGCTGTAAATACTCATTTCTATTTTGTTTACTCTCCATACTTCTAGCTCCTCACAACAAAAAGGCTAACTTTGTGCTAGCCTACTTTTACACATTTTTCAAAAATAAAACTCTACTACCGCCATTCCCGTCATAATTTGTATGTACCGATACACCCTCCATCTCATCATCCCCAGCCTCAATTTGAAAGCCAATCTCCTTATGAAACTGTATCGATTTTTTATTAACTGGTGATGTGATTGCTTTCACAACTTTACGGTTATTTGCACGAGCGACATCAAAGAAATAAGAATACAATGTCGATGCGATTCCTCTTCTTCTATACTTCGGATTTACCCCGATAAAATGAACGTACGCTTCCTCTTTATGCGTTTGCGAAAAGAACCCGCATAAGAAACCTAACGTTTCGCCATCTTCTTCAATGATAAAACTCGTTTCTTGAAAGTGAACGAAAAACAATTTTGGCAACATGGCAGCCATGTCTCTCCCGCCCCACCAATCATTTAAAACAGAATGAATCTTTACATAATCTTCCCCTTGGATGTTTCTTACTCGCATATGTTTCTCCCTCTCACTCACTTCATTTTTTCATAAATTTTAATGACTGTTTCTACTAATAGGATGAATACCCATATTCCGCAAAATACAAGAACAGACTGGAATAAAGAACCTAGCATAACAATACTTATTAAACCTAATTCTGGGCCTGAAATGGACATTTCATCAAATCCTATATTATGTATAAATGGACCGGTTGAAAAAGCCATAAAAATAGATGCTATTAAATAAATCACACTCATTATTTTTAATATTTTTATAGAAAGATACGAAGTTTGTTCTTGCTCCACTTGTGATAATTCGATTTCCCCGCTTGCAATTCCTTTTTGCAAACAGTCCTCACATAAAAATTCTTCCTTAATTTTTTTACCACCATGCAATGTACCTGTTATTTCTTTACATCTTTCACATTTTCGATTTATCATGTTGTTACCACTCCAATCTCGTAAGATTATACTTATACAATTCTATTTTTACCTTATTATCCCTTTTATGTATTTTATAGAAAGGTGACGTGTTTTATGATATCTAAACTTATTTTTGGCTATAAAAAGCCTACTAAGCAATATGTATTACGACCTAGTTGTTATGCAATTATTTTCAACTCAACTTCTTCAAAGATTGCTATTATCCAAAAAGGAGAAAGCTACTTTTTACCCGGCGGTGGTATGGAAGGTACTGAAACAAAAGATGAATGCTTACATCGTGAACTACTAGAGGAATTAGGATGGTCCATTGAAATTGATCGGTATATCGGTAATGCAATGCGGTATTTTTATGCTGAAAAAGAAGATACATATTATTTGAACGATGGGTTCTTTTACATTGCGAACATGGTGCAGAAACAAACTGAAAACTGTGAGAAGGATCACGTCCTAAGATGGATGTCTCCTTTACATGCTGTGGAACTTCTACTTCATGATCATCAAAAATGGGCAATTGAACAAGCGCTTTTATTACGAAATGAAAAAGGATCTCCTTCTATATGAAAGAGATCCTTTTTACTGTTAACTTACTTTTTTTAAATTGAGAGCTGGCTTTTTCATTCCGCCTTTTTTTACAACAAATAAACCGATAAAGATTATAAGCCCACCAACGAGTTGCATCATATTCATTTGCTCTCCAATTGTTACTGCCGCAAAGATAACTGCGAATAATGGTACGAGATACATATAAACCATTACTTTCGTTGAGCCTATTTGACTAATACCGACATACCACATTGCAAGTCCGAAGATAGTCGCAAAGATGATAGAATATGCTAGAGACCCCCAGCTTAGCGTATCTACTGGCCACGTTAAAGAATTTACGTTGAATAGACAGTATATCACTAGCGGTACAATTCCAATTAAAGTAGACCATGATGTAACTCTCATTGCGGAGTATTTTGTAATAAGAGGTTGTGCTAATATTGGATACCATCCCCACGCAATTGCTGCGACTAATCCAATTATATTTCCGAGCCATGCATACTCGTAAGTAGCTCCTCCTGTATGACCTGTTAATAAAACGAATGCGGCACCAATAAAGGCTACTATTGAACCTATTTGTACTTTCATCGAAAAGCGTTCTTGTTTGTGCAATACTGCTAATATCCCTGTAAATATAGGTGACATCGCAATTAATAATGAAGCGTTCGTTGCTGAAGTATATTTCACAGATAGCATAAACATCGTTTGATACATTGTCGTTCCAACGATGCCGACTGCTACTAATCGTAACCAATCTTTTCTTTCAATACGTAATGAGCGTTCCATCATAAAAGTAATAAGTAATAATACCGGTGATGCTACTAAAAAGCGTAAACTATTAAATTGAATGGATGACATAAATGCCACGCCATACTTTCCAATTGTATAATTTGCTCCCCAAACTAATGCTACTGATACTAGGAGCCATTCCATTTGCCATCGTTTCATCCGAATCTCCCCTTCCATATTTAGCATAGTAAAATTGGCTGGATATAACACCGTCCAATTGGCTGTTTTTTTACCCAGCCAATTTGTTATACTGAATGTATATAAGAGTTACGGAGGCGTTTTTATGGAATGGAAGCTAGATAATGACAGTAAAATCCCTATTTATCAGCAAGTTGTTGACTTTATTGAAAAACGTATTACATATGGAGAACTTCCTCCAGGTAGCTTCCTCCCTTCCGAACGGAAATTAGCTACACAGTTAAATGTAAACCGTAGTACAGTAACGACTGCTTATAATGAACTTCGTGCTATGGGAATTGTAGAAAGTACGACTGGTAAAGGAACACGCGTGAGTACACATATGTGGGGTGTTTCTCCAACATTAACGCCGAACTGGAGAAATTTCGTAGAAGGTGGCACTTTTTTACCAAACTTGCCGTTACTTCGCCATATTCGGGCGGAAGTACAACAAAATGAAAACATTATAGATTTTGCAAATGGAGAGCTCGGTTGTAACCTCTATCCTCACGATCAACTACAAACGATTTTACGAGAACAACCGTTAACGCATTCATTAAGTTATGATCATCCGCAAGGGTACCTCCCGCTAAGACAAGCGGTCGTAAAATATATGAAAGAATATTTAAAAGTTGAAGCGACTGAGCAATCCATAATGATTACATCTGGCGCACAGCAAGCACTTCACCTTATCGTTCAATGTTTATTAAATCCCGGTGATGCAGTTGCTTTCGAAAGTCCATCACACTGTTATTCCTTACCGTTATTCCAATCAGCAGGTATTCGTATTTTCCCGTTACCTGTCGATGAACACGGTATTAATCCAGATGATGTGCAAGAGTTATATAGAAAACACCGTATTAAAATGATCTTTTTAAATCCAAATTTCCAAAATCCTACAGGAACAATGCTTCATCCAAACCGTAGAAAAAAACTGTTATCACTTTGCGCAGACTTACGAATTGCAATTGTTGAAGATGATCCGTCCAGTTTACTTGCGCTAGAAAAAAAACAACCTTGCCCTACTTTGAAATCTATTGATGAAAACGGAACTGTCATTTATGTACATTCCTTATCTAAAATGATTGTACCAGGTTTACGAGTCGGCTGGCTTGTCGCCCCGCAGTCTGTAGTAGAAAGGTTATCCGACGCAAGACACCAAATGGAATTAGGTATGAGTATTTTCCCACAGTGGCTTATGCAACAATTTTTCGAAACAGTACCATTTCAATCTCATATCGTACCGTTACGAAAACAATTAGCAGAAAAAAGAGACGTTATCGTTCGCGCCTTAAATGAGCAACTTAACGATAAAATCTCTTTTTCAAACCCGACCGGCGGTATATACATATGGGGAAAATTAAAAGAACCGATAAACGAAAAACAACTTATTATGCAAAGTTTAAAACAAGAAATTGCATTTATGCCTGGTAGTATTTTCGGCGCGAAAGATGGTTATATTCGTTTATCTTATGGAAAAGTGGATATTGATCAAATTGAGGAAGGTATTTCTCGTTTGCGAGAAGCTATTTTAATTTGTGGAAAATAAGTAGCATCCTTACATATCGTCAATAGAATTTAATTAATGTTTAACTAAGTACATAAACTAAAAACCATTTTAGTTTATGTACTTGTATTAATTCATTTTTGCATTTCAATAAAATACGTATCATAAGACTCTTTAAAAGTGTAGCCTAGCTTTTTTGCTAGTTCAACAGATTCAGAATTTGCTCCATCCCAACTAGGGTATTTTCCTCTATCTAAACAATCTAATATAAGTGCAGATGCTACAATCTTAGCTAAACCTTTTCTTCTATGTTCAGGATGACTCGCAATTTCAATCTCGATCCCATCATCAAATATACTAAATGATGTTGCAGCAGAAACAACTTGTCCTTCATTTAAAATGGCGTACCCTACGCCCCTATCAATAAAATCATCAATTGAATCAAACTGACTAGTAAAATCTTCTGATAGTGCATGAAATGAAGAAGACTTTGCTATATCTTTATCGATTTTTTTCATTTCATAATCTTGAGGTAATGTAGACAAAATATCCTGTATGTATTCTTTATCTAAATCGCCGGGGTTCTTATTAAACCTAAACCTTTGAAACTTCTCAATTGATCCTTTGTGAACAGTCTCTATACGTTTTTTCCATTCTTCCGAATCAACAATGGCAAGAGTAAAATCAGGTAGATTATATAGTAACTCTTCCGCCTCTTTTGCGTTTGGATTCCCGGCATAAAACACAAAAATCCCTACAGTTATTTGAGCAACAGTTGGATTTTCAGGATTGTCTACCCACGCACTTCCCATATGCCCTTGGAGATAGGAAAGTACAATAGTACTATCGAAATTCCCAAACATCTCAACTAACTTTTTCCTTACATTGTTATCTGCTTTATAAATCATTCGATTCCTTCTTTCTGAAAATTATTATTATTACACCAATTATATATTAGCATATATTTTTAAATATATACAATTTTTGTAAGTTAACATGCGAAATCCTCGTTTGACAAAACCTAAATCTACCATTATTATCAACACGAACCTAGTTATAGGAGTGATAAAGATGAAAATTTACGTTGATGCAGATGCTTGTCCTGTAAAAGATGTAATTATTTTAGAGGCTACGAATGCAGAAATCCCTGTAACCCTCGTTACTAGCTTTTCTCATTATTCTAATGCTCAGCAGCCTAAAGGTGTGGAAACAATTTATGTTGATTCCGGAGCAGATGCTGCAGATTACCGCATTATGCAGTTAGCAAAAAAAGAAGATTTAATCGTAACACAAGATTACGGTCTTGCTTCGCTTGCATTAGCAAAAGGCTGTATCGTTCTACATCATAAAGGCTATAAGTATACGAATGATAACATTGAACAATTGTTACAAACACGATATTTAAGTGCAATGGTTCGAAAAAGTGGTAAGCGTACAAAAGGACCGAAACCATTTACAGCAGAAGATAAAGAGAAATTTAGAGTGCTCTTTAAAAGTATGATCGCACTTTAAAAATGAATTGTCTATTTGCTAGGAAAACTTCGCAACACAAAGAAGAGAATATCCAAATGAACATTCTCTTCTTGAGGTTTACCCGTTTAAAATGAAGGTAAATTATCTAAGTTATTTTCTTTTATTCCATCCGGTTCACTTCGTATAATATCTCTACCATACTTATGAAATACGTCCACATGAGCTAACTTCCCTGATTTCGCTTCACTAAGAGCAGTCATATAATCTAACTCTCTCCCGCTACTTGTTTTAAAAGCTATTAAATCGCCATCATCATTTTTACGAACAGCAACAATTTGTTCTGCTCCTGAATTGACTTCATGGTCTACTTCAAATTGAGCTTGCTCTTCTCCATGATGTAAGTATTCATTATACACTTTTTCAAAGTCTTTATTGTCCATAACCTTCACCTCCAACACTTTTTTTAGTATGGTTGGGAGGTGTTGGTTTTATGTAATTTCCTTTTAGAAAAATGTATTTTTAATACCTACGCAACCCCTTCAAAGTTTCCAATATATCATCTGTAAAGGCTGTACTACCTTCTGTCTCTAAAACTCTGAAATAAAAACTTCTTAAGAAATTTCTAATATTTTGTACTAAAATATCATACTGAGGATGCGGGATGTCTTCAACAATTGCTATACTATGTAACCAGTTGCTCCACTCTTCTTCTGTTAAAAGATTTTGATTACGTAACGACATAATTGGCGTTACTAATCTCTCATCCTCAAAGTGTATGTAAACATAGTCATTTAGGCGAACTTTCTGACGAACAGCTGCAAGAATCGCATATGAAAACTCACGATTTTGTATTGTACGTGCTAATGCATCGAGCGCATCCGCTGCATGTGCAGTAGAGTGTGCCCATCCTTTTCCTTCTACATAACCTCTTACATCTTCTTCTAAATATACATATTCCAGCACTTGTTCTGCTACGCTGTATAGTTGTTCTTCAGATAGCAACGGTTCTCTTTCATGAACAGATAAAATAAGTGGTGGAATTAAAACAGAAAACGCACGTTTAAAAACAGAGTCTGTTCCCTTTTCACCAATTTTATAAAATAAATAATCAGGACTAATTGCTTGTAACATTAACCCTCGTAGCTCTTTTTGTCTAAATACATCATTTGTAATCCATGTGTGAAGCGTACTATAAATTAAATCATCACGTAATTCAGCATCAGGTGATCCGATATAATCTAGCATCCACTGCGCATATGGATATGCATCTACGTCTTTTGGTACAGCATAATTGTTATTTTTAATTTGTAGCAGTTCTTCTTTTAATTCTAGTACTTCATTCATTATATTTTTTCTCCCCTTTTTGCGTTTCTTATTGCCTTATCCCCCGTTTTTCACTTTCTAAAGCTAATATAATTATACGAGAATTATAACTATTAATAAAAGGCTATACATATACTTTTGATTGTGTATTACATTCGCTCTTGAAATATAAGTTCTGGATTTGCTAAATCAGTATTCTGAAATACAACATCCGCACACTCTTTCGGATTATGCTCATCTATATACATCTTACAAGCCGCATGATACCTGTTTAAAAACATTTTTTCAGCTTCTTCATAACTTCCAAAAGCCTCAGTCTCGCGCTTTGCACCACGTTTTCTCGCAATCTCAAAATCTGTATCTACAAAGATTTTGTAATCAAATAAATGCTCAACGTCTTTTTTTAATAGAAATGTTCCATCTACTATGAGTACCATATTGGGTTGAGCCATTAACGGCTCATTATGTACAGGAATATCCGTTTTTAAATTATGAGAAATCGTTTCATACTGTAAATTCCCATTAGGTCCTAAAGGTTTTAATAGTCTTTCTTTAAAAGCTGTATAATCGTGTGCATCTTCATAATACCCTCTTGCAGATTCTTTACCTTGTGTATAACGAATCACTTTTGGGTTATGAAAATCGTCAATGCTAGCGCGCGTTACTGGTAACCCTCGTTTTTTTATTTCTTCCGCTACTTCGTTTGCAAATGTTGTTTTTCCTGATGCTGTAATACCGCCTACTCCAACTCTTGTTGGATGCGTTACATTTAACATTAAAATATGATTAGCAATTTCTTTTATACATTGTTTTCGGTTCATGATATTTCTCCCTTCATTTAGTTTACATAACAAAATTATAATTAACTTTTTATGTCACTATTTGTCGGTAAGTCGATATCCTTTGTCGAATCGTTGATATATTGAAAAAATCGTTGATATATTTTAAGTTATGATAGATATATTTGAAAAATCGTTGATATATTATGATTGGCTTACTTTCCCTTAAAACCTCGATACAATGCAGTTCGTAATTCTTGTTTGTATTCTTCAATTTCTGGCATATCGAGTTCTTTTGCTAGTCTGATAGCTAATTCAATATCATACGGTACACGTACGAGTTGTATGGAAAAGCTCGCTGCTTCTTTTTCATTGTAAATCCCTTCGAATATTAAATAAGAAGCTTGTGTAATTTCAAGCGGATTTCCTACACTACCAGCATTACATAACGTTTTCCCTCTGAAATTTTGAACGAATGCTTGGTGAACGTCACCGTAGCAAACGACATCTGGTTTTCTTTCTCCTTCTATATTCTCCGTGAACTCACTGTTTTCGAACATACTAATACGCTCTTCTCTTGAAGCGTGTGGTTGTATTCTTTCATATAAACTTCTCGGTGAAGCGTGAAACATTCGAATGAGTTTTCCACTCATATAAAACTCGATTGAAAATGGTAACCTTCTTAAATAGTCATTTTGTTCTTCCGATAGTTGTTTTTGATGCCATTTTAACGCTTCAAATTCCGTCGGTTTTGTGATGAAATCATCCCAGTTCCCCATTACAACTACTTCACATTCTTTACGAATGATTTCAATTACTTCGCTAGAATGAGGACCTTTTCCGACTAAATCTCCAAGGCAAATTATGCGTTTGATTCCTCTCAATTTAATATCTTGCAGTACAGATTCTAAAGCTGGAATATTACCATGTATATCTGAAATTACCGCAATTTTGTCCATATGTATTCCTCCTTTATTTATTAAATTCACTTAATTGGTACCATTTTGGAATATAGGATGAAAATTGATTATGATCTTCTAAAATTCCGTTTAATCTTTCCTTCATATCATTTACTAAATGGGGTGTGCTTCGGTTAGTCCAAACGATATCCGCTGGGAATGTCATTGCTGCGTATAATGAATACAGTTTCCAAAAATGTAGATCAGGTTCGCCTCCGCAATAACCGTGAACTTGTCCAACCGCAAATGGTTTGCTTATATTCGTTGTAAATAGTGCTACTTTATGAAAATCATGAATCGGATCGCCAAAATCGAATCTAGCAAAATCAATGACAGCCCGAAAATCATTTCGGTCAATCATTATATTAGACGGATGAAAATCGTCATGCAAAAATACGACGGGACGATTTTTTAATAAATCTTTATGATTTTCTACAAAATCTAGCACTGTATTTAAATTTAGAAAGTCTACTTCATATTCTTTCAACGCTTCTAAGTATCTCTCATATTTACTCCATATAGACGTTTCCCATGAATTACTTTTATCTTGTTTTTCAACTAAGTGAACCTTTTTTAGCACTTCTCCAGCCTTTTTTCCAGCCCTATACTGCTCTTCACTAGACAAAGTCATTAATATTTCTTCACCATCTAATCCATCAATCCACTCAAAAACTTGTACACATTTATTTAATTCAGTCAGACTAATGAAATGAAGTAATTTTGGCATGGGAATATGCAATAGCTCTAGCCGCTGCATATATTCATATTCTTTCTGCTTCCGTTCATAATACGAAGAGTCACATACTTTTATAAAATATATTTCTCCACTTTCTAATTCAATTTTATATTTTTCATCGAATGAAAATCCTTTTGAAATAACAGTCGCTTTCAAAATAAGAGGCCATTCCAGTCTTCTCTCTATCTCTCTATACATTTCTTCCAAAGCGTTCACCTCTATCAATATATGTACAAACTACCTAACACTTCATACTCCCGTTTATTTTCCCCTTTAAATTCTACTGCAAATGGATATTCGCCATGATTCTTCAAATATTGTAGTACTAGCCCTTCTCCGATTGGTTCACAAAACTGTACTTGAATGTCACCAAACGATACACTTTGACACTCCACATTCCATTCTTCATTTTTCACGACCGGACTTGCATATAGCTCCATTACTTCTTTCCATTTCTGTACTGTTTCTCGAACATTTTTCACTGCGTAATGAATCGTTTCAATTTGTTGTACGTTGTTTTTATGTTCAGTAATCGTTCCTATGTTACGTAAATCGTTTCTTCTTTCTTCGTCCGTTTCATTCCATTGTATAAAGAAAGGTAATTTCGGTCCGTTCTCTTCTTGCTTTATAAATAACATTTTCCACTCTAAAAGGCGGCCATCTTTTCTCATGCGTTTCCCTTCAAATGGTCCTATCGTATGTATACCGTGCTTACTAAATTTAACTGCTAGTTCTTCAATGGCATCTGTTCGAATTGCGATTTGTAGCATTCCTTCTCCATCTTGTAATTTCACTACTGTTTCTTGTACTAATGGATTGTCTGCTTTCTTCGCTTTTTCTTCATGTTGAACTGCTAAAAATTCTATATAAGATAAATCAAAATAACATAAACTATTCCAAGTACCCCAAGTAGCATGCTCTCCGCCTAGTACAGTATGAAATCCACGCTCCTGCATTTGTTTTGCCGCTTCTTCCGGTGTGCCATGAACTGCGTGAACGAGATGATCAAATCGTAACATGTCTTTCTCCCCTTTCTCTCCATCCTTTTATTGTATATTTTATTTTTCTTTCATTCAATTCAAAAAACTTTAAAACCTAGTTGATTTATACGATTAATGTGTATTATAATGAAACAAATTTCAATATTGCTGATTGGAAAAACCAAAGGCACTTTTCTCACACGGGAAAAGTGCCTTTTTCATTTACTATTACAGGGGGATTTTTTATGCAGAAATTAATTGTCTTTGCTATTATTGGATTTTTCGCTCAATTAATCGATGGAGCGCTTGGAATGGCGTACGGGGTAACGTCTACCTCACTTTTACTAATGTTTGGTATCGCACCGGCTGTAGCTTCCGCATCTGTTCATTTAGCTGAAGTTGTTACAACCGCCGCTTCTGGTGCATCTCACCTCAAATTTGGGAACGTTGATAAATACACCGTTTCCAGGCTTACATTACCAGGAGCAATTGGTGCATTTGTTGGGGCATGTTTTTTAAGTAATTTACCTGGCGATGTCATTAAACCGTACATTTCCGTATTTTTATTTACTTTAGGGGTTTATATTTTATTACGATTCATCATTCAAAAACAGATTGTTACTTCAAATAAACGTATGTCTGCTAAACAGCTTGTTCCGCTTGGCTTATTCGCTGGATTCGTTGATTCAACTGGTGGTGGTGGCTGGGGTCCGATTACGACACCTGTACTTTTGGCAAGAGGAAATGAAGCTAGAAAAGTTATCGGATCTGTAGATACGAGCGAGTTTCCTGTTTCACTTGCCGCAACAATTGGTTTCTTCATCTCACTCGGTTGGGAACAAGTAAGTTGGGTTTGGGTATTTTCTCTCATGCTCGGTGGTATCGTTGCGGCACCAATCGCTGCATGGTTAGTACGCATCGTTCCTTCTCATTTACTTGGCGTATTAGTTGGTGGCCTTATAATCTTTACAAACATTCGTACACTACTTACTACATTTAAAGTGGATCCAACTATTATTTCACTTTCTTACGTGGCAATTGGTCTTGTCGTTATTATTTCTATTTTCATTGCTGTTCGCAATCATTCCAATCGTTCTAACACACCGACAACTGGATATCCGAATGAACAAAAACAAATGCTTCCATAACAATAAAAATACCGCCCGATACACTTCGAGCGGTATTTTTTATTTTTCTAATTTCCAATTAATCATTGTTTCTGTAGTACCCATTCTCTTCATATGTAATTTCTCTAATACCCGAATGGAGCTTTGATTTTCAAGAAGTGTCTCCGCAATAATCATTTCTACCTCTCCAGTTTGAAAAGCCCAATTTATTAGTTCTCTTACAGCTTCTGTCGCATACCCTTTATTCCAATATTTCTCAATAAAACCGTAACCAACTTCTACTGTATGTTCCTCATTTGGTTTCCCTTTAAACCCTATATCGCCTAGAACGATGTCATCTTCTTTTCGAATGACATACCAGGCGCCCCAAGGTAATAAATCCTTATCCTGTTTTACATTTTCTACATGCCCTACAATATGCGGACCACTATTATATCCTTGCTCGTTAGCAACGTGTATACTCTCTTCTGTACAAAGCACTATATAGAGCCTTTCTGTTTCTAATTTCATTTTGATTTCCCCTTTTTTACTTACACGTTACTCTAATTATATCAAAAAATATGACCTGATTATGAATGTCGAATTATATTTTCTGAATTTTCTTTTAATTTTTGAAGGGTTTTTCAATATTTTTTGCGAAACATTTGTATAACAATTTTTTCTTTGCTTATTGTTACATAATAGTAGGTTCGGGTGGAGTTTTGCAAGCGTTTCCTATACAATAACCGATATTTTTTGATTTTTTCCTACAAAATATCTTGCAATATATTCAGAAACTCATTACAATTGCCATATATTAAAAATCTTAGCAATATATAAATCCTCATCAATCCGATGAGGTAGAGGTTGCGACTTTTAAGAGTAAAACGGACGAGATACAGAGAATGTCTAAGACTCCGTTTGAAAGGAAAAGTTGCCGAAGTTTATATTTCTTCTCTGGAAATATGAGCTGGGGCTGTCTCCGAAAGGAACAGAACTGTCACGTTTACAAAATTACCGTGTAAACGTGGGGTGCTATCTTAACGGAAGGGTATGATGGGGTGGTTATTTGTGAAACGTTCCGCCAAATTCCTTTGGCGGTTTTTTGTATTTTTCTCCCCCGCTCCTTCCTATCTTACAAGAAAAGGAGTGTTGAACATGAATAGCGCAACGAATCAAGCTACCTCTAAAACAGAAACTACAAAAGGAAAAGGTGAATTAAGACGCGGTCTAAAATCTCGGCACCTTACGATGATTTCTCTCGGCGGTACAATTGGTACCGGACTATTTCTTGCCAGCGGTGGTGTCATCCATTCAGCTGGACCTGGTGGCGCATTAATTGCATACGCCGCAATTGGAATTATGGTTTACTTTTTAATGACAAGCCTAGCTGAACTCGCAGCTTACATGCCTGTTACTGGATCTTTTAGCACGTACGCAACAAAATTTGTTGATCCATCACTTGGCTTTGCACTCGGATGGAACTATTGGTATAACTGGGCAATTACTATCGCTGCTGAACTAGCGGCGGTAACATTAATTATGAAATTTTGGTTTCCTGATACCCCTTCTCTTATTTGGAGCGGATTATGTTTAGCTATTATTTTCCTTTTAAACTACTTATCTGTTAAAGGGTTTGGTGAATCTGAATATTGGTTCGCACTTATTAAAGTAGTTACTATTATTATCTTTTTAATTGTCGGTTTCATGATGATTTTCGGAATTATGGGCGGCGAAACTGTTGGCTTCAAAAACTTCACTGTTGCAGATGCACCATTTAATGGCGGCATCATGGCAATTATCGGTGTATTTATGGCAGCTGGTTTCTCATTCCAAGGTACTGAATTATTAGGTGTAGCTGCTGGTGAAACATCTGATCCAGAGCGTAATATTCCGAAAGCAATTCGTTCGATCTTTTGGCGTATCCTTTTATTCTATATCCTTGCGATTCTCGTTATCGGTTTATTAATTCCTTATACAACCGAAAGTCTTGCCGCAAGTGATGTAACAGTAAGTCCATTTACACTTATTTTTGAAAAAGCGGGCGTTGCCTTCGCTGCTTCTGTTATGAACGCTGTTATTTTAACGGCAGTGCTGTCTGCTGGTAACTCTGGTATGTATGCTTCAACTCGTATGCTTTGGGATTTAGCTCGCCAAGGAAAAGCACCAAAATTCTTAGGAAAATTAGATAGCCGCGGTGTACCTGTTAACGCATTAATCGTAACATCAATTGTCGGTAGTATCGCTTTCATTGCTTCTCTATTCGGTGACGGTGTTGTATACATTTGGTTATTAAATGCATCAGGAATGTCTGGCTTTATCGCTTGGGTTGGAATCGCAATTAGTCATTACCGTTTCCGTAAAGCATATATTGCACAAGGAAAAGATTTAAATGACTTACCTTATAGAGCAAAATGGTTCCCGTTCGGACCAATTTTCGCATTTACACTTTGTATCATCGTAATTTTAGGACAAAACTACGGCGCATTTATGGGTGAGTCAATCGACTGGAACGGCGTACTCGTTTCTTACATCGGTTTACCACTCTTCTTAGTACTATGGTTAGGATATAAATTTACGAAAAAAACAAAAGTGATTCCACTTGATAAATGTGAACTAAAATAAAGTGAAACTTTAATCCGTGGGGGTTTTCTTCATCCCCCACGGATTATTAGTTGAACCAATCGGACTTTTATGGACAGTTGATCCCCCACCTAACTTCTTTTCTTTCGCTGCATTTTGAGGTGGGGGTCTTACTGCCCATTAAAGTCGGATAAAGTGAAACGAGCAAACTAATTTGTTTGCTCGTTTTTTATTGCAAACCTCTTTACTTCCCTATTGCCCCTGTTTTTGCAATAATAAAGGAAATATAAATAAAGGTTGGGATACAATGAACATTCGTATTACTGATGAAGCAATAGCAGCTATACATAGATTAGAACGTGAAGACAAAAAGATCATTCGCGTTAGAGGGACAATGACAAACTCTTGTAGTATTTTCGTTGATGTAGATTTAATTTGGGATACATATAATGCAGATGACGTTATATATGAAGATGCTGATTTTATCGTACAAATGGATTCATTTACGAAAGACTACACTGGTGATACAGTGAAACTTGATTATAAGACGACAGGTTTTAGTATTACGACTCCGAGTGAGACTTTAGTTTATGGATTGTCGATTAAAAAATAAAACTTGTTTTCAACTGACCACTGAGGTGAAAAAATGGGTAAATATGTTCCGCTAAAATTTTTGTTTAACGAAGAATTAGCAGAAAAAATGGCTGATTCTATTTGTAAACACGATCCTACTTTCTCTAAAAGAAACTTTGTGTCTTCCGTAACATGTAAAGTTGAAAATTTAGAGTTAAAGCAGCGTATTGAAGTAATGGCAGATGAATTACACAATGCTTTACAAAAAGATTTTAATGAAGCAATACATATATTACTGAAAACGTTAGGCCCAGAAAATACAACAGAAGTAGGCACGTTTACAAACGGATATATGTACATGCCTATCGCAAAATACGTTGAAAAATATGGGCTTAACAATTTTGAATCCTCTTTCAACGCCATGTATGAAATAACGAAAAGGAATACTGCTGAATATGCCATTCGTCCTTTTCTTGAAACATACCATGAAGACACACTAAACATATTACAAAAGTGGATTCATGATGAAAACAGCCACATTAGAAGATTAGTTTCTGAAGGTACAAGACCAAGACTTCCTTGGGCTAAAAAAATAGGAGCTCTGAAAGGTGACTTTCAGTACAATTTACAGTTTCTTGAACCATTAATGAATGACCCTTCTAAATATGTTCAAAAATCTGTAGCCAATCATATTAATGATATTACGAAAGAAGATAAAGAACTTGTTTTTCAATGGTTGCAGCAATTACGTGATAAACAGCATCCAGTTAATCCTTGGATTATAAAACATGGGTTACGAACGGTTATTAAAAATGGTAATTTGCCAAAAGATTTTTCTTTTTAAGTATTTTAAACGAAACCGCTTATGCTTCAAGAATGAAGTATAAGCGGTTTTCTCTTTCAAACATTACCCTTGTCTTAAAATATTTTGAAACATTTTCGGCTTATTTCGGTCAAAGCTTTCTATAAGTTCTTTTCCAAATATCGTTATACTCTTCTCCCAAGGGTGACCTAAATAGCCCCACTTAAAGTCCTTTTGAATAAAGAAATAGTAATCTCCATTTGGAAATACAGGTATTATCCACTCATCAAATTCATTTCTTTCAAACTCTACATGTGGATTCACCCAATAACACTCATGTTGCCAATACAGTGCCATGATATATTCATTCGATGCTGTAATTTCTTGAAAGGCTTGTAACGCTTTACTTTCCAGATCGTTTATCGACTCTCCAAAGCAATGAGAAATATCATATGTAACAAAAGGACTTGGCACCTTAAATGATGGGAATATAGAAAGACTTGGTGAAAACTTAAGTTCACTATATATCTTGTCCCAAATTTGTTCATCCTCTTTGTCCGTAAACTCTATCCAGTTTTTCATTACGCAACTACCTTCCCTAATAACTTCAAAGGAATTCCACTCAACTATCCCGAATATATAAATAACCATTCTCACAAGGAGCGAATGTATATGAATCTATTCGAACATGAAACGTAAAACCGCTTCTCTTTCATAAGAGGTCCTCCCTTTTTCCTTTCTCATCATATCATTCATTTATGAAATAGGAGGACAAATTTATGAAACGTGATCCATTATTTTTAACTTTATTAGAGAGTACAAATACAAACTTTAGTGGCTGGGATTTTTCTTTCATTTCAGAAACGGGCCGAATGAAGAGCGAGCCTTTATCATGGTCGTATGGTAGCACTGCTTATCAGCTTATGCAGCGTGCTAAATCAATGCTCGATATGGGGACTGGCGGCGGAGAGTTTTTATCTATGTTACAACCGTTCCCGTCAACTATTTATGCTACTGAGGGCTACGCTCCAAACGTGCCAATTGCTCGAAAAAAGTTAGAGCCTCTAGGGGTTACAGTCGTCGAAGTAATTGATGATACTGCTTTACCATTTCAAGATGGTCAGTTTGATTTAATCATAAATCAACATGAATCATATGCTGCCTCTGAGGTAAACAGAATCCTTGCTCCTAATGGAATATTTCTTACACAACAAGTTGGCGGCCTTGATTGCGCGGAACTTAATGAGCAGTTTAACGCACCTCTAAATAACGAATTTGCAAGTTGGTCGCTCGAAGCTGCATGCATTGAGTTAAAGGAAAATGGATTTACTATTTTAGAAGAAAAAGAAGAGTTCCCTTTTCAACGCTTTTATGACATTGGCGCTATCGTCTATTATTTAAAAGCGATTCCGTGGCAAATCCCTAATTTTACTGTTGAAAGGTATTGTGAGGAATTATATCGTATACATGAAATCATCTTACAAAAAGGTTATTTTGATGTGAAGCAACATCGTTTTCTGATTAAGGCGATTCGCAGTTAATCATGGAGCATATGAAAAAGAGATGGATCTACCATCTCTTTTTCCCCGTTTATTTTTAAAAATTTTGTGATGGTTTCTAGATTGTTAAGTACGTCCACGTCTTGCAATCACATCAGCTAATGTAATAAGTTGCTCGTGCGTTATCTTTCCGGATACCTTTTCTTTTATAATTTTTTCCATTTCCTTTGTAACAGTCATGCCTTCTATTTCTAGACTCGCTTTGGCCGCCTCGAAAGCTTTATTTAGTTCTTCCTCGTTTTTGAATGTCATAATTTGAGTTACCCCCTTCAAATCATTTTTTTACTCTTTTAATACAAGAAAGGTAATATCATCCCATTTCCTCTCTAATTGTAAAGTAGTCTTTTCAATACTTCCTCCTGTTAACAAATCATATCCTTCAATCTCAGCTACCAATTGTTTCGTTTCACTCTTTGGATTCATATCTTTGTATAAGATGTATAACTTATTACCATGTACTTGTATATCCGAAATCCATTTGTCCTCTCTAGCGATTTTTGTATTTTTGTCACTTTGTAATGAATATGTACGTATGATATTCAAATTCTCATCTAACTCTTTTATTTTTTCATCATGATTTAAAACGTACACCTTATTATCATACACCTGCACTAAAACAGGTATGAATTGCTTGTCATCTAATACCGTTTCTTTTTCCACTACTTTAGTTTTCGGGTTTATCATCATTAATTTAGAAGACAACTTTTGATTTACATTATCACTTAATGCGAGTATTAGTTTATCTTTATACTTTTGAAAAATTACTTTTTGAGGAGTTGGTGCAAAATACACATTTTCATTAGGAATTTCAAATTCGTTTGTTTTTTTATTTGTGACCAAATCTATTTCTGAAATATATACTTTATCTAGCGTTTGTGAAAATGCGTATATATGATTCTCAATAATATGCGCACCTTGAATCGTTCCCTTTAGTTCTACACTTTCTTGCCTTTTATCATTCTCTTTCCAATATACGAGTTCACTTGTATATCCTTTCTTTTCGTCTACCAGCCCAATGTTCACATCATAAAATTTATAACCTTGCTCTGCATGTATAAAATATGCCCCTGCGTTTACATCTTGTAATTCTTTAGGAATATTGATCCCTTGTACCTTACCAATCTTATTAATTACATAATGATTGTTATTTCTATTTGATGAGAAGTAGTACCCCTCCCCATCTTTTGCATTACTCATTATACTTTGGCCATCCACTTCTATTTTACTAATCTCATTTCCTTTCTTATCATATGCATATATGTAACCACCGGCTTTCATTGCATTTGAATAGGATACGAGGTAATCTACTTTTTGAATGTCTTTAAGTTCTGTATCACTTTTAGAACAGGCTACAAAAAGGAACATCGTACATATAACGATTATGGCCAATGAATTGTATTTCTGAAACATATCATCACCTCGCATATATAATGAGAGCAATCAACATACAAATGCTAATTGCTCTTTGAAATATTTTATTAACTTGAGTATGAAAGATTTTTTTTTACATATCGTTTGTTCGCATTATCATCTGTCAAAAATGAAGTTGTGTAATGAATAATATTCCCATTATCGTACGTGAATATATGCTCTAACTTATTTTCTTCTGTTAATACTATCGGTAAGTATTTTGGTAAATTGCTAACTACACCTCTATTATCCTTATTTAATATCCAATCAATTTCTTTCCATTCTAATAATCCTTCCGCCGTACTTACTGGTGTGTCCATATGTACTCCATCTGGCAGGTCAGCAAGGAATACGTACATTCCTTCACGCCCCTGAGGCTCGTCCTTACTTTTAAAAACTACATTCCCTTTATACGTTACACTTGGAAAATCTATGCCTGTTTCCTCAAGCGTTTCTCTAATTATTCCTTCATATGGTGTTTCATTGTCTTCAATTTTTCCACCAACACCATTCCACATTCCCATATTCGGCTTTTTGTTTCTATTCAATAAGAGTATTTTCTTTCCTTTTCTAATGAAACAAATTGTGTACTTATACATACGTTCATCTCCTTTCCTTTTCCCTTCATTTACAGATTTAAACTGTAACTTCCTGCAAAAAGTTTTTTATTATACAAACAATTGGTTTTTAATGAGGTATTTTGCTCAATTTTATTAAAAAACATTCTCCTTACAATTATATTTCACATAATATATTGTACAACTTTCGTTTCAGAAAGGAGTGTTCAAAATCGATAACATAAGCAGCGAATTTTTAAAACAATTTTACGATAGTCGAGTCTGGTTATATGATACACATTGGCTTGGAGTCCCCATTCTCAAACTTCCTTCTGATCTATTTTTGTATCAAGAAATGATTTACGAATTAAAACCCGACTTAATTATTGAATGTGGCACTTGTTATGGTGGTAGTGCACTATATTTAGCTTCTATATTAGATTTAATTGGAAAAGGTCACGTTCTTACTATCGATATATTTCCACAACCAAATCGTCCATCCCATGATCGCATTACGTATTTAACAGCTTCCTCTGTTTCAGTAACCGCTGTGCAAACAATATTAAGTATGCGCAAACCTAATGATGTAATTTTAGTTATTTTAGATTCTGATCATAGTAAAGAACATGTAGCAAAAGAATTGTTGCTTTATAAATCTATCGTTACTACAGGCAGTTATATTATCGTAGAAGATACATCTATTAATGGAAATCCTGTTTCTCCCGATTGGGGGCCTGGTCCAATGGAAGCAGTTGAAGAGTTTTTAGCTACAAATAACAATTTCATAATCGATGAATCTAAGCATAAGTTTTTCATATCATTTAACCCAAAAGGTTTTTTAAAGAAGGTAAAGTGAAACGTTAATAAGTGGGGTTTTGTAAATCCCCACTTATTCTATGATCTTCATTTTTGAAAAAGGATAATATACAAATTCCACTTTTCCTATTATATTATCTTCTTCAATATATCCTAAACCGTTTCGACTATCTCTACTAAGTTCACGATTATCTCCCATTACAAATAACTTATTTGGCGGGATTTTTGTCTTTTGAAAGTTATAAAACACTTGCGTATTATTGAACAAATCTTTATTTGTATACGGTTCTTCTTGTTTTTTATCATTCACATATACAGATCCATTCGTTATGTTAATTACGTCACCAGGAAGTCCTATTACTCGTTTCACATAATATTTTGATTCATCCTCTTCCTTTATAATGACAATTTCTCCATGCTCTAAATCGGAAAAGTGTACGGCTGCTTTATTTACAAATACGTAGTCTTCTTCATATAAAGTCGGTTGCATCGATTTCCCTTCCACTTTACATAAAGTAAAAGAATGATAAGCTATTACCAAAACAAACACGAAGAGTATGTATTTCCCCCAACCTCTCTTAATCTCCTGTTTCATATCCATTCCCACCTTATTCAAACGCTTTTTAAATCAAAAATATATCACTGCACCATATGTCTCAATGCAGTGATATTATTTTTACTGGGCCTTGTTCGGCTGCTCTACTGGGACTGGATTTCCACCCGATCTTTTCGTTTTCAATTCAAAATACGCATCCAAAATCTCTTTACCAATCGCGGAATTAATTCCTGATTTGTCATCATTTACCCATGGTACAACAACTGAAAAAGCTACTTCTGGATCAGCATCATATGGTGCATAACCGGCAAGAGTTAAATTATAACATTTTTTTCTATTATTGTTTTCATCTCTTCCAATTTCACTTTCTCCACCATACACGGTTTCAGCTGTTCCTGTTTTTCCAGCTGGTTTATATGGTAATCCTTTAAACGTTGCAGTACCAGTTCCATCATTCTCTTGAAAAACTCTTCTAAATCCTTCTTTTACATGATTAATGTATGAGGTGTTCATATCCACTCGATTTAAAATAACTGGCTCAATAGACCGAATAACTTTTCCAACATCCTCTGGTCTATGTGGTTGCTCTCTCACTTCTTGCACAATTTGCGGTTTCATTCGGTAACCACCGTTTGCAATGGTTGAAATATATTGAGCAAGTTGAAGCGGCGTATATGTATCGTATTGTCCAATCGCATAATCGAGTAAAAAACCAGGTATGTTATCTGTTCTCCCCATTTGACCAATCGATTCATTCGGCAAATCAATACCAGTCGGTACACCTAAGCCAAACTGTCTAAAATAGTAACGCATTTTATTAAATGTCTCTTGTTTAATGTCTAATGGATTGTTTGGCACATAATTTATACCTGCCATTTTTAAAGCCGTGTTAAACATATAAACGTTTGATGAAACTTGTAAAGCTCTTAAATCATCAATATCACCAAATTCTTTCCACGATTTCTTCGGCTTGGAGCTTCCTTTAAAATACATTGGTGCATCAAAGAAATGCGTATACGGCTTAATTGTGTCAGTTTGATAACCGGCTAATAATGTAGCCCCTTTCACAGTTGACCCTAACTCATAAGAACTTGTCATCGTTCCTAAAGCGTAGTCTTCTATTTGCATCCCGCCATCTTTATTTACAATTTTCTTTCCTGCCATCGATAAAATTTGACCGTTTTTCGGGTTCATCATTACAACGAATGCACGATCCATCATCGGCTCTGCAGAATGAAATGCTCGTAAATTCTTTTCAAGACTTTGCTCTACTTTTTTCTGTAATTCCATATCCACTGTTAACATTAAATTATTTCCACTTTTTCCTTCGGTTACTTTTTCATTTCGAATCACATTTCCTGTTTTATCTGTAATACTTCTAGTCTGTTCTTTCGTTCCATGGAGTGCATCTTCATATTGTTTTTCAATGTAACTCTTACCAATACGATCATTTCTGTTATAATCACGTACTAAGTAATAATCTAATTGTTCTCTTGGCAATCCTTCATTTTCAGTAGAAACGCTACCAAGGATAGAACGAAGTATTTTATCATTTGGATATTCACGTTCCCAGTCTACTGTCGTATCTACTCCAGGCAAGCTTGCCAATCTTTCACTTACGACTGCATATTCATTTTGACTTACATCTTTTTTAACGATTTGCGGCGTCATTTTATATCCCGCATTCATTTTGCTTTTAATTGCTAATACTTCTAAATCCTCTTTTGAAAGTTCGCTTAATTCTTCTTGTGTAATTCTTTCCCTACGTAACTCTTCAACTTTTTTATCTAATTCTTTCCCTTCTATCTCCTGCTTCCTAAATTTACTCTCATCTTCTTTCGTTACTTTTTCTGCTGCCCGCTTTTCATTTAACTGCATCCAAAAATCCTTTTTGTCTGTTTCTGTTAACTTGTCTATATCCTCTGGCGACATTTCAATTAACTGTGCTAATTGTCTTGCTACTTGTAAAACTTCTTTCGAATCTACTCCTTTCATTTTCGTATATGTAACAGTTCGTAGTGGTTTGTTATTTACAATCACCTGACCTTGTCGATCAAACATTTTCCCTCTAGGAACAGGTGTACTTACCGTTACGTCTTCCTTTTTGTTCACTTCATTTCTATACGTTTCTCCATCAATGATTTGCACTTTACCTAATTGAATTATAATAGCTGAAAATAAAAGAAAGACGATAAAAAATAGTACATTTAACCGAAAAGGAATATGAGTCTTTTTCTTTTTCGATTGTTTCTTCTGCTCCTTTTTCTGTCTCATTTCGCTCCCTCGCTTCATTCTATTAACATTTCTACGTAGAACCATTATGTATCAAATTTATTTATATGATATATATAGAATTTTATATTAATTATAAAAGAAATAAAAGATTTAATTTTCAGTTTTTTAATTTCACATCCTATTTATTACCATTCCCTTATTAAGGAATAACATGAATGTTATTCTAAAAGAAAGGTTGTATACTTAAGAAATAAATCAATAAAAGACATTACTAAGGAGAAAATGAAATGACAGATTCATTTACAATACATACTAATACATCATTTTGTTTAAACTTTATGATTTACATTCAAAATATGTATCTTAACCAAAAAGAGAAAAAGGAAAATTTGAGATTTCCTTACATAGCAAAACAAGTAAATTTCTCTACTGACTTTGAAGATCATTTCAAGGAATTATGGCATATACTTCGTAAACAAATTGCTAACGACCGATATGATTTACAAATTTTTTATGAGGAAAATAATATCTTCTATGAGAAGCTTTTTGAAACTCAATTATGTAATGAGGAATCCTTTAAAGAATTACTGTGTAGTTTTAAAGTATGGTGGACTAGCATAGCAGGTCAGCATTCATTAGAATGTTCTGTAAGTGGGTATAGTACGCAACTTTATAATGATTTAGTTTTATACTTAAAGCAAAACGAAATAGAACCTTTACAACAGCTACATATTAGTTTACTTTATGACGACTGTGTATTCGTTAAAGAAAACATTTCTTCCTATTCTGCTATTTTGCCAACCAAAACATTTTTTATAGGTTATAGAGATGTGGTTGCTACATTATTAAAATGTTTTAAACAGTGATTACCCAAATAAAAAACTGAGGTGAATACCTCAGTTTTTTCGATAACTTATTTTATTGAAGATACCCCTTCAACAAACGCACCAATCTTATTTTGAAAAACAAAATCAAAGTTATACTCTTGTCCTGTTAATTCTTCATTTACTAAAATGGTTGTTGCTCCTACTTCTCTCTTTGCGATTTGTGGGAATGAAGCGACAGGTTGTACTTTTAATGACGTTCCCATAACGATAAGCACATCTGTTTCATATAAACGTTTTATCGCATTTTGATATTGCGGCAATGTATCTCCGTATAAAACAACGTCTGGATTTAAAATGAAATTACACTTCTCGCAGCGCGGCACTTCATGATCTATCATATACTGCAAATCATACCCCGTTTTACACTTCGGACAATGTGCAGTTTGCAGTGTTCCATGTAAATCAATAACATGTTTACTACCACCTAATTGATGTAAACCGTCAATATTTTGCGTTAAAATCGTAATATCTTTCCCTTGCTCTTCTAGCTCTGCTAAAAAACGATGACCACGATTTGGCTTATATTGATGAAACGTATTGATTTGAAATATTTCTTTATAATGCTTCCAAAATTCTTTCGGACTTCTATTATAATATCCTCTTGATAAATACATCTCCACATTCGCATCAGCATACAATCCATTTGCTGAACGGAAATCGGGAATACCACTTTCCGTACTTGCACCAGCTCCTGTTAATACTGTAATTTTCTTCGCTTTTTCTAAAATCAAACGTACTTCTTCAAATTGTTGCACAAAAATCACCTCTATGTATATTGCTATACTTATTATACCAGTTGTTTACAGGAGGTGTCGTACAATTCATTCTACTTAATGCGTCGCACCCCCAATTTCCACTATATCGACCTCAACTGTCGCCGTTACCTCTACTGCCAATTCTATCCCTTTACGAATAGTAGAAAGTGACATACTTGCTTGGCCTGGATAATTACTCGCTTGTTCTGGCAAGAACGGAATATGAACAAATCCGCCTTTTATTTTCTTATCTTGTTTCTCTAGTTCATGCATGAGTCCGTAGAATAAATGATTACAAACGAATGTACCTGCTGTTTGTGAAACGGAAGCTGGTATGCCTTCTTCTTGAAGTCTTTTTACAATTGCTTTCATCGGAAGTGTAGACCAATAGGCAGCCGGTCCTTCTTCTACAAC
The DNA here is from genome assembly GCF_022662915.1 of Bacillus cereus group sp. BfR-BA-01453. Classification (NCBI taxonomy): domain Bacteria; kingdom Bacillati; phylum Bacillota; class Bacilli; order Caryophanales; family Bacillaceae; genus Bacillus; species Bacillus cereus group sp. BfR-BA-01453. The sequence goes on along the minus strand of NZ_JAKUEN010000004.1, from coordinate 302,595 downwards.
CGGTACATCTACCGGTTGATTCCCTTCATTGTCAGCAATTCTTGCATCATCAACGTTAATTGCGACACGCTCTATCGTAATATCTGGTCTGCCCCCAGCTTGTCCGATACATATAATCATTTCAGGGTTTAGTTCTTCTATATACTCTTTTAATACGCTGATTGATTTTTGAAATACAGTTGGTACTTGTTTACTAATAATCTTGTATCCTCCCACTGTTTTTTCATGTAAACTTTTTGCGACTTCCCAAGCCGGATTGATGCTTTCTCCGCCGAATGGATCAAATCCTGTTAGTAATACTGTTTTCATAGTTTCCCTCCTAATTAGAAACGATATACAAGGCCGTACATAATAAACATATTGATAATAAAGATGGAAAGAGCAATTGGTACTTGCGCTTTAATAACTGCATTTTTATCTTTTAGCTCTAAAAGCATTGCCGGAACGATATTAAAGTTTGCTGCCATTGGAGTAAGCAATGTTCCACAATATCCAGCAAACATACCAAGAGCGGCCATAATTGCTGGGTTTCCGCCGTGCATTTGTACAATTAAAGGTAAACCAATTCCGCCAGTAATAACGGCAAACGCTGCGAATGCATTTCCCATTACGACTGTGAAAAGCATCATTCCTAAACAATACGCCATAACAGCAACGAACGGATACTCTGTCGGTAACACTTGTCCGACTAAATCAGAAACGACTTGTCCAACGCCAGACTTCGCGAAAATACCGCCAAGTGCCGCTAACATTTGTGGTAAAATAACAGCCCAGCCTACAGCTTGTAATAGTCTGCTTCCTTCTTGTACAGGCGTTGTTATTTTCGATTTTGTAATACGCATTGCCGCAACGAATGCAAGTAATGCTCCTAAGGCTAATGCTACTAGCGTTACTTTGTCTGGATCAACAAGGGAGACATTTCCCCATTTCATTTTCCCTAACGTTAACGTACCGATAATTGTAAAAATAGGAATTAATAGTGCAGGCATAAAGATTTTATTTTTTAATTTCTCAGCATGTTTCACACGTTCTTGAACTGGTACTTCTTTCTCCTGAGATTTTGTTACTTTATTCATTGACGCTAACACGACCATAGCGAGCACGATACAGCCAACGTAAAACGAAGGAATTACATTTCCGAATAAAAATGTAACTGCAAACAATGCCCAAAATAGACTAGAACCAAATCGATTTGGATGCTCACGATCAAACGCGATACGAACAGCGATAAAGGCAACAATTATACCTAATACGTAATAGATTGTATCCATTGTAATAATATTCATCTTATATTGCCTCCTTCTCTTCTTTTTCTTTTGCTGTCATCGTTTTCGCTATATATTTATCAAATCTTCTAAATCTGATCCAGCTTACGATAAGGGCCGATATTGCAGTTGGAATACCCCAAAGTGCCATATCCCATACACCGACATGCATACCTACTGAATCGAAGAATCCTTTCATTAATAAAATGGCACCAGTTGCGATAAAAATGTCTTCTCCGAAAAACCAAGCAGTATTTTCCGCAGCGGCTGCATTCGCTTTAATCTTTTCTCTTAACTTCTCAGGAAGCTTACCGTATTTACCTTGCGCAGCCCCTTCTGCCATAGGTGCAACGAGCGGTCTTACTGTTTGTGCATGACCACCAATATTAAGACCTAGTGCTGCTGATGATTCTCTTATCGTAAAATATGACATTAATACTCTTCCAGTTGTTGCACCTTTTGATTTCGTTATAAGTGCTTCTGCTCTTTCTTTCAAACCGTAACGCTCTAAAATTCCGATTACCGGCAAAGTTAATATGATAGGCATAGACATATATCTATTTTCTATGAAAAATTTACCGAACATGCTGATTACATCATAAAAGCTTAATCCCGAAACCATCCCCGTAACAATACCTGCAACCATAACGACTAAAAGTGTATTCAATCTAAATAAAAAGCCCACCGCAACAAGTAATATCCCGATTAATTTCACCAATTCCAACACTTCCCCTCATTATTTTATTTCGGTGCGCATATAGAAATCTCATTATTTTCGAATGTTCTGTATATTTTGTTCGCAAATTGTACAGCTTTCTCTCCATCACCATGTAAACAGATCGTCTGCGCCTGAACTGCTACTTTCTCACCATTCACCGAATTTACATAACCTTCTTTCACCATTTGAAGCACTTGCTCTATCGCTTTATCTTCATTTTTTATAAGCGCATTTTCTTCCGTACGACTCGTTAATGTGCCATCTTGCTTATACGTACGATCTGCAAAAGCTTCTTGTACGAGAGTTATATTGTATTTTTCCGCAGCCTGTATAAACGCCTCGCTATTTGCTAATCCGTAAAGTAATAGACTTGGATTCATATGATATATTGCCTTTGCGATTGCATCTGCAATTTCCGGATTAGTTGCCGCCATATTATAAAGAGCACCGTGTGGTTTCACATGAAGCATCTTCCCGCCAGCTGCTTTTACAAAAGCGTCTAATGCACCAATTTGATATAAAACATAATCGTATACTTCACTTGCTGAAACGTTCATGTTCCTTCTACCAAATCCAATTAAATCAGGAAATCCTGGGTGTGCCCCTATCGCTACGTTATGCTGCATTGCCTTTTCAATCGTTTGCCGCATAACGGACGGATCACCCGCATGAAAACCACATGCAACGTTTATAGAGGAAATGAACGGAAGAATTTCATCATCATTCCCCATTTTATAAGCGCCAAAACTTTCTCCTAAATCACAGTTTAAATCAATTGTAGTCACAATGTTTTCCTCCTAATTTCGACTTCGTAAAGCGATGAATTTTTTTAATAGATTCATATTTACTTCTTGTTCTATGTACAATTGTTCCGCTTCTTCCAGCGTAATATTCTCAAACGATACATAGTCCCCTGGTTTTAACTGAGCAAGAAGAGGTAAATCTACTGAAATGATATTTCCCATTCTCGGATAGCCACCTGTCGTTTGCCTATCTGCCATTAATATAATCGGCTGTCCACCATTAGGAACTTGAATGGTTCCAAATGTAACAGGACTCGATAAAATCTCTTTTTCTTCCATCCTATTTAATACTTCTCCCTCAACCCTATAGCCCATACGGTCAGTATAATTAGATACTTTATACTCTTTCGTAAAAAATGCCTTTCTACTTTCTTCTGTAAATTGATCATATTCAAAGTCAGCTATGACACGAAGCTTAGGATGTTTCTTATACTTTGGTAGTACGCTGTTGCTAATTGCCCATTTCGTTTTTATTCTCTCATCTTTTTGTAAGTCTTGAATGAAACGATTCGCCATTTCTGGTTGTACACCAATTTGGAAGTAGTCACCCTTTTTCAACATTCTTCCTTCTATACCTCCAATCGCAGCACGTATGTAAGTACTTTTGCTTCCCATCGTACGATCAATATGGATACCACCTGCAAAAGTTACATACGCTCTGCAACCACTTTTCACTTTTCCAAAGCAAAGCATGCTACCTTCTTCTGCTAAAATGGGACGCCACAATGGAATACGTTCCCCATTCAATAACGGTTCCATATCCGCTCCACCAATCGCAAGTAAAGTCGTTTTCTTTATTAACAATTTCGGTCCCATAATCGTCATTTCGAGTCCCGCTTCATTTTCTTCATTACCAACTAACATATTGATCATCCGAAGTGCACTTTGATCCATAGCCCCGCCAACAGGTACGCCGTATTGTTGGTAATGAGACCGCCCTAAATCTTGGACTGTTGTAAACATACCTGCATGCAAAACTTCTACATCCATTCTTTAGCCCCCTCAAGTGATACGTACTCTTCCTTCGTTATTGGGATAAATCGTAAATACATACCGCTTTGAATAAAGGTCGGTGTTTCTTCTTCCGGATTAAATAAGGAGATTGGTGTTCGGCCAATAATATTCCATCCACCCGGTGTTTCAAGCGGATAAATACCTGTTTGATTTCCGCCAATCCCTACCGAACCAGGAGAGATTTGTAACCGCGGTATTCCTTTTCTAGGTGTTTCTAGTTCTTTTGATAGTCCTCCTAAATACGGGAACCCTGGTGTAAAGCCTAACATATACACAAAATACGTTGTTTCACTATGTATGCGAATGACATCTTCTACTTGTAAACCGTGATAATGTGCCACCTCTTCTAAATCAGGTCCATATTCTCCCCCGTAGCAAACGGGTATAGAAATATGTTTCACATCTCGTTTCAGCTCTTCCTTATACGTATCTAACATTCTAGCTATGTATTGGCATACGTAATCATACGGTCTTATCTTTCTATCATTTCCCTTCCATACTTCATACAAATTATAGTAAACGGCCAATGAAGTAAATGACGGAACGCATTCAATCATTCCTGTAAACGGATGTTGCTGCAACACTTGAAATAGTCGTTGTACTTTTTCGTATACATCCATCCCGATTTCTTCACCAAATGTAACAATAATTGCTTGATCCCCTAACGCAGAAAATTTCATCCTACTCCCTCTTTCTATGCCAAAAAGCCGAGTTCTTTCGAAATGCGATTCGCTGTCTCTTTCACCTTAGCGATAAAATATGAAATGTTACTTTCGCTGTACTCAATTGCTAATCCTGAAATACTAATGCCTGCTACAACCGTTCCGTCGCTTGCGAAAATAGGCGCTGCTATAGCTGCTGTATGATTTTCTAACTCCGAATAACTAATCGTATGTCCTTCCTTTTTCGCCATTTGTAACACTTCTAACAATTGTTCCTTATCTACGATTGTTCCATCTGCAAACTGTTTTAAATCCGTTTCCTCTATGTATTTCCGTTTCTTTTCCTCTGAGAAATACGATAGTAAAATTCTCGGACATGCACCAGCATAAAGTGGTGCTCTTCTTCCAACCGCTGTATATACACGTACAGGCTGAACGCCTTCCATCTTTTCCACATAAATCGCGTCATTACCATCTTGAATAATTAAATTAACTGCCTGCCCTAAACTACCTCTAAGCTCTTTCATATATGGAATCGCAATATTTCTTACTGATAATCTTTGTGATACAAGTTGACCAAACCGTAAAAAAACGACTCCTAAATGATATTTCCCCTTTTTGTTTTTTTGTAAAAACTCCATTTCTTCTAACGAGCCAATTAAACGATAAACAGATGTTTTCGGCATACTTGTAAGCTGAACCATCTCTGTTAAACTAAGTTCTTCATGCTCATAAAACAACTTTAAAATATCCATTGTCTTAACTGCCGTTTTATTTATACTCATTCTATCTCCTTCTTGTTCCGAATTACGGAACTTAAATTCCATTTTTCGAAACAAACATATAATTTTAAATTATAAAATATTCTTTCAATTCTATCAATATTTTTTTAAACGTATGACTCGATATATTTTTCAGTAATTTCAAAAACGTAAATAACCCAATACTTTTGTAAATCTTTACATCAAACTATTACATTTCCAATATATTTAAATTATTATGATATATGTAAAACAAAATGTAAGGAGTGTTTCTTTTGAAAAAGCTACTAGTGATTCCTGCTATTATGTTATCTTTTTGTATAGGTTATAATGTAACATTTGCGACAAATGAGGATACTCATTCAACTGCTAAAGTTGCCCAACATCATAAAATAGCGAACGAAGAAATTCATTTTTTCGGATCAAGTATTTCTAGCTTTAACTATTCTCACAGGGATGAATTAAGCCTTCTTGTAAAAAATATAGGGGATTCTCCTTTTAGTTACACTTTATATAACGCTAAAGGTTGTTGGATGATTGACGGAACTTTAAAACCTGGAGAGCAAGCGATCAATGAATTTAGTATAAATTGGAGTGATTGGCTTCCTGAAGGTGAATATAAAATAAAATTTAGAAATAATGATGGCTCTCTTTCAAAAGCTCAAGTTATAGCAAAACCAAACGTTTAAATAAATAGGCATAAAAAAAGTATGGAAGAATATTTCTCCCATACTTCTTTCTTTATAGCGCTCTTACTTGTTTCAACGGCCAGAAAACAGCTTGTCCTTTTCCGACAATTTCATCTTCTGAAATAAATCCAAACATACGACCGTCTTTAGAAACTTCACGATTATCACCTAATACAAACACTTGGCCTTCTGGCACTTTCGTTTTTCCTGTAATTTGTTCTAACGTAAAGTCTGGAGTTAATACACGACCTGCTGCTTTTTCTTTAAACTCTTTTAAATATGGTTCTTCCATCGCTTTGCCGTTTACATATAAAACATCATTTTTATACTCAACTGTATCACCTGGTAAACCAATTACTCGTTTTACTAAATCATATCCTTCTTTTCCATGGAAAACGATAATATCAAAGCGTTCTAATCCACTTATACTATAACCAATCTTATTGACGAGAACTCGTTCGTTATTTTCTAAAGTCGGCATCATCGATTCGCCTTGTACTAATGACGGTGTAAATAAAACACCGCGAATAATTGCGATTAATACAAGGGTAAATCCTATCGTTTTCGCCCATGAGAATAATTCTTTCTTCGTATTTTCCTTCATCGTTTCTCCTCTTTCTTAATTGTTTATTGTATGATTTGAACTAATTCTTGTACTAAATTAGGATCAATTTCAGCAAAACATGATTTCCCTTCTCTTACCGCTGTACCGACATGAGCTTGCGAAATTCCAGTTTCATTTAGCAATTGCTTTATATTTTCTTTCGTTACACCAGCTCCAACAACAAGCTGAATTTGACCATCGCTTACTTTTTGCATATCTGTAAGCACCGGAATATTATCAACTATATTCCCTTGTCCACCTGAAGTTAAGACGTGAGTCACTTTATGAAACTTCTTTAACGTTCTCATCGCTTCTACTGGATTTTCTATGTCATCTATTGCACGGTGATATGTGACATTTATCCCATCTACCACAGATAATAAATCCGCTAGTTTCTCTTCATCCACTTCATTTCTTTCATTTAATACACCTAATACAACACCAGCTACTCCTAATTTCTGAGCAACTACAATATCTTCTTTCATCATTTCAATTTCTTCTTCCGTATATGTAAAAGACTTCGCATGCGGACGAATCATAACGTGAATCGGTATTTTTACTGCTTCTACCGCTTTTTTTATAAATGCATAACTCGGCGTTAAACCGCCTTCTGTATAAGATGAAATTAATTCAATTCGCTTCCCGCCAGCTCGTTCAATTCGTTTCACATCTTCTAAACATGTTGCAATAACCTCTAGCATGAGATGACCTCTTTTCGTGCTTTTTTCTTATTATACAGTAGGTGAAATAAGAAGCATAGTATTCTCCTATAAAACGATAAAAAGAAGAATGAAAAGAAAGATTTTTTCATTTGATAACATTTACTTTACGCTCATTCGTTTCCTCTCCAGAACCGGGGCCGTATTATTTATCCGCTTATAATGCAGATGGATCTGAAAGTAGGATGAGACTTCTGGTACAGCCTAAATAATAGGAAAAAGGAGTAACCTCTAGAACTTCATACTAGGTGTCACTCCTTTTTATTTTATAAAAATACTAGGTTTCCCCTATATATTTAGTTATTTTTCTTAACTACTTCATTATAATAGTGGCTAAAGGCTTCTACTAATGCGTCAACGGAAGCATATAATTCTTCTGGTGTATTATCTACGCCTCCCATTTCAATAAGTAATGCATTTGGAGAAAGATCTTGATTATATACTCCATTCCCGCTTTTACGATCTTTAATAAAAATGCCTCGGCTTAAACCGTAATACTTCTCGTCTAAATATGAATTGATTGCCGTTACTATTTTTTTATTTTTTTCAAAGCTAGGATTCTCTCGTCCTAAAATAAAATAGAGCCTCGCATAATTCTTTCCGTTAATATTTTTAGTTGTAATATTTTTTCTTGCATCATCTCTATGAAGGTCCATTGGAAACATAATATTTTTATCTTGTGCTAATTTTTCTTGTAATATTTGACGAGATCCTTTGTAAGATTGGGCCCAGTTTAAATTTTTATTTCGCAGAAAGTCCCTCATATTTGTCGTATCATGTGAAACGCCTATCCCTTTTTCTTCTAACTTTTGTTTTAAATAATTCCCAACAAACGTAATGTTCACTTCATTATTTGTACTAGAGGCATCATCAGGTTTAGTAGCACCTGGAATGAGAGGAATAAACGCCTCCCAACTATGTGTATGATAAATAAAAACTTTATTTTCACCGTTATTTTGTGTATTTGAATTGTTCTCTTTCTCACTCTTTGGGTGTTTAACAACAGTACCTTCATTCTTAATATTCTCTAAAGGAATGCTGGATTCTTCAGGAATGTTCGTATAATCTGTCCCTTCCCCGGCAATTAATATTTCTGAATAAAATTGATTCATATTTGGAAGTTCTCGAGTTAATAAGCTTCGGAGGTCATTTACATTAATATTTGTAGAAAGTGAAAGTAAAAAAGATTCCAAAGACGCTCGTCCTTTTTCTTTATGAAATTCTTCGGCAAAATAACGATTTTCACTGCCTATCATATACATAAGGCCTTTAGTAGAATTCGTTCCTAATAATTGATTAATATAATAAGATTTAAATACGTTTGAATTACTAGAAATAAAGAATGAAGTGAGAATACATATAATCGTGAATAAAATACATATCATGACATACTTTATATTAAATACTTTCAGTTTCACTTTATTCATTTTATATCTCCCTTCATTTACTATATTCTTACGCATAATTTTCAATGAATATGATTACTAATTTAATAGAATCGTCTCAACTACTATTTTTGCATTTAATCTCTTTCCGTAAAGCAAACGAGGTTAATTTGCCATACGCAAATATCACTAAAGATTTTTAAAAGAAATGAAATAACCTGAGTCTACATTTGTATAGACTCAGGTTATTTCATTTCTTTATTTTCCATGTCAATGCCTAATTCGTCTTTCAAGAACTTCATACCTTTTCTTGTAAGATGGACAGCCCGATTCTTATCCGTTTTTGTAATCCATTCCTGTTCAAAAAATAGTTTTGCTATTGCAGATCCTAACCAACCAGAAATATGGTAGCGTCTTTCACTCCAATCAAGACAAGGTTTTGCAAATACTCTCCTATTTATATTTGCCTTATTAATATTTATTCCAAAATTCAGAAACCATTGCTTACCTTGTTCCGTTACAATGTATTCTCCTTTCTCTAAAATGATAAATTCCTTATCTAATAATTTTTCGGTTATCTCTACACCGAGTCTGCCTGCAAGATGATCATAACAAGTTCGAGCATAACGAACTTGTTTTAGTTGACCCGATTGTTTTAAAGAACGAACTTGGACTGTTGGGGCGATTGTCCCTAATTTTTCAAGAACTTCTGCTACCTCTTGATTAGCAAGTCGATAGTAACGATGTCTACCATGTTGTTCAACTGTAAGTAGATTCCCCTCTACTAATTTAGAAAGATGAGAACTAATTGTTGGATATGACACTCTTGCCATATAAGCCAATTCACTAGCAGGTAGTGCTTGATTATTCATTAAACAATCTAAGATGATTGCTCTTGTAGGTTCAGCAATTAGTTTAGCAATATATGAGATATTCGGATATACATTCATATTTCGATGATACCCTAACTATTAAATTGATACAATTATTTTAAATTTAACAGTAAAGGAGAATGTATTATGAATGCAATTGATCTTAGTATATTAAATTTAAAAGAAACGAGAAGGCGCTCAGAAAAATTATGGATTTCTCTTCCCGATAATTTTCTTAATTGGAAGCCTGATGATGAGGCTATGTCCTTTGGTGAAATGATTCGTCACGTATGGAGTTCAACTTTTTACTATCATATGATTTTAAAAAACAACGGCTCAATAAACGACATACGTTTCCCGTATGATGACGAGCCAATTACTTGTGTTAAAAAAGAGATTGAATTAGCACAATCATGTTTTGCAGATTTCATAGAATATGTTCAATCAATAAGCATAGCAGAGCTAGATTCAAGACTTATTGATCGAAGCGATGTTGGCTATCAACGATATTTAGGCGATATGCTATTACGAATTGCCTATCATGATGCGGTCCATGCAGGTCAATTTTTACAATATTTACGAATGGTAGATTTGGAAAGACCATTAATTTGGGATTAAATTTAGTAATTATTTATAAAGGTTCCAAATTGGCATTACGATAAGAATTTTTCAACAAGAAACAACCATAATAACCATTTATATTAAAAACCTACATCTCAACTTGGTACGTTCCTGCACATAAAAAGCACGTGTTCGATTACTAATCAAACACGTGCTTTCAAAACAACTATATTGTACATAAACAATAAAATTCAAGTTAAAAAATCTACGACCGAAACACCGCATCCGCCAACATAGATAGTGTTGCATCATCCATCGGCGGATTGTGTAGTCCTGCTCTAACGTTTAAATAGTAACGGTGAAGCGGATTTTTTTCTGATAAACTTTTTGCTCCTACGATGCGCATTGATTTATCCACTATGGATATCGCCGCATTTGTTACGGCGTATTTCACTGCCGCTAATTCTGCTTGCAGTGACAGTTTATCTTCTGCCTCATCGTACTTTTTCGCAATTTGATATAAAAAGACGCGAGCTTGCATAAGCTCGAGTTCTAATTCTCCAACTAATCTTCTAACATTCGGTAATAAACTAATAGAATGGTTTAAACTATTTGGTTTGTATGATCCCGCAAACTGAACTGCATAATTTCTTGCTGATTGTGCAATTCCTAAATAACATGCTGGTATATGTAACAACCAGCCAATACCCTTTTGTTTCACTTTCCCGCCTTTTACATCCGTAAAAAAACGGTTGTCTATCTCTACATTTTGTAAGACAAGGTCGTGGCTAGCAGTGCCTCGCATTGCAACGCTATCCCACGTTTCTTCAATGGATACACCGATTGTATTTCTTGGAATGACAAACTCACCAACTTCTTCTTTGCCCTCCATACTTGCTGAAATAATAAAATAATCAAGTACTGGCGCCATCGTTGTAAAAGTTTTCCTTCCATTTATAACCCAATTCTCGCCTTGTTGAACCGCTATTGTTTCTGGTTTACCGCCACGCGTCGGGCTCCCTGTTTTCGGTTCTGTTGCTGCCCTATTAAAGAGCGCCCCATTTCGCACTTCTTCGCAAAACCATTTAAACATCTCATCATTCCAAGAGCGATTTTCCGCTAGTTCTTTCACAATGCCAAGATGCCAGCCAATCGATAAGGCAGTAGCCCCGCAGCCTTCCGCAATTTTCTCTTGAAATAGAACGAAGTCATATAAAGAAATCGCACTACCACCAAATTTCTTCGGTAACGTTAATTTCGTATATCCGATATTTTTCAAATCATTTATATTTTCATACGGAAATGATCCTAATTCACTTAGTTGATGCTCCCTTTCCATGAACTTCGGAATCAATTTATTTATTTGTTCAATAATGAAAGATTGTTTTTCTGTTTCAACAAATGAGAGTGCCATACTATAATCTCCTTTATGCTCGATTCTTAAACCGTTCATTTTGTCATTATGATTATATGAAGCTACCTCTCTATTGTTTCACTATTCCGATAAAAATACAATGTTTTTGACTAATAAGAAAAGTTCCTATTGAAAAATAGATTCTTTCCTTATTAGTCTCCCTTCAATGCCTTTAATGGCAACGAGGTTACATATCCAATATATGAGAATAATTCTTTAAAGAAGAATGGGATTTCTGTATCTAACGTTTTATATGCTGATGTCGGCGTTGGTGAAGCATACGCTTCAATATTAATATGTTTTGCGATTCTCATTGCGCGTTTCATATGAAGTGGATCACTTACAATCGTGTATGTCTGTATTCCGTTCTCTATTCCAACTTCCTTCGCATTCTTTAAATTTTCTTCAGTGAAAAGGGATTTTGTTTCAATCAAAATATCTTCCTCTTTTACACCTTGTTTCATTGCATATACTCTTGCAGTACGCGCTTCCTCAAGCTCTGCCTCAAACTTTGTACCACCCGTAAAAATAATCTTTTTAATGTTTCCGTTCTTATATAAAGAAATCGCATGATTAATTCTTTCTTTAAATACAGGGGATGGTTTCCCATTCCAAGAAGCCGCTCCTAGTACGATACCAGCATCCGTTTTCACACTATCGTCTGTTTTAAAACGGTAGCTCCAAATATCGTAAGCTGCATAACTTACATATAAAATAGCAGAACAAATCATTAGTAAAAATACTTGAAAGATTCGTCTTTTCTTACTCTTCTTATTTTCTTTCATTTGTAATTGCCTCCGTACATCATCCATACTTCTATAAAAAAACATTTATATCAAATCGTTTTGTTTGAGTTTATTTAAAAGAAGGAACTTTACTTGTTATTTATATATAAAAGGGTTTTCATTTAAAATTGAGGATTATCAATTCATTTTCATTTGCGGTTTTCATTACATGTTTTAAATTCATAAGTTTATTACCATACAACTACATTGTAACGAATTTTTTCTCAGAAGGGAACGATGAAACAAAAGGAATTAAAATAAAGTAGCATTTTGTAAGAAAAAAGGTATATTTTTCATGTATCACAAACAATATACCTTTCAAAACACGAATTATAGCTTTTCTTTATACAACTCTAATTTTTCTAACAATTGTTCTTTCACGTCTGGCCATTCACTCGAGATAATACTGTACACCACTGCATCTCTCACATAACCATTCGGTAATTTTCTTTCATTTCTAAGCACGCCCTCTTTTACTGCGCCTAACCTTTCAATTGCTCGTTGTGCTTTTTCATTTCTTGCATCTGTCTTAATTTGTACCCTGAGCATATGCAGTTTTTCAAAAGCATACTGGAGAAGCATATACTTACACTCTGTATTTATACTCGTACGCTGGACACTTGGATGATACCACGTTTGTCCTAACTCGACTGTTTTATCTTCTACTGAAATATTATATAGACGTGTACTTCCTACAATCTTATTCGTCTGTTGATCTACTACAACGAAAGGGATTTGTGTACCCTTTCCATAACCTTGTATCGCTTTTTGCACATATTGCTGCATATCTTGCACACTATCCATTTTAGAGATTAAATACGCCCAAATTTCCCGATTTCCTTCTACAATCGAAAACAAAGTTTCGACATCATTACTATCCATTAACCGTAGCTTTGCTCTTTCGTGAATGATTTCCATTTGTAAGCCCCCTTTTTCTTACTATATCATAGAAATATACATTTTATTATACGGATATTTAAATTAAAGTTTTAATACCTTCTTACATAATAATCGACAAAAACCTCTAACAAATACCGTGTACATCCCATTATAGCAAGCCGAATTTATATTGGTTTCATTTCATGTAAGGTTTTTCTTTTTCTAAAGGTCTATATACGTTCTTTAAAAATTTGCATACCAAAAACGCTATTCTTTCTACAAAAAGATTCTTTTTTTTCATTTATGAATCAATTTTTCAGCTTAATAGTATGGATAATTCTGGATTAAACCCAAAAAATACTATATAATAATAAAGTGAAAATTTTACAGTTAATTCATATGGGGTAAATGGGAGGATATAAACATGCTAGATCAAATTACTTGGGGAACGCCAGGAAGCTTATTATGCTTAGGATTCTTTTTTGCAGGGTTAGGAATTTTCTTAAGAAGTATTACGTCATATTCGAAAAACAAATAAAACATCAAAAAAGTATACATTTTAAAGTATTTAATTGATAAAAACACTAAACAAAAGAATCCTTCCTTTTATAGAAGGATTCTTTTTTATACCTTTCCCCTTTTTAAAGCAACAAATAAGCAATCGGCGTAATAATAAGTAACGTTAATATCGTTCTTTGTACATAGAGAATAATAAGTTCCGATACTTTTAACGGAATATCTGTAGATAAAATACAAGGAATGGAAGCTGAGAAGAACAATATAGATGATACCGAAACAATCGCAATGACAAACTTTGTCACAAGTGGTGCACTTACAACTAAAAGAGAAGGTAAAAACATTTCTGCGATACCAACGGATGCCGCTTTAGCAGCTAGTTCTGCTTCTGGTAATTGTAATAGCCATGTAAAAGGATAGAATATATAACTGATCCAATCAAATATTGGCGTGAATTTCGCTAAGACGATACCAATTAAACCTACTGACATAATAGATGGTAAAATTCCCATTGTCATAATAAATCCATCTTTTAAATTCACCGCGATATTTTTCATAATACCCGGTGCAGACTTTGATACTTCTAACGCATCTTCCCAAGCGCGTTCTAGCATTTTCTCTTTATAAACAGGCTCTGGGAATCCTTCTTCTGTTACATATGTATCTGGTTTTCTACTAAGTGGCGGGATTCTTACGGTGATAGCAGTTACGATGAATGTTACAACGAGAGTCGTCCAAAAATAAACATTCCATAAATGCATGATGTCTAATGTTTTTGCGATGATGATCATAAATGTTGCGGATACTGTAGAAAATCCTGTAGCGATAATGGCCGCTTCTTTTGTCGTATATTTTCCTTCTTTATATACGCGATTCGTAATTAATAAAGCCAGTGAATAACTTCCCACAAAGGACGCAACCGCATCAATTGCTGATCGTCCAGGTGTTTTCCATAACGGCCTCATAATCGGACGGCAAAACGTACCGATAAATTCAAGTAATCCATACCCGACTAATAATGCTAAAAAAGCCGAACCAATCGGAACGAGTAAACTTACCGATATTACTAGTTTCTCATACAAAAACGGCCCAACATCTGGCGCAAAGAACCAAGCTGGCCCTACTTTCAAACAATATAATACACCGAAAACGACGCCAACCACTTTTAAAATCGAAAAGCAAATATCTACGATAGATGTATTCCATTTTTTCGTATAAAACGGATAAATTGCACCCATTACCATAACGAGTAGTGCGTAATAAGGTACGACGCTCGGAACCGAAGCTCTAATCCACGACACGATATGATCAATCATTATGGAAGAAGCGCCATTTATCGTAACTGGTACGAAAAACATAAACACCCCAACGAGACTAGCGAGTACAAACCGAAGAATGATGCTCTTCTCACTCCCTGTCTTAATTACATTCCTTTTTAATTCAATTTCACTCAAAATTCGACACCCCCTATTTATCTAAATATTCTGTATAATTATATTAAATCCCTTCTTTTCATTTGAAAATGACACAAGCAATAATCTTACATTTTTATTGTCAGTCTCCAAAAATTATCATATAATATCTTTCGTATATGTTACATATACTCATTTCAAACATATATTTTGTAACTAAATTATTTCTTTTTTCAATTTACTCTTTAAATTAACCTACATAAAAATAGAAGGAGAATGGAAATTTGAAAACAATAAAAATAACTATGGCAAGTGCGTTGCTATTTGGTGCTATCATCGCTCCATCTAGTTCTTTCGCTGTGAGTGAAACTGTAACACAAAAAAATAATGCGCAATTGGAGAATTACGAAGACGAAGACGATTACTACTATCAATTTCCTGATGTTATTGGCTGGGCAAAGCCGTCCGTTGATTATTTAGTAAAGAAAAAAGTCTTATCTGGCTTACCAGACGGTACATTTGGACCTAATCTTGAAATTGATAGAGCTTCTGCCGCAATTATCATGGCAAAAATATTAAACTTACAAATAGACGCTTCAGCAAAGCCATCATTTAAAGATTCCCAAAAACATTGGGCTACTCCTTATATTGCTGCAGTTGAAAAAGCTGGGATTATTAAAGGCGTCGGGAATGGAAATTTCGAACCTTCTGGAAAGCTAACGAGAGCTGCTATGGCCTCTATGCTTGTTCATGCATATAACTTAGACAAAAAAGCCACTGAAAAACTACCTACTGTATTCCGAGATTTAAAAGGACATTGGAGTGAAAAATCGGCTAATCTTCTTGTTGCTCTTGGTATTTCACTGGGCTATGGTGGTAGTCATTGGTATCCAGATAACACGATTACCCGTGCAGAAGCTGCAAGTTTAGTTGCTCGCACAGACCAATCGAAAGATAAAGAAATTAAATTAAAGCAAGTTACTATGAAACAACATTATTTTATTTATCCTGAAACCTCTCTTCATTCAGGTATACTTGCTGAATATGCACCACAAACCGTTACTGTATTCGATGAATCTGAAAATGGATGGATTAAAATTGCTACGGATCATGGGTTAAAGTGGACACCATTAAAAGAGAAACAAGTATACATTGATAAAAACTTTGTTACCTTTGATAGACCGTCAAGAACAGGATACGTGGTTGGTAAATATCCCCCTCAAACTGTAACAGTTGTTGAAGAAAATAGCATCTGGTTAAAAATTCGCACCAGCGAAGGGCTTCAATGGATGAATCCATATTTAAAAGAGGGTGAAGGAAAAGAACTAACATACATACCAC
This sequence comes from Bacillus cereus group sp. BfR-BA-01453, assembly GCF_022662915.1. Lineage (NCBI taxonomy): Bacteria > Bacillati > Bacillota > Bacilli > Caryophanales > Bacillaceae > Bacillus > Bacillus cereus group sp. BfR-BA-01453. The sequence goes on along the minus strand of NZ_JAKUEN010000004.1, from coordinate 286,195 downwards.
GAACATTTTTCGCTTACGATAGCCCTAATTTTTCTTCTAAAATATCTGGAAAGTATGCTCCACAAGGCGGCATCGAAGAATTAGCTATGGGAGATGACGGATGGGTACAAATTCGTACAGATAAAGGACCAAAATGGATAAACATGTCTTATCTCTTACGTCCAAAGCTCCTCTTAAATGTTCCTACCATTAATCAATTGCCCGAACTACAAAAAGGAAGTGCAGTTGTTTCACTACAAATGCTTTTAGAATACTATACAGGACGTTCATTAAATAAAGTAGACTTTGCTAATCAAATGCCATTTGATACAACGAGATATCAGATGGAAGAAGGCGGAAAAATTACAGTTTGGGGTGATCCAGACATCGGATTCGTTGGTGACGTAACAGGAAAAAGATTGGGTTACTCTATTAACCCGGCACCATTGAAACAATTACTTGATAAACATGCAAGAGGTACAGATTTAACAGGACAGGATTTCTCTGTATTAGAAAGCTATGTACGTAATGGTAAACCAGTTGTAGCGTGGGTAGGAAACAAAATAACTGCTCCACAACTAGAACAAACTTGGAAAACACCTCAAGGAAAAACCGTAAATGGATACAGAAATGCACATACTATTATCATAACTGGTGTAGATGATCGTAACATTTATTATAATGACCCACTAGACGGTAAAAAAGACCAGCCAATGGTAAAATCCCGATTTGAGCACAGTTATAATCAAATGGGTAAAAAAGCTTTAAGTATCGATTAATCATATAAAAAAGCCTATTTTGATTGTATGATTCAAAATAGGCTTTTTCTATTACTGTCCATAATCATCCACAATTACTTGAATGACACGATACGATTCTTCTGCCACTATCTTATTACTACTCTTATTCGCATCATATGTAATTAACGCCTTCCAAAGTGCCCATCCTCTCGCTCTATTCCACGTTTCTTCATCTATTTGTAGTACTTCTTTACATATCTTTCTACTACTTTTATCAAAAAACGTCCATGACATCGCTGCATCACTTGGCAATCTTACACTCATCCCCTAAGTGAAATGTTCTGTTATCATGCCCACTAAACTTTACAGGTTTCACCTCTAAATGTGTCCATTCAGGAAACTGTTCCCCCTATTAATCTTTTAACTAAACCAGTATCAATTTGATTCATTTACTCTCCCCTTTTCTTTTGAAACTTACTAAATCCATCTGTACTGCCAACATATTCAAAACCATTGCTCTTATAAAAATCATTCAATATGCGATTATGCCCTACACAATCTAGTTTTAAAAACTCTTTGTCATGTTGTATATTCTCTTCTATCCACCGTAACATCCATTCTCCGATTTCGTTCCCCTTATACTTCCGGTTCACCGCAAATCTATGAATATATAATGAATTTGAAACTTCCTCTTTACCAAAAATATATTCATCCCATTCATTTTGTTTAGGAGATACTGTAACTGTACCGATAATTTCATCTTCTTTCGTAACCACATATGTATATTTCTCTCTTATACCTTCTAGTATTTCAGCCGTAGCCTCTCCGCCTAACAGATACTGCCACTGATCTACTTCTTTATGTTGTAGCCACTGCGCTACCTCTTTTAATAGAGTGATAATGTTATCACTTTCCTCTTCAGTAGCGGTTCGAATTGTGTATTCTTTCGTTATGGTGTTTCTCTCCATACTGCCGTTCCCCTTTCAATTTACTACTATACTGACAAACGTGTTCTACCATCATTTTCGTCTGTAACATATTCAACATAAAAACCTTGATTGAGTGCATTTTCATACATCAATTCAATCACTTTTTGATCTTTCGCATAAATTTGTATGTAATCGCCATCTGCTACTAATACGACTATCTCACACTTACTTTCCATAAACTCTTCATATGTTTCAATATCTAGTACTATTTCTCCTTTGAGATATGCTTTTAAATCTGCAAAAATAAGATAATATACGTTGTTTTTAAATAACCTGTTCAAATCCGATCCTTCCATTACACTTGGTTCTTCTGGAAATAACGCTTCATCCAATCCACCACGTGCTACTAAGTATGACTCCTCACTCCCTACCCACCAATCATATGAAGGAATATGAATTGGCTTTAATACTTTCCAAAGTAAATTATTATATTCATTTGGAATTTCTACAAAGATTCCTCTTTTCATATGTTTACTCCTAACATATTTGTTTCCATTTTTGTTTCATACATTATATACGAAATTCAGCTACTATATATAACTTGTATTTCATCACAAAAACCGTCCCACTACTAGTGAAACGGTTTTAATTCCTTAAGCATTCACTTCGTCTTCACAAAATAATATAAAAACCACACCGCATGATTTTGTTCATCGGCAGCTATTCTACGCAGTAACTCTTTCAAATGTGTATCTGATGTCTCATCTGCAATTTCCAAATAAAAATCCACTGTCTTCTGTTCATCTTGTATAGCGAATTCTAATCCTTGTAAGTACGTATTTGGACATTCTTCCGTAATTTTTGGTTTCGGCTGCTGACCAGTTACATTTGTATAGATTTGTACAAACTGATGAAAATGCTTTATTTCATCGTTACGAATTTCAAGAATTTGATTTCGTTCCGCCGCATTTGGGGCCATGTTAGCTAATTTTGCATAGCAATTTATAGCACTAAACTCTCCATTAATTGCTTTCTCAATATCACGAATCAGCTTATCATTTTGCCTATACCAATCATAATCATTCGAATTATACATCGTATCCCCTCCATTATTTCGCATAACATTTTATGCAATTTGAAATAGCAGGAGCATGTATTAAATAAGGAACCGCAAATCCAAACTCTTCTATTCCCTTTAACCTATAAGTTAATAAAAGATAAAAACGCTTCACTCCTAGTGAAACGTTCTTATCTTTTATGCAGTTACTTCCGCTTTATGTTCCTTTACTACACTACGTTTGAAAGCAGTCGCTAAAATAATAACGATACTTACTACGCCTATCCAAACGAGCACTGTTACAGGTGTACTCCAGCTTAACCCTTTTCCGATGAAGAAGATTTCTCTAAGTCCTTCAATCATAAATCGCATTGGCAACCATGCGTACACCCAGTCTTGGTAAAATGGCGATAACATTTCCGGTGCTAATGATAATAACGGTGCACCGAAGAATAGTAAGAGAGCGAATACACCGATTCCCTTTAGTCCAACTAATGAAAGTACCGCCGATATCATTAAGAAGAAACTAAACGATGTAATGGCTAAAAATAAAGCCGTATCAGTGAAATTCGAAATATTTAACCCTACCATACCATCCGCAATCCATGTAAGACCAAATCCAATGACAAGTGCCGCGACAGCCCCTGTAATAATTTGTTTTAGTTTTAATACGAAGTTTTCTTTTCTTGTGCCTACTGGCATTTTACTTATCGCAATAAAGATAAGTGCCGCGCTCGCTAAACTTGCAATCCATAACGGTTGAAATAAAGAAATTGGCGAATTACCGTTCGCACTATTTTTTCCGGTTTCATTTACATTTGTCACTTTCTTTGTAATCGGTGTTACTACATTTGAAACTTGATCTGCTGTTAATGTAGCTCCTTTTGCTTTCAGTCCTTCTAATATTTGTTTACGAACATTGTTGTTCATATTATCAACTACAGTATTTAACATTTGTCCTGCCATAGTTGATGCCGCTGTATTCATTCCTTGATTGATGAATATTTCTACTTCTGGCGAAGATGGCTGTGGTGTTCTTAATGATGCTTGTTTTGTACTAAAGTCTTTCGGAATGACTAATGCTGCATAATACTCTTGATTATTTAAACCTTTTTGTACGGATTCCTTATTTTTTACTTCTACCCACTTTACCGCAGGTTCTTTCTCTGATTTTGATGTCTTTTTCATATTATCAACGATTGTTTGCCCCATGTTCATTTTCGGTTGATTTGGAATTTCTACTCCTTGATCCTCATTTACAATTGCGATTGGCAAATTTTTCGGATTAGGTTGAACGGTTGGAAATAATGTTAATGAAAAAATAAAAACTACAAGTAGTGCAACAACTGGTGATAATAATAAAAGTTTATTTTTAAACATTTTCTTTCCTCCTCCTTACATTTGATTTATAATAACCAACAACGTGTTGTTTATTTATATTTTGAATTATATGTTCGAGTTGAACCTTATACAATAATCAAAAATCGTGAATGTGTCGGTTATCATACACATTCTTGAAATGTGTTGGCTAAAATGAAGGAGGGACATTCTTTGCGAGATAGTAATTTAGATTTACGTGTTGTTCGTACGAAAACTGCCATACGAAATGCATTGGTGGAATTAATTGAAAAAAAAGGTTTTGACGCCATTACAGTGAAAGATATTACAACGAAAGCAAACATTAATCGCGGTACTTTCTATGCGCACTATCAAGATAAATTTGATTTAATGACAAAATGCCAAGAAGACATTATGTATGAGTTTTCTAGCATTGCAAAAAAGAGATTCCCAGAAGTGATTGCGGATCTCGGATCGAACCCTTCTCCTACAATGCCGTTTCTACTTATCACTTCTATTCTTGAATTTCTAAATGAAAATAGTGATTTTATGAAAGCTGTATTAAGCCCAAAAGGAGATTTATCTTTCCAAACAAAACTGAAAGACTTTATGTGGAAAACATTATTTGAAGATACGAACGGTGCCCTCATTAATAAGGATAACTTACTTGTCCCAAGCCAATATTTAGCTTCTTATATGGCATCTGCTCATATTGGTGTCATTCAGCAATGGTTAAATAGTGGCCAAAAAGAAACACCTGAGGAAATTGCTCGTATTTTATCAACAATCGCAGTTCATGGACCTTTTTATGCAGCTGGCTTAAAGAAGTGAGTTATTGCAAAATAAAAAGATCATCCACTATTTATAGCGGATGATCTTTTACTTCATTACAACACTTCAATATACCCTTCAGTCCCATGTACCCGAATTCGTTGGCCATCTTTTATTAATTTCGTAGCATTCTCTACCCCAACGACTGCTGGTAATCCATATTCACGTGCAATCACTGCTCCGTGCGTCATAAGTCCGCCGACTTCAGTGACTAATCCTTTTATAGATACAAATAATGGTGTCCAGCCAGGGTCAGTAAAAGCCGTAACTAATATATCTCCCTCTTCTAAATTCGCATCTTCCATGTTTAAAATAACGCGAGCTCTTCCCTCAATCACTCCTGAGGAAACAGGCAAACCTACAATCGCATCAGCTGGGAGATTTTCTCGTTTATATTTTCCTGTAATGATTTCTCCATCAGACGTCATGATACGAGGAGGCGTTAGTTTTTCATATAATTTATAATCATTTTTTTGTTTTTGGATAAGCTCGTAATCTAGTTTATTCGTGCGGACTACTTCGTGAAGTTCTTCAAAAGTTAAATAGTATATATCATCGACATCACGAATGATACCGCTCTGCACAAGTTGTTCAGCTTCTTTCAATAATGCCTGCTTGTATATGAAATAACGATTAATCATACCGTATTTTGGATATTCACGGTAACCGATAAAATTACGGATATTACGAATCATTTGCTTCGTCTCTTCTACTTTTTGTTTACTATCCGGTAAGTGCTGTAATCGCTCTATTAACTCTTCTTCTTTTTTCAAAGCTTCTTGCAGTCCTTCTTCAAATTTCCGCTTACTCGCACCATATTCAAAATCTCTTATATTATTTAAAATCATCGGGATAATTGTAGTTGGCTTTTCACTCCAGCGGGTTTTCGTAATGTCAATTTCTCCGCTGCATCTCATTCCGTATTTATTTAGAAAAGTAGAGATTGCATCTCGAGCTTTCTCCCCGCCTTTAAACTGAACCAATTCATCTAAAAAGCTATCATCTTCTACATGTTGTAAATACGTAATAACTTCTTGATATGGGCGAATCACATCAGCGACATCCATTAATGCTAAACCCATCTCAGATGTAATATTATTTTGTACCGATTGAGAAAGCGTGTCTGCTGCATTCTTTTCGCCCAGCCATTGCTTCATTTTTTCATTTATCCATGTTGAAGCATTCATACCTGCCATAATAACAGCGATACTTTGCGGGTTAAATAATACTTTTTTTAATTGCTGAATATCTTCCAAAATAAAATTAAGTACGTCCACTCCTGATTTCAGTTGCATATTTTGTTTTAACTCTTCAAGTGATGCTTCACTATTCTTTATTAATTCCGTAACGATTGCTGGATCATTTTCGATTTCTGGTTGCGTGCTTACAGGTGGCACACCTTTACCAACACTCTTTTCTTTTTCATCATCCGGCAACAATGTAATAAAATTATCTCGCTCGATTATAGTCGTTAATGCATCTCTTACGAGTGGATCTGATTTTCCTAAAGTATTTATTAAATAATCTCTGCTAGCAGGTGAAGCTAATTGTTGCGTAGCATCAACAAACAGCCGTCCTCCCGCTTTACGCATTGGGGCACTTGTCGTTAACAGGAAAAAAGATAACCCTAATGGTTTCATCGCATCGGTCATCATTTGTTGGTGACCAACTGATATATATACATGATTTTCCCCATCATTTTCTGCCGGAATTGGATATAAAGTCGTTATCGGCCTGCTTTGAACAATATAAACTGTATTACGGGCTAAACACCATTCAATATCTTGCGGACAGCCAAAATAAGCTTCTATCTGTCTTCCGATCCGTTCTAGTTGTAATATTTGTTGTTCAGACAATGTTTGAACCTTTTGCTGAGCCGGATCAATCTGTTTCGTCTCTGTTCCGCCCTCTTTTACAGCATAAATAGCTAATTTTTTAGTCGCTATCATCGTTTCAGTAATTTTACCTTCTTTTACTTTATAATTATCGGCAGAGACCAGTCCTGATACTAACGCCTCACCAAGTCCAAAACTGGCATCAATTGATAGCACCTTTCGGTTAGAAGTAACCGGATCAGCCGTAAATAAAATTCCCGAAGCCTCAGGGAAAACCATTTTTTGAACGACAACACATATAGAAACTTGATTATGTTCAAAACCATTTTGCATGCGGTACATAACGGCTCTCTCTGTAAATAAAGACGCCCAGCACTTTCTTACATGCTGTAAAATCGCTTCTTTTCCGATAATATTTAAATACGTATCTTGTTGACCTGCAAACGAGGCATACGGTAAATCTTCAGCCGTCGCACTAGAACGCACGGCATACGCATGTTCATTTCCAAAACGTGAGAGATAATGAGCTACCGCTTCCACTACATCAGAAGGGATTTGTACTGCCATAATGACTTCTCTAATTTCCTTACTCATTTCACCAATTTGAGCTCGGTCTTCAAGTTTCAACTTGGTCAGCTGCTGCAACAAAGTTTGAAGCTCTTCATTTTGCTCGATGGCTTTTTCATATCCTACCGTTGTAACACAAAATCCTTCTGGCACCTGTATACCTTGAATGTTAGATAACTCCCCTAAATTCAAACCTTTTCCGCCGACGAGTGAAAGCTGCCCCTTTTCTATTTCCTGAAAATCGAGAACGAAAGAACTCATATAACATCTCTCCTTACTATGCATGTGTTCTTGATTGTAGCAGGAGTAAATGAGAAGAAACAGTCTATTTCGAATTTGATTTACATGATATAATTAAGTTAGGAAGAGATTAAATAATGCCCTAGTTGCATAACGAAGCAGCTAGAGCTTCTTATTTCCTCTCAATTTTAAATTACAATTTGTTCACAACTAACTTCAATGTATTTCTGTTTTCTCCTTTTATTATAGAAACGCCATGAATTATCACACAATTCTTATCTCAACAAATGGTACATAACTCAAAATACGCCTTAGTTTAACCTCCTGTGAGCCTTTTCACAGGAGGTTTTATACATACATATATTATTTATAATTAACCCGTTCTCCTATTTTTCAAAAGCATATTTTGTGTCATAATAACGCTTTTTAGAATTTATATATACCTTCTAATTTTTCTAAAAAAGGATGATTGTATTATTGTTAAAAATAATTTTAAGATCCTTTTACTCTATCCAACAGGATTTGAAAATGAAATAAACAAATTAGAATGGGCGCTTGATCATGTTTTTCCCGTTCAAGTTTCAAGTAATTATCAAAACAAAAGAACTTGGTATGTCCTCTTAAAAGATATACACTTAAACTCAAAAAAATAATATAAACTACGACTTTAAAATCAATATTCTTTGTTTACATTTTATATAAATTGACATATCTCCCCCTTAATTCTAAGACTAAGTTATTGTTTTTTGTAATCCCCCACTCATTCTTTTCTCAAATGCTCCAAAATGGATTTTCAAAATTAGGGAACTATAATGTCATATTGGAATAAATTAAGGGGGAGAAAAATTGGACAATGAAATGAATTATGGAAGTGATTATAAGTTTATTCCGGCAACTTCAATTGAAAGTGGTCATGGCCTCGAAGTATTGCCTGATTTATTTTGTTACACGATTCAAATCGTCAACATTTGTTTTGTTGGACATCCGCATACCAATGATTTTATTTTAGTTGATGCTGGAATGCCTAAATGTGCAAATGAAATTATCTCTGTCACTGAGAAGCGATTTGGTACAAATAGTCGCCCAAAAGCAATTATTTTAACTCACGGGCATTTTGATCATGTTGGGGGAATAATTGAACTCATTAAGTATTGGGATATTCCAGTCTATGCCCATCAAATGGAAATACCTTTCCTGACTGGACTACAAAGCTATCCTGAACCAGATCCAACAGTTGAAGGTGGTATGGTAGCGAAAATGTCGCCTCTGTTCCCTAATGAACCGATTGATTTAGGAAATAGCGTAAAAGTACTACCTGCAGATGGAACTGTTCCTCATATGCCAGAGTTTAGATGGGTGCATACACCAGGACACACTCCAGGTCATATTTCATTATTCCGAGAAAAAGACCGAACTTTAATTGCTGGGGACGCTTTTGTTACGGTGAAGCAAGAATATCTATATAAGGTAATTACTCAGGAACAGGAAATAAGCGGTCCGCCTCGTTATTTAACAACAGACTGGAACGCTGCTAAAGAATCAGTTATTAAGCTAGAGAAGTTAAACCCTCTAGCCGCTGTTACAGGACATGGAATACCAATGTCAGGTGAATTGCTATCAACAAGCCTCAAAACACTCGTTAAGGAATTTGATAAAATTGCTGTACCCAATTACGGGAAATATGTAGATAAAAAGATACATTAAGCACAAGAAACTTTGGCTTTTATATTAAAGAATTAAAACTGCAAAAATTATTAAGTTTAGTAAAAAAATACTGTACTTAGGCAACATCTCGATTATAAGAGTGGAACGTCCCTTTGTGAATAAAGCTCGATATTCCGCAAATACTATCCCTAGTATAAGCCTGCTTCTTACCCGGCTTGTACTTCTTACCATTTAAGGATGATTAAAACGGGTTACGCTCTATAAAAGCATAACCCATTTTTAATGAAATATTTTATTCCGCTTTAACGGGCAGTAAGACCCCCACCTCAAAATTCAGCGGAAGCAAAGAAGTCAGGTGGGGGATCAACCCTTCGTAAAAGTCCGATTGGTGAGGGCTGATAATCAGTGGGGGATGAACAAAACCCCCACTGATTAAAGTTCCACTTTATTCCTTATAAATTTAAACAATGGAGGAAAATGATGAAACATATTGTTGCTTTATTAATTAAATATACAGCGATAACTGCAGTATTACTAATCATACTTAGTATCTTTAAAGGCATTTCAATTCCTAGAGTATTACTAATTTCTCTTTTCCTTACAGGAGCTGCCTATTTAATTGGAGATCTCTTCATTTTACCTAAATACGGAAATATGATTGCTACAATAGCAGATTTAGGCTTAAGCTTCTTTGGCATTTGGTTACTAACATCCTTATTTACTGATTTAGATGCTACTCGTAATATTGGACTTTCTTCATTTATAGCAGCTTTAATTATTGGTGGAACAGAAATTTTCTTCCACATTTATATGAAGAGGCTAGTATTGCGTAACGACAATGAATTAACAAATCACAAGCATATTCATCATGATAAATATGCTATGGAAATATCAGATGAATATATAGATTCTTCCACAATAAATAAGTCCAAGCTTAAGGATACACCTAAAAAATAAAAAAGTGGCCAACGCCACTTTTTTATTTTTGTTTATTACGCTTGATCAGAATTCCTTACATGTAATGGAGGTGGAACTACCCATCCCTTTTTCTTACTTAAACGTAGCAGAGTTACACCTGCCTGCGCTTTTTTCATATGAAATTGTCCAAATAACATACCTACATCTTCTCGAAGGCATTTTCCCATTACTTGACTACATGTGACAAGTCCAGCTGCTAATCCTGTAGAAACAGCTGCTGCAATTTCTGCATCATTAATACGTGCTCCAGGAGGAATGTCTTCGATAGATGCAACTGGTCGTTCTGGAGGAGCAGGCGGTAAAGCAACCCCATTAACTTTTAAAAGCGCCTTTAATTCTTCTATTTCCGAATTCATATCATTTTCAATTAAGCTTTCTAAAAACTTCTTCAAATCTTCATCACCTGTATGATTCATAAACACTTGATGACTTGCAATCGCACCCTGTGCAGCAAGAAGATAACTCCAAATGTCGAATACTTCTCCGTAATGTAACGGCTCATTTTGAGGATTTCCACTTAATATACCCATTTTTAAATTCCTCCCTTTCGAAAATATCATAATAAATATCGATTTCAATGTTGAAATCAAATTTTTAAGTATGCTTTTTCCTGCAAAAGATTTTCTACTATGCATGGAAAACACCTTTCCAACACCACGTGTTTATTGTTTAGGAAAGTAGTTTACAAATAAAATACCCAAAGATTATGAAAGAAGATTATCAATAATCTTTGAGTGAAAATTCATTTACTATAAGGGTTTGTTTTTTATACATATACAAAAGAAATTGATTTACATATCTACTATATTTTATGTCAATTCACTTAACGGTTAGTTCTACCACCAAGTTGTTGTTCAGCCATTGCTACTAAACGTTTTGTAATTTCACCACCAACAGATCCATTTGAACGAGCTGTTGTATCTGCACCAAGTTGCACACCAAACTCTTGTGCAATTTCATATTTCATTTGATCAAGAGCTTGTTCAGCGCCTCGAACTAACAATTCATTACGACTTCCACTGTTATTGTTTGCCATATCGTTTCACCTCCGATGTTTTTAATATGCTACAAATTATGAAATAATAAGTATCCTTTTTATGGAAATTGAATTATGTATAAATATTGGGTTTCTTCTTAAAATAGGGAAAAAGACATAAGAAAGAAGAGTTGCTATACCATACTTTCATAACAACACTATGTATTGATTCCTCTTTACTAAAGATTTCTGTTTTGCCAAGAGATACATATAAATTATAAAAAATGATTCCTAAGGAGATTTGAGATGAAAGCCGTAACCTATCAAGGGCCAAACCAAGTACAAGTGAAACAGGTGGATGATGCAAAGTTAGAGAAAAAAGATGATATTATTGTAAAAATTACTTCAACCGCTATTTGCGGTTCTGATTTACATTTATATCAAGGAAACATGCCGCTACCTCCAGGGTACATTATTGGTCATGAGCCAATGGGAATTGTTGAAGAAGTTGGTCCAGATGTTACGAACGTAAAAAAAGGAGACCGTGTTGTGATCCCCTTTAACATTGCTTGTGGACATTGTTTTTATTGCCAACATGAAATGGAAAGTCAATGTGATAACTCCAATCCTCATTATGATTCTGGTGGATACTTTGGTTATACAGAGAAATTTGGTAACCATCCAGGTGGACAAGCTGAATATTTGAAAGTTCCTTTTGGAAATTTCACTCCATTTGTTATACCGGAATCATGCGAACTTGAAGATGAATCCCTACTATTTTTATCAGATGTTTTACCAACAGCCTATTGGAGTGTAATAAACGCAGGCGTTAAGCCAGGTGATACTGTTATCGTCCTTGGTTGTGGACCTGTTGGATTAATGACACAAAAATTTGCTTGGATGCAAGGTGCTAAACGTGTAATTGCAGTGGATTACTTAGATTATCGGATGAATTATGCAAAAAAGATTAACAATGTTGAGGTATTTGAGTTTACAAAATTCCCAGATATGGGAGAACATTTAAAGGAAATTACACATGGTGGTGCCGATGTAGTCATTGATTGCGTGGGGATGGATGGAAAAAAATCGCCTTTAGAATTTCTGGAACAAAAATTAAAATTACAAGGCGGAACTCTCGGCCCTATTCAAATCGCTACGAAAGCGGTAAGAAAATATGGAACAGTTCAAATGACCGGCGTTTATGGTGGTAATTATAATGCATTTCCACTCGGGGCATTTTGGGTTAGAAATATTAACCTTAAAATGGGACAAGCACCTGTCATTCATTTTATGCCGGAACTATTTGAAAAAATAACAAATAAAGAATTTGATCCAAAAGAGATTATTACACACAAAATCCCCCTTGAAGAAGCGAGCTACGGTTATCAAATTTTTAATAATCGTGAAGATGACTGTATAAAAGTCATTCTGAAACCTTGAAGCTACAATTCATTATTCTTAGTGCAAAGATAAGATTACACTCCGTAATCTTATCTTTTTTATTAAATTTTAAGTATCTATTCCCCCATTTTCATCTCACATCGAAAATAGTTATTGCAAAAAGATTTTGCATTTTGATGCAACACTTTATTGGTAAAAAAATGAATTCAAGTATTAAGTAACCAATTAACGGAAACGATAACAATGTTAACTAACTTAAAAAGAGGTGTACTTCATGTTTTATTATAAAGAGGAAATAATTAATATGATTAAGCCAGATAAACCAGATCCAGCTGCTGCAAAAGTTTTACAAGAAATATTAGGTGGGCATTATGGTGAAATGCGTACAATGATGCAATACTTCTTCCAAAGCTCAAATTTTAGAGGGAAAGAGAAGCAATATCGTGATTTACTTCGAGGTGTTTTTTTAGAGGAAATAAGCCATGTAGAACTTGTACAACATACAATTAACCAACTATTAACTGGATCTGGTGAACCTATGCCAGGAAATGCTGGTATTGACACAGCACCACTTGACGAAGCGGTTAAACATGCAAATCCTCATCACTTTATTGTAGGGGCTCAAAGTTCATTACCTGTTGATGCAGCTGGAAATCCATGGAATGGATCTTGGGTATATAGTCATGGAAACTTAATTAGCGATTTACTAGATAATGTCGTACTTGAATCTACAGGTGTACTTCAAAAAACTAGAATTTATGAAATGAGTTCTAATCAAACCTTTAGAGAAACACTTGCATTCTTAATTGTACGTGATAATGCACATCAAAATGCTTTTGCAAAAGCTTTAGAGACACTAGGCGTTGAATGGGGAAAACTCTTTCCTGTGCCGAACTATGATATTAATAAATATCCAGAGTGTAGAAAATATGTAGACATGGGATTCCATAATGCACAATTTAATTTCAGCTTAGATCCAACAAGAATGGGAGAAATATTCCAAGGTGAATCTCCAAGTAGAAATAAAGGAACATTAACAGTAACGGAACCGCCAAAAGGTTTTCCTGTACCAGAACTTCCTGAAATGCCAAATGAGCATAGTCCCGGATTAAAAGATATGGATCTTTAAGATCATTATGGCCAACTATTTATTCATGGTTGGCCATAGTTCTTAATAAAAATTCATGTAAGCTTGTTGTTAATATAATTGGATGTTTTAAGAAATCCTCTTTATTTAAAAGTGATGTTGATTATATTTCTGCTCCTCTTAATTTTGTTTCTATGAACCATTAGACGCCACCGTTTACTTACTTATAACATCCTTATATTGTAAACAAAGAGGAGGGGCTTGTTCCCCTCTTCTTTTAATTTTTCTTTAAAAGAGTTGCTCCTGCAATCCCTGGGTGTGTCATTTCGAATGGATCTAGAATTAATTCTAAGTCCTCTTGTGACAGTACACCATTTTTCACACAAAGTTCTCGAACGGATTGCCCTGTCGCGATTGCTTCTTTCGCAACGCGAGCTGCTGCTTCATAACCGATATGAGGGTTCACGGCTGTAATAATTCCTACACTCTTCTCAACATACTCTTTTAAGTGATCTTCATTCGCTTCAATTCCTTTTAAGCAATTATCTGTAAAGGCACGGAAACCGTTATTCATAATGCTAATCGATTGAAGTAAGTTGAAAACAAGTACTGGTTCCATTACATTTAATTCTAATTGTCCTGCTTCTGAAGCAAGACAAATTGTATGGTCATTACCAATGACTTGGAACGCAATTTGATTAATTACTTCTGGCATAACAGGATTTACTTTCCCTGGCATAATAGATGAACCTGGTTGACGAGCAGGTAGCATAATTTCCGCTAAGCCAACGCGTGGACCTGATGCCATTAAGCGAAGGTCATTCGCAATTTTAGACATATTCATCATACATACTTTAAGTGCTGCAGATACTTCAGTATAAGCATCTGTATTTTGCGTCGCATCTACTAAATCTTCTGCACCGACAAGTGGCAGTTCACTAATTGCAGCTAAATGTTTTACAACTGCTTCAATATATTCTGGATCTGCATTTAAGCCTGTACCAACTGCAGTTGCTCCCATGTTCACTTCATATAAGTGTTGACGTGATTGCTGAATGCGTTTCATATCACGTTCAAGTACACGAGAGTACGCTTTAAATTCTTGTCCAAGGCGAATTGGCACAGCGTCTTGTAAATGTGTACGTCCCATTTTAATCACATGATCGAACTGTTCTGCTTTTAATTCAAATACATCATGCATATAACCCATCGATTGTAATAAGCCTTCTAATGCATTTAACGTTGCGATATGAATCGCCGTTGGGAATGCATCATTTGTTGATTGGGCCATATTTACATGACTATTTGGACTAATATAATGATAGTCTCCCTTTTCCATTCCTAATAATTCAAGAGCACGATTGGCAATGACTTCATTTGCATTCATGTTCATTGAAGTACCCGCTCCGCCTTGGATTGGATCTACGATGAAATGATCATGCCATTTTCCATCAAGAATTTCTTGAGCAGCTTCTGCGATCGCACCGCCCTTGTTTAATTCCAATCTTCCTACATCTGTATTCGCAAGCGCTGCTGCTTTTTTTACAATTGCGAACGCTTTAATTAAACTTTCATGAATTTTATACCCTGTAATCGGGAAATTTTCAACAGCGCGTAAAGTTTGAATTCCGTAATATGCCTTAATAGGTAATTCCTTTGCTCCCAAAAAATCCTTCTCCACTCGCATATTCTTGTTTGTCATTGCCATTTTAATTTCTCCCCCATATTAAATGTAAAACCTGAATAAATCATATGAAGTCATTACCAATCCTTATCAGATTTTATTGTTAAATCGTAGGCTAAAGGCTCTTCAATAATTTTTTTAATCTCTTCTAATTTATTAGTTTTTCCAAGCGCCCACATCAATTTTGCTATGATGGCTTCCGTATTCATATCTCCAGATAATATTACTTGATGTTGTGCCACTTTCCGTCCTACTTCATAGAGAAGTATGTCTTCTCCTTCTTCCAGGCATTGAGTAGTAATCACTACAGCTGTCCCCATTTCAGTCAACTCTTGAATTTTCGAAAGCAAGTTCCTTCCTTCAAAAGGTAATCCACCGTTACCAAAACTTTCAATGATAATCCCTTTATACAAACCTTTTAAACAATCAAATATCTCTGGCTTTGTACCTGGATACAATTTCATAAGAAAAACATCCGTACATAAATTAGTATTTATTGAAAGTTCATTATGGGGGGACGTTGGCTTCCAATGATATTTCACTTCATCTTCATTTACTTCAGCAACATATGGATAATTCACACTTTCAAATGCATCATAACTTTTTGTTCGCATTTTAACTGCTCTCGTCCCAATAATCACCCTACTATCAAAAACAATAAACACACCGCCAACATTCTCACAGGCAAACCTAAGAGCATCAGCTACATTTTTCTTTGCGTCTGTCTTTTTAAAACTAATAGGTACTTGTGAACCTGTTAAAACAACTGGTTTTCTTAAACCTTGCAGCATATAAGATAACGCAGAAGATGTATAAGCTAACGTATCCGTTCCATGTGTAATCACAAACCCGTCATAGTCATCATAGTGATTAAAAACAGCATTAGCTATTTCTTTCCAGTGCTCAGGTTGCATATTGGTACTATCAATATTCATTAAGATTTTGCAATCTATTTCTAAGTTTCGAGAAGACTTCGAAAAATAATTCAATAATTCCTCAGCAGACAATCCTGGAACAAGCCCCTCATTCCCCTCCACAGATGCAATTGTCCCACCAGTTGCAAGTAATAAAATTTTCTTCATACACAACCCCTCCATAAAATAAACAACAATATATCGTTCGCGTAATGCGTATTTATATTTATCATTATAGAACTTAATTTAAATTAATCAAGATTTTGTATTCAATACGCGTACTTTTTTTCTATTCTTGATTCTTTTTCTATGTTATAATTAATTTAATAAAATTAGATGGGGTATGAGACGAATGCTGGAACGTTTATCTAAATTAAGAAAAAATCAAAAATGGTCCCTACAAGAGACAGCAGATCGACTTGGGATTGCGAAAAGCACCTATGCTGGTTATGAAAATGGTTATAGATTACCTTCCTTACAATCTTTATCAAAAATAGCCGATTTATTTGATACGTCTGTAGATTATATATTAGGTCGAATTGAACATTCACATCCAAACAAAGATGTAATTGATATAACAAGACTCCTAAACGATCCAGATCCAACACTTTTAATAGATGGAGAAGCACTGTCAACAGAAGAGATAATAGATTTTATTGCTTTTGTGAGGAGTAAACGAGAACTAAGTTCCAAGAGAATAGAAAATATTGAACCAACATGTAAAAATTGATTCAATAAAAAACGAATACACTGCACTTTTAAACTAAAAAATACTTAGACAATTAATTTGTAAACGGTATATATAGGATTAGCTTTAGGAATATTATTAAAATGTAATTTATTTTATTAACTTTATATTTATAAATTACATTTTAATATTTTGCATATGCAAAATATTCTTCTAAAAACAAGGACTTCCCGCTATTTTAGCGTTACTTGCCCTTTTATCAGTCATATAGAACTAAAGCTTTTCAATAAAGGAACTCATTTGTAAAAAATACGCTATTCTTTCTGTAGATTTATAAGAAAGGATGGCGTTTTTGTATGTCTATTTCTGTATCGAAAGAATTTGGAAGTATAACAGATTTCAAACAACAATTAGCAAAGTATATAGAGTACTATAATCATGAAAGAATCAAGGGAAAATCAAAGGGAATGAACCCAGTATTGTACTAAGCTCATTCCCTAAAGGCTACCTAATAAACCGATCTTTCTAAATTTCGGGGGGCACATTCTAGTTGAATTGCTAAAAGCAACGAATTTACTACTTTAAAGTTAAGTGTTTAACCTTGAAGTACTTAATTCTTTTTTCCAGACAAAGCATACATTATATCTTGATGCTTTATTGTCCTCCTATAATTATGTGGTATCGGGAATTTGTTTCGTTGTTCTTTTATTATAATTACTGCAAGTGATAAAGCTACAAATATAAAAACGATTAACAAAGCATCTTAATGTTTATGAAATGCTTTGTTAATCGTTTCTCTTCTCCCTAATCTCCTGCGAGACTATATTTTTTTATTGAAATTTCCTATATCTTATTTGATTTATTTATTCTGTAACACCAGATTGGGTTACTTTTACATCA
The DNA here is from genome assembly GCF_022662915.1 of Bacillus cereus group sp. BfR-BA-01453. Taxonomy (NCBI): domain Bacteria; kingdom Bacillati; phylum Bacillota; class Bacilli; order Caryophanales; family Bacillaceae; genus Bacillus; species Bacillus cereus group sp. BfR-BA-01453. The sequence goes on along the minus strand of NZ_JAKUEN010000004.1, from coordinate 268,386 downwards.
GCTGTTACACGAAAACGTAAATGTTTATAGGATTCTTCCCATTCTTGACTGTTCCATTTTCTTACGTGAGTTCTACCAAGCTTTCTAAGTCCTATAGGATCTGTGTCTTTTTTAATAAATCTCTTTATCAATGTAGTTGCCTTTTTTTCTATTTCTGTTTCCATAATTTTTTCTAATTTTTTTATTTCTTTAGGATTATCTAGATTTTTTGTTTTTGTAAATTCTTGAATTTCACCTTTAACTTGAATATAAGCATTTACGAATGGATGCTTACTATTTCCCGCCATCTTATATTTTGTTCTAGCCTTTATATTCTCTATCGTGGCGTACGTATTTGAAGAACCAGGTAGTTTGAATTGGTATGTACCTTGTTTAAAATTATCTGTCAACAATTTAAATACAAATAAATCTTTAGGGTTCACTTTATCAACCATTTTACATCTTTTAAAAAGTGCTATTCCATCTAACTCCAACACGTTACCTTTTTTAGATATCATCGGTAAATAAGAATCTCTCGCATCATCATTAAGTTGATTTAAAAACATAAAAAAATTTGTTTTTGGTTGCGTTCCATTGTCCATATTTTGCTCCAGTAAAGAGGATAGATAGGAAGCAATTTCTTTTTCTTTAGAATAGTTCCCCTTTAATAATGATTCCCCTTTTACATTTGTAATTGCTAAATAAATTGCATTTCCTACACTAGGATTTCGGTTCAAAGTCTCTAAAATTTCCTGCATTCCCTTTTCAATTATTTTTTCATTAAATATAATAACACGCAATTGCCCCAACTCTAGAGGTCCAGAAGACTTTTCGGATGCTCTTGCAAGAACTTCTCTACCAGTCTGGCCTGATGCTGAATAGATTTTCGTTTCACCTTCCCCGCCTCCTTTATAAGCTGAAATCGCAAAGGTTCCTTTTAGCTTACCTTTTGCTTCAGTATCATATGCCGCAACTTGAACTAAGTCAATGTCATCCACAATTTTCGTTTTAGCACACCCTATTAAGAAGACACTTACTATAAGGAAAAGTATCCATCGCTTCATGTTTATCTCCTTAACTTTATTTTGGCGGTTTGAATTAGCCATAATACAGGTAGGTATACATATATATATACAAAGCCAATTTGACCTGTCCAAGTATTTAATAAGTTAATTTTATTACGGTTATTCAAGAAAAATGATAAAACAAAGATGAACAGGATGATAACTGGCAAAACATATTTTTGCTTTATTCCCAGTGCCTCTTTTATACCACGACTTACTCCCCATAATGTAAAGGAAACGTTAGGTAATATAAAAAAAGCCCAGACAGAAACAATAATGTATTCAAACCGCTCTATAAAGGGAAATTGTATAATTTTAATCATGCTTAAATATGCCCATATTGCGCTCGCTAGTTGTTTTTCACTAAAAAACGCAAGAGTTAAAATCATAAGGTATGTGTAGACAATAGTCGTTACTAAATTTGCATAGTGCGCATATTTTTGAGACGTTCTTGCCTTTTTAATAAATGGGTAGTACAACAATAACATTTCAAATCCAAAAAAACTAAACATATTTCCTTTCATTCCTTTCATAATTTCTAGGAATGAATGCTGTGCAATTGGAAATAAATTTTGAAAATCTGCATACTGCAAAGGATAAAAAAATGTGAAAACTAGGATACTTGGGATAACGATTCCAAAGAAGCCAATCCCGGCTACCACACGAAATCCTCCAGTCACAATGTAATAACATAAGCCCAAAAAAGTCCCTGCTATAACCCAAGATGAAATGGAAGGAAACATCCAAACATGTACTACCTCAATATATGTATGTAGTGTTGTTGCACCTAACAATACAATATAGGATAAAAAAATGAAGTTGAACAATCCACCAATCCATTTTCCAAGTACGTCTTGATTGATTGCAATGATATCTCCATTACCCTGATTTAAAATCTGATATATGATCCAAATCATAAGATTAACAGATATTCCAAAAAGCAGCGTACTAATCCACGCATCATTTCCAACTAATTTTGCACTAATCCTTTCAAAACCAAGCATACCAACCCCCATCTGTATAGTAATAATTAAAAAAAACACCATATATGGAGAGACTTGATACTCAATTGGGATCTGTTTCATAATGCTCCTCCCTGTTAATTTCAATCATCAAAATCATTTCGTGATTTGATTTTATTTTTCTCTACCTCTTCTGGATTAAAACGAAAACGCTGTTTAGATCTTGAAAAAATTGGGCGTCGGAACATCGTTGAGATTGGCAAACGGATAATGCTGTCTTTCCAATCTGTAGGGCGTGTAGGATAAAAAGGAAACAAATAAGGACGTCTTAATGATTCTGTACGTAATAAGCGTGCTAAAAGGAAAGAACTTGTTAAAACAATTCCTAATAAGCCCAGCAGGTGTGCAGATATTATAAAAGGAAAACGAATTACTCGAATTGTATTACCAATTCGATATATTGGTGCTGTAAATGAGCTAAGAGCTGAAAGTGCAACAATGATGATTAATACGTTACTTGTAAGACTTGCCTCTACCGATGCCTGTCCAATTACAATACCACCTACGATACCGACAGTTAGACCCACTTTAGTTGGTAAACGTGCCCCCGCTTCTCTCAGTAATTCAATCGTTATTTCTAAAAAAAGCGCTTCAATTAATGGAGGAAAAGGTACTTTACTTCTCGATATGATTAACGTTTCAAGAAGTTCTTTTGGAATAAGCTCGTAATGATATGTTAAGATTGCAACATATAATGGAGTCGTTAAGACAGAAAACATAAAAGCAAAAAGCCTTAATAGACGAAAAAAAGAGGCAATAATCCAAGGCATGGTGTAATCTTCTGTCGTAGAAAAAAAGTCAATTAATGTTGTTGGAAGAGTGATGGCATAAGGCGAGCCATCTACAAAAAGTGCAATTTTCCCTTCTGCTAATACAGCTGCCACACGGTCCGGACGTTCTGTATTCAAAAATTGAGGGAATATAGAATTTGGGTTGTCTGCAATTAACTGCATCAAATAAGTACTATCCAAAACATGGTCTGTTTTTATTTGACTTACCCTTTTTATAATTTCTTGTAGATTTTGATCATTTACAATTCCCTCAATAAATACAATCGCAACAGTTGTGTTAGAGAGAGAGCCTACTTTCAATTCCTTCATTTGTAAATAAGGTGTTGGGAGCTTTCTACGTACTAAATTTAAATTTACATCTAAATCTTCGACAAATGCGATTTGCGGACCCACAATATTGTATTCAATTTCAGCTTTTGTAATATCTCTTTTTTCTTTCTTTGACACATTTATTAACAAGCCATTTGATTCATCTGTATCGAACTGAATAAGTATATAGCCGTTTAAAATACTATCCTGAATATCTTCCATTTGATTTGTTATTTTTGAATTTTCAAAGGGTAAGACAGACCGAATATCTTGTAATGAATCGAAGCTCTTCTCTTTTATATAAGTTAAAACCTCTTCATGAAATATATTTATATCGATTAATGTTCTAAAATATGAAATGACTATAGAGGAATTATTAGAAGCAATTTCCAACGTTATAAAATCTTTAGATTTTTTTAGTAATTTCATTAACTCCTGTAAAGATTCTATAGAGTAAACAGATACTCTTTCATACGGTTTCAATTGATAATACCCTTCCTTTCAAAAAGAAACTATATAGTTTTCAGGAAATTGCTATTTTTAAAATTAGGGATGGTGATATGTAAGTATACTTATTGAATTAATAATAACGTCTTTGAAAATAACTTAACCAAAATTAGTTAAAAAATGTATTAAAAGTAAAAACCAGAAATTTTTTCGAGCATAATTACAATATTAAAAACATCCTTTCTTTTGGTTCTAAAGAAAGGATGTTTTTATAACAAGCTTTTTCAAGTGTCTATTCTATCGGGTACATTTACCAGTGTTCTTCTCTTTATTATTTCATTAAGTAACATTAGCATTACATTCTGTATGGTTTCTTAAAAAATTTCAGTAAAAGAATATATTAATTTTGAAGTGTACAAATAGGAAGAGTGACTTCAACTATAGTCCCCGTATTCATTTCACTCTCAATAAATATCTTTCCCTGATGTGTTTCAATAATTTTATAACAGATCATTAACCCTAAGCCAATCCCCTCTTCTTTAATACTATAAAAAGGTTCTCCGAGGTATGGTATACGTTCTTTTGGAATCCCACACCCTTGATCGATAAAACGAATGCTTAATTGATTATTATCAAGTATATTTAATTGAATGAGAATTTCTCCTCCCATCGGCATAGATTCAATTGCATTTTTTAATATATTAACAAATACTTGTTTTAATTGATTTCCTTCACATGAAATCAATGGAATACCAGGGTTAAGATCGATTCTAAATTTTATATTATGCATCATTGCTTGAGGTTGTAGTAGCATTAAAACTTGATCCATTAGCACACTAATATTATTAGGTTGCATTTTTACCACCTGTGGTTTGGCTACCGCCATAAATTCAGTTGTTATGCTCTCTATACGCTCAATCTCTGATGATACTATATTAATATAACCCTGATTATTCTCATTTTCCGTTGATTTTAGTAATTGCATGAACCCTTTCATTGCAGTTAATGGATTATTAATCTCATGAGCCATTACAGTCGCTAATTGTCCTACAACAGCAAGTTTTTCAGATTTTCGTAATAATTCTTCTGTTTTTAGCCGTTCAGTGATATCACGAGAAATACTTAGGAAAACTTTTTTCCCATTTAAGTTAAAAACACGAACACTAAACTCAGTTGTTATTACTTTTCCTGTTGGAAAAACATATTCATCTTGCAAAGTGAAGGAAGTTTGTCCCTTTTTAATTTTTTCTAATAGCTTTACAATCATTTGAGAATCTTGTGGTACTATATTTGAAAATGATAATGAGAGCAACTCTTCTCTACTATATCCAAATCTTCTACACCCAACAGGGTTTACCTCAATAAATCGACTTGGAACATTATCTTCATTCAGCTCTACTACATATACCGCATCAGTTGCTTGTTCGATTAGTGCACGGTACTTCATTTCACTATCTCTTAATTGCTGGTGTAATCGATGCCGTTCTCTTTCTGCTTGTTTTCTTTCAGAGATGTCTCTACATATTGCTGATAAAGCTATCACATTTCCTCTTACATCTAGTATAGGAGAAACTGTCAGACTAATATCAAGAAGACTCCCATCGCTCCGTTGTCTAACAGTTTCTAATCTAGTAACTACCGATTCACCTGTTAGAATTTTCCGAATATTTTCAAGCGATTCTTCCATTAAAAAATCTGGTACACACGGTAATCTCTTACCTATGATTTCTTGTGATGACCACCCAAATATCTTTTCATAAGCTTTATTAGCTTGTAAAATATGCCCTTCTCGATCAGAAATGGTAATAGCATCTAGATTGTGCTTTATAAATGATTCTAATAATTCTTTGGTAGCGCTTAATTCTGATTCTACCTTTTTCCTTTCAGTTATATCAACTGTAGAACCAACAACTTCAATAACTTGTCCATTTCGTTTAATCGGCCTAAGCGCAATAAGAATAATAGTTTTATCATTTGGCCAAGGTAATTCAAATATAATTTCGTTTCCTTCCCATGCCTGAAGATAGTACTTCATCAATTGTGGAACTAAATGTGGAGGAACAATAGAAGCATCAATAGTACGTAAGCTTTTTCCTACCACCTGTTCAGAATAAAATCCGTTTTGATAATAAAACTGTCCATCACATAAAGTGTGTATAAAGTGCTTACCCACTTTTTTAAATTTAAAAATTCCTCCTTGAAGCTCATGTACGGTATCTGCAAGTTCTTGCTTCGATTTTTTTAATTCTCGATTTATTTTAGATAAGTCCTGGGTTAAATAATACAATCTCTGGTAGGCTTCCATAAGAAATAGCCCAATTAAAAGTCCTAACGCTATATATAATAAGCCTCCTGTGTAAAGTAATGTAGTATTAAATAATACGCCAACTAACCACTTTATTCCAATAAAAACAGAAAAATATAAAGATGCACTTTTAAAAGGATGTAGTTTTTTAAAATAAGTTTTAAAAGTAGAAAATAGAATCCCCATACCTAAATAAGCAATCACAGGAGGTTCCCAATACCCTCCAGTGAAAAAGATACGCATTAAAATTATGCTAATTAACGTAATCCAACCAGCAATACGACCAAAGTAAATAAAAGATAGAATAAGAGGAACAACTCGAAGATCGTAGGAAAATCCCATGTATGGAAAAGAAAAGAACATTAACGTAACTGCAATAATCCCTCCATAGAGCTTTTCGAAATATCGACTAGAATTAATTGTAAACACTTGAATAAATATTGCTGCGCTAACTAATAAAGAAAAAATAGAAAGGTTGATGAAATAATCTTTAATAATCATGTAATGTCCCTCCTTGCATTAAGTGCATTCGACAAAAAAGCTAAAAATCCTACAAATTGTATAAACAGTTCAAATGCATAAATTTTAAACTAGGATAAAATCTAGAAAAGTAAATAAGGGGCACAGCAGATGAGATATTTTAATGAAAAATAGTTCAAAAAAGATAATAGTAACCGTTGACTACTATTATCTTTTTCTTTAAGTTATCGTAATATGTCTAAAACTCTAAGGGACGTGGTATGTCATTTCATCGAACAATCATTATGCGCTAAGTTCATGAATATAGAAATTCCATCTGTAATTTTTGAAAAATAACACAAAAAACAAAACTATCTTTAAAACTAGAAAAAGCCTATATAAATGTCAACTAATCTATGTACAAAAACGTTCACTTAATTTTGTATAAAATTACTCCACTTAGGAAGCTAAGTAATTCTTCAGGGTTGATTAGAACACCTGTAGATACTTCAGGATAACTACATAATTGTATGAGTAAAGCACTTGAAACCTTTCGTTAAAACCATACACATAATACAACTAACTCCTTGGTTCAATATTTACTTTTTCGTTGAACAAATTCTTTTTCTTGTGCAAAGTATTCTAGGATATAAGGAGATTTTTCAATTAACTTGGTGTCCAGTTTATTGTCCAGCTCCAATTACTTCGTTACTTTTCAGATTCAGTTCATTATATTTTGTACTTTGTCTTTATACACAACATATTCTTTACCATCCACTACTGCTACTACCGCAAATTCATCATTTGGATTGAATGAAAGCCAATCAGCCCACATGTTAGTATTAGCCCCTCCACTCCACATATTATGAACAGTGTTTTTAGTTAAATTCATAACTTTATAAGACGCATTTGGCGCATTTGTTCCAGTCTTTATTTCAAAAGTGTATGCGTTATGAATTTTTTTATAAAAGTAGAAAACGTTTGATGGACGAAGCTGATTCAAAAAATCCTGTTCTTTTTTCTCTGCAATTTTTATCCCTTCTTGCAAAGTGACAACATCTGTTTTTAATGTTTTCCAACTGTTTTTCGCTGCATTCAAGCTAGGGGTTAAGAATTTATATTTATTTTGATCAGCTTTTTGATCAGCTTTATCAATATGTCCCAGTACACCCGAATAATGAGAATCTAAATCCTCCCATTGTGTAGACATATAAGTAAGAGCAGTGATAGCACTATCAAGCATACTATGCATATCACTAATATTATGAAATGCAACTCCAACTATACGATTCAATGTTATTTTATAATCTACAGTCTGACGTAATTTTGCTAATTCAGGTTCTAGCCAACCTAACTTACCTCTTGCATCACCTATCATTATGCCACCAGCAATCAAGGTTGGAATAAAAGGGATTTTCACCATGTCTAACCCCTTAGATTCTATGTCTTTATGATATTTTACTTGTCCTAAAAGGTCCTCTAGACGCTTTTGGTCCGCCTCCACATCAGCACCTTGGTTTTTTAAAATCGATTGCAATGTCTCTTTATGACTTCCAAATGTTCTAACATCTTCTCCAATAGCATTTTTTAATTGCATTAATTCTTCTATTAATGCTTTTGCAGACTTTTGATTTTGTTGAATTCCTCCCTGTAGATCTTTAATCCCTTTTTTTAAAGTATCTCCATTTCCAGTATTGATCGCCTCTACTAATGTTTCATAATGATTTTCAAATTTTGTATCGTATTCTATAATGCCTGTCAATGTATCAAAAAGTTGTTTTTTTACTTGTGTATTCCATGTAACAGCATGTGCTCTTGCATTCTTTTGATCTTGTACAATTTTACTAGGTAAATCTGCATTTCCATTAATAGTTATTCCTTCAAAACTCACATCTGGATTATGAATTAGCAAATAAGAATATTCATTCATAGCTTTTGCAAATAAACCAGCATCTTGCAAAGCTTTTTTCATCTGTTCTTCATTTGCTGAAAGAGATATATTTTCATTGTTCGTTTGTTCAATTTCAATTGCAAAAGTTTCTAGTGGTATGACTGCATAAGTAGTTGTTATAGTTAAAAACGCTGATACAGCGAGTAGTTTATTAGGGATTTTTTTCATCATTTCGTATTCCTCCTCTATAGAGTATGGTTTCAAGTTCTAATCTTATTAAAAAGCGATGTCTTTCAAAATAAGTTCTACATCTTTTATCACTATCGTTTGAACTTTCTTTAGCAGCCTTCAAATCATTAAGTATTAAAGAAAATGTATATAACCTGCTTCAAATTAACCGATTCTGTTGCAAATTTAAAAAAGCAATGAAACTACAAGCTTATTTTTTATTCGAATCATACTTATATAATTGAAAGGCGAAGTCTTTAATGAGACTCCGCCTTTCTGTTATATAAGGATTTATTAATTATTACTTTTCTGTTTAACAGTGTAATCATAGACTTTCTATGTTTTAGTTCACTTTACAACAGAATTAATATTTCCCTATTTTTGTGGAGTAACAGTTTCCACTTTTAATTCCTTTATTCCTTCTTTTAATGTAACAGCATCTGTTCGTAATGTTTTCCAACTATCTTTCGCTGCATTTAAATTAGGTTTTAAGAATTTAAATTTATTTTGATCGGCTTTTTGAGCTGCATTCTCAATATGCCCTAGAACGCCCGAATATTGAGAATCTAAATCATGCCACTGCGTGGACATATAAGTAAGAGCGTTAATAGCATCATCAAGCGCCTTGTGCATTTCATTAATATTACTGTAAGCAACTCCAACTACACGATTTAAGGTTACTTTATAATCCACGGTCTGACGTAATTCTGCTAATAAAGGCTCTAACTTACCTAAATTATCCCTTGCTACTCCCACTATGATACCGCCAATTATTGGTAGACCCAAAATAGCACCCTTCATTACATTAAACCCATCAGATTCTAATTGTTTATAATAGTTTACTGATCCTAATACTTCTTCTAGACGCTTTTGATCGGCATCAACATCTGCACCTTGATTTTTTAAAATTGACTGCAAGAGCTCTTTATTACTTCCAAATGCTCTAACATCGTGTCCAATAGAGTCTCTTAATTTAGTTAATTCTTCTATTAGTTGTTGTGCATACTTTTGATTTTGTTGAATTTCACCTCGTAAATCTGTAATCCCTTCTTTTAAAGTTTCTCCATCCCCTGTATTAATCGCCTCTATCATTGTTTCATAATAATTATCAAATGTTGTATCGTATTCAACAATACCATTCAATGTATCTAAAAGCTGTTTTTTTACTTTCGTATCCCAAGTAACGGCATGTGCCCTTGCATTCTTTTGATCTTGTACGATTCTACCAGGTAAATCTACATATCCATTAATGGTAATTCCCTCAAAATTCACATCAGGATTCTTAATTAACATATAAGAATAGGCATTCATAGATTTTGCAAATAATCCAGCCTTTTGCAAGGTCTCTTTCATTCTCGCTTCATTTGCAGAAAGAGCCGTATCTCCATTATTCGTTTGTTCAATTTCACTTGCAAAAGTTGTTACTGGTGAAACTACATTAGCAGTTGTAATAGTTAATAACGTCGATACAGCGAGTAATTTGTAAGGGATTTTTTTTATCATTTCATTTTCCTCCAATTTAGGTTTTAAATTTCAGTTCTACTCCTGTTTAAAAGCAATATCTTTTGAAATGAATTCTGCATCTTTATGAATATCATTCCAACTTTGTTTAGCAGCTTTTAAATCATCTGGTATTAAAGAGAATTTGTGGTCTTGCATAGAATCGATATTATCCAGTAAATCCGTATAATTTGCGCCCATTGTATTCCATTGCTTTTGAATATTTGTTAGAGACAATATCGCTTGATCTACAGTCTGATATAAATATGCCAATGTTTCTTTCGCGTTAGTAAGCGAAAGAACTGCTTGATTAGCACGATCTGCTTTCATACTTAATTCTCCGATTTTGTTAGAAATTTCGTTATAGGAGTCCATATGCTTAGATGCTGTAACACCAGCCGCAGTTCCTAGACCGATACCAGCTGCTCCAAGAGCTGAAAGTCCACCAACAACAGCTGGTGTTGCTGTACCGCCAGTGACAACAATAACTACCGCTCCTCCAATAGCTGCAATAACTAAAATAGCTGCTCCCAATCCACCACCAATTGACCATGCTAATACATCATCAAAATGTTTTTTCTGAGTAGAACGAAGTTGCTCAATTTCAGCTTGGAGTTGTGGAATCGTTGCCTGTTGACCTGCTAATATTGCAGTTAATCCACCCTTCCCATCTGGACCACCAACATTATTTTTAAAATCTGTAGAATTTTGATATAGTTTCCCTTTGAAGTCTTGTAGCATCTTAATCACATCTGTAACTTCTTTTGAATTTGTATTGATTGTAGTAATTAAATCATTTATACCCTCTTTTAGACCTGCCTTATCTTTCTTTTGTACAGTTTCTACTAATGTGTCGTAATAATTTTGAAATTGTTCATCGTAGTTTACAATATTACGGGCCGTTTTTTGAATCTGTGGCTTTGCTGTATCTAACCAGTAATTCGCATTGATTCGTGACAGCTCTTGATTAAGGTGAATATTTTTGAGCAGCTCTCCTCCCTCTGGGCCTAAATCGATATTAGATAAATTTATATTTGGTTGCTTAATCATTGTTTTTGCGTATAAATCCATTACTAGAATATGAGACCCTGTTTCAGCCAATGCTTTCTTCAGTCCTTCGGGACCTAATGCATAATTTCCTACATTTTGTTCTTGAGCGGTCGTTTCTTGTGCAAATGCATGAATAGTGTTACCAGTAGTAGCAGTTATAACAGTGGCTAATGTAGCTAAAGTTAGTACTTTGAATGGAAATTTTTTCATGACTATTCTCCTTCTTTCGCTAAATAGTTATAATCTTTATGAATTATCCAAAAATGTAATATCAAAATTTATATACTTGCTCTTCGAGGTAACTTATTACATTTTTTAATTGTCTTAATGTATCTTTTTGAGACTGCTCGTTAGTTGTATCAACATTAGTAGATAATTTTGTAATGCTATTTTTTATTAAATTTAAATCTTCTTTATAGCGCTTTAGTAGCTCAAGTTCTACCTCTACTTGATTTGCAAACGTATGCAAATCATTTTGTGTAAGAAGAAGCATTGATTTTTGTAAATCAGCTATTGATAATTTCGTTGTTAAATCGTATATTTTTTGATTTTGTTTCTCTAAATCATCTAAATATGCTCGCTGTTCTGCTGTTAATTTATTTACTTCAGCAAAAACACCAAATGTTTTCTTAATCTTTTCGGTATCAATGGCCTTCACCAGGTCGTACTCTTGTGTTTTGGCTGCAGCAGCGGCAGCTATTTCACCTTGTTTGCTTTTCTCAATTGCTTCGCGAGCTGCTTTTTTTGCTGATTCAATCTCTAGAGCAGTTTTACCTTGTTCTATCGCTTCTTGCGCCGCTTTTTTCTCCGCTTTTAGAATAGAGTTGTTAATTTCTTTTCCTTTGTTATACGCTGCCATCCCTGCTTGAGCAGCTGGTTCAATAATTTCTTTTGAAAGACTATAAACTTCTTTGAATATGGCAAATCCCTGCTCATTTAAAGCTCCTGGTATTAATGCAATTTGCTGTAAATCATTTTGAATTGCTTTTTTGGTATTTAATATTTCATTTTTTAACTGATCTATTTTTCCTGTTCCATCTGTACTTAGTATGCCTTGCGCAGTTGCCACATTAGTATCAAAATCTTTTAATTTTTTATCAAGCTGTAATTTAAGATCTGTTAATTCATTGATTTGTCGTTGCGCATTTTCTTGATTCGTCATAGCCATTTCTTGAAGTACTTCAAGTCTATCCGAAAACCCTTCTCTATCTTCTTTATTGTCTACAAACGATTTTAATGTCGGGTAATAACTATTAAATTTTGTTACAAATCCTTTACTTTTTGAATTTAATAGAATTAACTGTGGATAGAGTTCCGATGACCATTCCTTCATATCTTGTTTGATTAGGAATTGATTCGTATTTAAAGCTGGGACTTCCTCTAGCTGTACATTAGGACTCATTAAAGATTGATCAATATACGTTTGGATTAATTTAGATTGCGCACCTAATTTTCGTAATGAAGAGGAAATATCCATGCCTGCCTGTTGAGTTTCCGCTTGAACGATTGGTGTTGCGAGAGTATTGATAGGAATAGTTGCTCCAGTTACAATGGATGTGACTAATAATCCTGTCATTATTTTAGTTTTCATTCCGTACACTCCTTTACCATTGTTTTTATAACTTAATTCATATAACTTGTACGACCGCTCTCTTTGTAAACTGGATAAGAAGGAGAAATCTTTCAGATACGTTAATATCGTTGTTTTTTACTTCTAATAGGATGTAAGGATTTTATTTATCTCTCATTTCGATACTCTATTTTTTAAAATATAAATAACAAAAATTTATTAACTATATTTGAATCGGGCACCTTATGAGTAGTAAATTATTAATTCTTTCCTAAAGTTGCGGTTTAACTTACAGAATCGTGAGGATCAATAAACCAATGCTTACAGTTAATCTTGTCATAACATTGTTTAATTTCAATTTGATAATATCCCTCTTAGTTTTGTCAGCAAACTCCTTACTAGACAACGAAAGATGAAATTATACTGTACATTGCTTATACTTTTATTGCGGAATAACTTCACTTTTGTTATGCAGAAACTTAGAACACGTTTATTACCAATTTGATTCTTGACCTCCTATAAATAAATTGACTATTTAGAAAATTATTAACGACATAATGTTACTTACAACTTCACTATAATTCCTATTAGCGTAACCTTCTCCTTTCTGTCTGGTCATACCAGTTATGTTGTTCATTAAAACATTAAATTTTTAATGCGTAAATAGAAAAATTTTGTCGATTAAGCTCGATAATTTACTGTTAAATAAAAATATGCCCCGAAAAAAATTATATAAATATAGTTATTCGTAAATTTCATTTCTGTAATTGGAATGATTACAAATTAATGTGTATACGATTAAAAATAACTATTTTAGCTCAACCAAGAAATTTTATTTTAGAAAAAATACTTATAGAATAATATAATAGGTCTTTTTATACTTTTTTACCTTTATTTAGTTATGTATAATTGCATAACATGTAGATATATTTAGTAATATATGTTATATTGTTGATTTTTTCACAAAACATCCTAATATAATAATTAATAAATATTTAGTATGAAGATATTAGTCTATAAACTTATCATCGTTATAAACATAGGTTTTAAATTACAAAAAAGCTGCAAAGTTTCCTTGGAGCACTTTGCAGCCTTCTATCTTTTTATTTCCTTTAACAAAATAATGGTTAGTGAATTTTCATTTTTTGGGATACTTATACCCCTGTTTAAGTCTTTACATTGGAGACAGTATATAACAAGCTTATATTACTGTATATTTTTCACGGTACTGCCTAGGAGTCATACTAGTGATTTTTTTGAAAACCCTTATAAAATAACTTTGGTCATTAAAGTTAAGCCACGCACAGATATCTGATAACGAATAAGTAGTGAGTGTTAATAATTTTTTTGCTTCTTCCACTCGTTCCCTTTGAATATATTCGCTCAAAGTAATTCCCATTTCTTTTTTAAATAGTTTAGACAGATAAGTAGGCGTAATTTCTAAATGATTAGCAAGTTCATTCAGAGATATTCCATCGTAAACATTTTTATTAATATGTTTTATACATGTAGTAACCGCGTAAGAATACTTTTTTGCATTGTATTCTTTCACACGATCTGCAAAGGTACGTAAAGCGTCCCCTGACAATCGCTTTACAGATTCTACATTATCTAATTGTTCTAGGGTTTGTATATATAAAATACTATGAGCAAAAGCAATACCTGGTGGCAGGTTTCCTTCTATTGCATATCGAGTGGCTAAGGTAATCGCAATAATTCCAAGGTTTTTTTGATTCCTGAGCGGATCCTCTATTAGCATAAGTTCAACATCTTCTTGCGAAACCGCATACATATACTGTATTAACTTTTTTTTATTCCCTTCTTTGATAGTCGAAAAGAAATCATTTACTAATGCCATATTGTGCGTTTTAGGTTTGTTTTGTCGGCGTTTTAAAATATATAAATCAGGTTTCACAATTTTATTAGGAACTTCCTCTAGTACTTTATTTTTTTCCAAGACAATATCTACATCTAACTTTTCATTGAAAATCATGTAATGTAATAAAATTCCCATATCAATTAATGTAGTTTTTTTAATCTCAGATAAACACTGATAATAGGCAAGTCTTTCTTGAATGTTATCATTTGATTTAAATTCTTTCTGAAATTTTATGATCATATCATCTGAATCTTTTGAATGTATAGTAGGACCGATTATAATTGTCCCTTTAATATCATCATGATTTTCTATATGAATTAGAACAAAATTTTCAAGATAGTTGTTACTTCGGAAAAGTGGCAAGTTACAGGGATCGTTTTCTTGATAAATATCAGTAAGATGTTCTTCTTTTGAAGAATAAAAAGGACTACAAACATTATCAGATGTAGAATGATATAAAATCTTTCTGTCTGCAGATAAAATATGTACAGGGGCATTAAATGCTTTATGTGCAAGATCACACAAGTGTTGTATATCGATAGAAGTATTCATTACATTCTCCTTTATAGATCCATAAAATATATTCTGTTATATATAATTCACGACAAATAATACTATAAAATATCAAATTAGTACAATTCACAACAAAATATTACTATATCTTTTTTATAAAAATCATATATTATTTAATTGTAGTTAGCATCTAAACATCAGAGTAGATAAGTAAATGAAATAAGTTAAGTTCTTTTCTTAATTCTACAAGATATAATTATTGAACTTGAGAAAACAGTGAAGTACTACAAAATACAGTGGTAGTCAATGCGAGGACCAAGCTGGAAAAAGATTTAAAATACAGCGAAAGTAACAGGAGATACTGTACCACCGCAAGAAACAACAGACAAAGTTCCAATTCAATCACTTATACAAATTGAATTCCAAAAATACATACTGCTAATTTAAATGTGAAACTGAAAAACCACTTCGTTCCAAATTTAAAAAAAGATAATAACGAAGTCATAAAATTGGAAACAGCTGAAAGTGATAAGGCTATTTTTGAAGCACTATGCTTTGAAAAGTACAAAGTGAAGGAAATTCAAGTACTCAATTAAACTTTTAATTGAGAGAAAGGTCTTTTCATCAACTAAAAATAACGAATGGAATATTCAAAAAAATGGCATTATATTACTGGTCGCAACATTAGTTTTACTTATTCTATAAAAAAAGAAATATCTCTTAATAATCATTACCTTATATCGATTTAGACATAAAACATTTTATTATATTGGCTTAAGTATTATGGAATTAAAATTACAAATAACACCAAAACTCTTTTAAGGGCCCATACATCGCTTGTATCGAACAAATCTTCTTTCGATACCTATTACATTAACGCGACCACAAAAGGTTATTACAAAGGAATCTGAGATGTTTTTTCAATTTCAAAATTTATTTTTTGTAAATTAAAGGAAAAATAATCCGTATATATATACGGATTATTTTCTTAGTGTAATCTGTATTGACCTGTTAACTGTTTTTCAGCCATTCGAACTAAGCGTTTTGTAATCTCTCCACCGATCAAAATGATGATGTATCAGGTCCCAGTGTGACTCCTAGTTCAAGGAGCAGTTTCATACTTCATTTGCTCAATAGTACTTGTAGTAGCAGAAGTAAGAATTTCATTTGTATTACTTTTGTATCTTTGAATATTTATAATTGCACTTCCAATATATTAATAAATAACATGTGCCTAATTATGCTATTTAAGCATGAGCAACCTAATTTCTTCTAGTACTTTTATGGGAACTCTTTCTCTCCCCTTATTCCACCAATTAAATTTGAAACACAAATGTACATTGCATTTCAATATAACAACAAAAGCTACAAAAGCAACGAATTTACTACTTTAAAGTTAAGTGTTTAACCTTGACGTACTTAAATTCTTTTTTCCAGATAAAGCATACATTATATCTTGATGCTTGATTGTTCTCTTATAATTATGTGGTATCGGGAATTTGTTTCGGTGTTCTTTCATTATAATTAAAGTTTGAAGTTCTATGCTCAATACTTTTGCGAGGACATGATAGTTATATCCATTGTTTAACAGAGAAATTATGTCATAAAACATAGTTTTTCCACCCACTAATTTTACTAATCTATTCTTTAACTCATCCCTTTTTTCTTTAGCTTCATCAATTTCTAACAACATGGATTTTTTATTTGTTTGCTTAATGTATTGAGTATATAACTCTGGGAATTCTTTTTGGACTTCTTTGTTTAATACTGGTTTATATTTAATCATATAAGTAACTTGTAACAATGAGCGTTTTAACAAACTATCTTCAATGAGATACGCTACTTTATTAAATAAATGTACATATTCCTTAATATTGGAATAACTATTAAAATGAGCTAATACTCTACTTTTTATACTAAAAGCCTTGCCTATATAAATAATATTGTCATTATAATCTTTAATAAAATAAATACCACTGTCATCTTTTTCTAATTCATTATCCAGTTCTTCTAGACTCATAAAATGCAATTCACTCATACTTTCCTCTCCTTATTAGTTTTAAATCATGAAAAACAGGCAAGGTTTCTAAAAAAGGCACTCAGCTGTCCTAGGATTTTTCATTTTATTTCTTGCTAAATGTCAAAAAACTGTTTCTATTTTACTCAACTATCAATATGATTATTAATAAAATTTTCTATCATTATTATCTCGCAATTTTATCATGTAATTTCGAGATCGTTTCCTCATTTAAATTACTGTGTTTTATCGAATAAAAGAAATATATGACCGCCCCAATAGTAATCCAAATACTAAAGTACAACCATGTTCTTAACGGTAAATTTAGCATTAAAAACACACAACAAACAATTGAAACGCTTGGTAATACAGGTACAAAAGGTACCATAAATCCACGTTTTAAATTTGGGTGAGATTTACGGAGAATAATAACTGATAGACAAACTAACGCAAACGTCACCAAACTACCTATATTAACTAAATTAACCAATTCTTTCAAATCAATAAACCCAGCTATTATAGAACTCCCTATTCCTGACAATCCAGTTATAAAAGTGGGTGCTCCAGTTTTCTTATTAACTTTCGCAAATGATTTCGGTAACAATCCATCACGACTCATTGCAAAGAATACTCGTGTTGCCGCATACATATTTGAAAAAATAACAGCCATAAGGCCAATTACAGCACCTGCAGCAATTGCACCAGCGACTTTCCCTTGTCCTACAACTTCCATTACATAAGCCATTGCCTCAGGAACATTTAATTCTTTATAGGAAACCATTCCTGTCATAACAAGGCATACCATAATATAAATAATTGTACATATGATTAATGATGCAATAATACCGATGGGAAGATTACGTTTCGGATCTTTTACTTCTTCTGCTGAAGTTGCTAATATATCAAAACCCGTAAAAGCGAATAAAATAGCTGCTCCACCCGTAAAAACTCCACTTAAACCGTATGGTGCAATTGGTATCCAGTTCATTGGTTTTACATAGAATATACCAACCGTAATAAACAACAAAATCATTCCAATTTTAATCAATACCATTATATTATTGATTCGTTTACTTTCCTTCGTACCACGAGATAACATCCATGCCAATATCAATGTAATAATTACTGCTGGTAGATTCACAATACCACCATGCGAAGGAATCGTTACTAGAGCTTTAGGTATCTCTAATCCAAATCCCTTTATTAAATTGTGGAAATAGCCTGTCCATCCAGCAGCGACAGCTGCTGTTGCCACGATATATATTAACAGCAATGACCAACCTACTAGATGAGCAACAAACTCACCAATTGTTGCATATGAGTACGTATATACACTACCAGACGCCGGGAGTGTGGAAGCAATTTCTGCGTAACATAATGCTATAAATCCGCATATAATTGCTGCAAGTACAAATGAAAAAATAACTGCTGGACCAGCATCTCTTGCTGCTACTAATCCAGTTAAGACAAGAACACCCGTTCCAACTATCGAGCCTACTCCTAACATAATTAAATCAAATGCTCCTAATGTTTTCGTTAAAGTCTTGCTTTGATTATGCTCTAACAATTGTGTAACGGATTTCTTTTTTAGTAAATTACTCATATTTTCTGTATCCCCTTTAAAATAAGGTTTGTTCGTCTCGTTAGTGTTTTATATAAATTTACTTAGTTATTAACTAGCCTCATAATATTTCTTTTACATTAAATAGATTTGAAATATTATATAAATTCGCTTCTCACTTACTAGTTAAACTAGACATTTCCATAGATTTTTGCATACAACGTTTCATAGCTGAAATGATAGCTGTTCTTAAACCTTTTTCTTCTAGCGTTACTACAGCTTCTATCGTCGTTCCACCTGGAGAACAAACCATATCCTTTAATTCACCTGGATGTATTCCTGTTTCCAATACCATTTTTGCAGAACCTAATACAGCCTGAGCCGCAAATTTATAAGCTTGTTTTCTCGGCATACCGCCAAGTACAGCAGCATCTGCCATGGCTTCTATAAACATATACACATATGCTGGAGAAGAACCACTAATAGATGTAACAACATCCATTAGTTTTTCATTTACGACCTCCGTCTGACCGAAAATATTAAATATGTTCAGTACCTCTTTTATATCTTTTTCTGTAACCATTTCATTAAAACATAACGCAGACATTCCTTCTCCAACAAGTGCCGGTGTATTAGGCATTACTCTAACAACTTTTAACTTTCTACCAAATTCATTCTCAGTGCTCTTAATACTTTTTCCTGCAGCAATAGTTACAACGATTACATCATTTTTTATTTGATCTTTTATTTGGTTAATTACCGATGAGTATAAATCTGGTTTGATTGATAAGATTAAAATGTCAGCACTGTTAGCGACTTCATTGTTATTAGTAGTTATAGTTATGCCATATTCATTACTAGCATTTTTTAAATTAATGACATTTAAATCTGAACAAATTATTTGATCTGGAGAAACTATATTTTTTTTAATCATCCCACCTATCATAGCAATACCCATGTTTCCACATCCGATGAATCCTATTTGTTTATTCATAATAATTTGCTCTTGCTCCTTCTACTCTAAATTTTATTGATTTTGAAATTATTAGTCTAAATAAGGGCTATTACAATTACTGGGTTTATCAATAGAATTTTAAAATTCTCCTTCCTATATAGAGCTTACATATACCTCTAATAATTACTTATTTTCAAAATCCCCTTCTATTTGCACTGCTTTCGCTTGCACTTCAAACTCCCTCCTATTCAAACTTGTAAAGGATATATAACGATTCCTCTTTTTTTCCTAACGCTAAATAAAACACCATTAGTAACGGTTGTTATTTACTTTATAGTGCAAAAGAAGTGTATAGGATAAAGAATGAACTTTTAATAAAATCATTTCTTTAATCTATAATAAGAAGGACATAAAAAAACAAAAAGTTACAAAAATTTTCAAATTAAAATTTTTGTAACTTTTTGTTTTTGTGTAAATATAAGGTCAATTTAGACGTCTCACCGTTTTAAACTTGATGCTCCATAATCTTGTATAGTTACATTTATATGATATTTAATCGGTACTTTACTAAATGTTCGATCCCAATCTTTTTTGACTTTCTCCCATGTTCTCGGGTGCTTAATTCTTAATTGGTTTCCAAAACCCGCAATATCGACTTGATATTCTTTTTGTATTTTTTTTGTAACATGATGTACTAAGTACTTTACTTCTTTTTCAATAGCTTTTTCTTCTCTTTTTAAAAATTCATTTTCAAAATCTTTTCCTGATTGCATCCAATTTTCAGACAAACGCCCTTCTGATTCAATGTTTACATCAAAGGAAATATTATTTCCGTTAACATGTGGTATGATTTTGCTTTTTATTGACTTTATTTCGTATATAATGAGTTTCTTTGATTCTTTATCAAAAGTTTTTACCACACCACCATTCCTTTTTCCGTTTATCCATACTACTCCTTCCAATTCCTGCTCATTTAAAAAGCCCATCAACTTTTTTGTCTTCCCTTTAATTACAGCAGCTCCTGCAAATTTTGTTTCTCCTTTTATCGAGATTACATTTTGCAAAAGAAAACTGGACCCTGACCGCATCTTTCCTTCCAATTTAGCGAGCGATACAGGAGGTAAAATCCTTGTTGTTCTATTTCTATTATCTGCAATTCCAGACAAACGAAATGCTGGGATTTCTCCTTTTTTGTTTGATTCCAGTACCTCCTTCGCTAGACCCTTGCTAATTAAGAGCATACAGCTAAGCCGAACTTCATTGTCACGGAGATACTGTTCAAGTAATTGTTCTAAACTGTATGTACGTACAAGATTATCACTAATAACAATGTTTTTTAAATGTGGGCTGAACATTGTGCTCTCTCTTTTCAATGAAAACTCACGAACAATTTGATGAATGGAATCACCAGTCTCAGAAACATTTATATAACGTTTTTGTTGTCCATTTCCTTTACTTTGTGCTTGCGAACTAACAATTTGATAAGTAGCTGTTATAAGGTTTCTTTTAGGATAACCTCCTTCCTCATCCTCTTTCTCAATTGTTGAATCCTTCCCTTTATCTAGTGCTATACCTGCAGTTAAGCTCAACTCTTCTACTTCTTTACTGCTCCAACATCCTGTTAAAAATAGAAGCAAAAGCGTCCCTAACAAAGCCAAATAGAACCGCATATAATTAAATTTATGTTTCACACTACTCCTCCTTTTAATCGCGTAATAATAAGAAGAAGCAGTGGTAGTAAACCAAATAAAAATAATGCAACATTACCGAGCATATCCCCCAATTTAAGCAAGTCATTTATATTTTTCGAAGTCATAGCAATGAGGTAAATGATTGGAATCAAAGCAAAAATAAACGGATGAATACTCTTTTTAAAGAGTTGCGCTAATCCTAATGCAGCTGCATAGTAACTAATCGTATAGGTAGCAAATATTTGCATAATCCATATTACAAGCAGTAAAGATTCAAAACGTTCAAATATCAAACCAGAAATTTCAAAACTGCGCATAAGGTCAATTGTCGGCCATGTTCTTGTTACAACCCCATCAATTGATAATGCACCAATGACCATTACAACAGTTATTACATAAAAGATTAACGGAATAGAAATTCCAACTAAAATAGCTTTTACTGCTTTCTTTCGTTGTTCCATAAATACCAAAAGAATTAACATAATTTCAGGACCTGTATATGCGAGAGACGTTGTTTTTATCCCATCTAACACTGGTTTAATTCCCAAACCTAATACGGGACGGAGATTATCTATCTCGAATATTCCGATACTCATAAAGGAAATGATTAAAAAAATAAAAACAGTAATAGGAAATATTATTTCAAACATCCGTGCAATTGAATTAATACCACCCATAATCAAATAGAGACCTATCCACATAAAAGGCATAACAATAGCCCATGTGGGGGTTCCTTCGAGCAAAAAAAAGCTTATTACTTCTGCCATTGAACGAATTTGAAATGCTGAAGTCGTAAGAAAATACCCTATAATAAGAAAACTAAACAATCTGCCTATCCATTTCCCTACAATATCTTGACTGTATTGGTAAAATGTTTTTTCTGGAAACTGCTGACTTAATTTGACCATAATTACTCCTGAAACCATTGCGAGTATCCCACCTAATATCACACTTAACCATACATCTGGTGTTTTCACTTTTTCCACAGATGCTCTGGGCAAAGTAAGAATTCCTGTCCCAAGTATGTAATTTACAATAATAACAACTGCTTGTGAAGTTGTTATTCGGTCTTTAGGTATAGTAATCACTGAAGGCCACTTCCTTTCGTCATCAGCTACCTTTTGCGGATAGTTTTTTTTGTATGCATTATTTTCGGTCGACGTCTCATTATTTTTAATGGCATGCGAACCATAAAATCTTTCCAGTCACTGAATCGATATGGAACAGCAGGGCTGGTATAAGGAACGCCAAAACTTTTCAGTTTCACTAAATGACTGCAAAGTAAAAGAAAGAAGAGAATAACTCCATACAATCCAAATATCGCAGCACAAAACATAGCTACAAAACGAAGAATGCGTAACGTAATTCCCACACTATATTGCGGAATAGTAAAAGAAGAAATAGCTGTTACCGCAACAACGATAACCATTATTGGACTAACAATTCCTGCTTCTACGGCAGCCTGACCAATTATTAAACCGCCCACAATTCCCATTGCCGGTCCAATCGGTTTAGGCAGACGTAAACCTGCTTCTCGTAAAACTTCGATAGCTACTTCCATAATTAACGCTTCTATTAAAGCGGGAAAAGGAACTCCTTCTCTCGATCCGATAATAGAAATAGCGAGCTTAGTGGGAATTAATCCTGGATGAAATGAAATGAAAGAAATATACAGTGCTGGAGCAAATAATGAAACAAAAGCTGTCATGAAGCGTAATAAGCGGAGAAGTGTACCAGGAAGCCACCTTTCATAATAATCTTCTGGTGATTGCAGTAGCATGCTAAATGTAACTGGAGCAATTAAAACAAATGGTGTTCCATCTAACAAAATAGCTACTCGACCTTCCATCAAAGCACTAATAACACGATCAGGTCGTTCTGTATTTTGAATCTGCGGAAAAGGACTGAGATAATTATCTTCAATGAGTTGCTCTATATAACCAGATTCGAGTACACTGTCTATGTCAATTTTCTGAATTCTGTTTTTTATTTCATCCACCAATTCTGTACTAGCAAGATCGTTAATAAATGCGACAACTAACTCTTTCTTTGCACGTTCTCCTACTGGTAGCTTTACTAATGATAAACTCTCATCCGCACAATGTCGTCGCAAAAGTGAGGTATTATCACTTAATACTTCAGTAAAACCGACCCGTGGCCCTCTGACTAATGCCTCCGATACTGGTTCTTCAATGTTTCGTTTATTTGCTTTTGTTGTACCAAGAATAAACACATCTGCTAAACCATCAATTAAAAGAGCTGTTGAACCTATCAATACTTTAGGTATTAAATCTTTTATGTAATGGACTTCTGCTACTTCACTAATTGTAAGAACTTTATTTTTAATATATTCTTTTGAAACAGTCCCCTCCACATAAGAAGATTCATTTTTATATTCATCAGAAAAATCATCCATTAGTAATTTCATAATATGTTTGTCAATTATCTCTTTATCTGATAGACCATCAACAAAAACGATCCCAGCCTGAATATCTGTGCGCCCAATATTAAACTTCCGAAAGCGAACATCAGAATTATGTCCGATTTGTTGCTTTATAAGTTCTAAGTTAGAGGCAAAATCATTTGTGAAATGAACGATTGTATTTTGAGAAGGTTTATACTCTTGTTTCGTTTTACTTTGAATATTATTTTTTTTCACTTGTTTGTCTCTTGACTTCCACCAACTCATTCTTCCCACTCTTTCTCTGACATACGAACCCAATGAAAAAATCTTGAGATAGTATACGGAATTAAAAACAAGATAAAAGCTTGTACAAAGACTTTCCAATCTGGAAGATAAGAAGTAATTATGTTCCACATGTTTATCACCCAATTTATATACTCTGCTAGGATTGAGACTTCTAAAGAACGGTATGTACTTAATAAAAAATAACTGTAAGATTAAAGAGCAGAAAAGCAAGACATTATGCTTATTTCGTACCAATAACCTAGTTAGTATAAAAACATTTCTGACCTAAAATACCATTTCCAATTATAATTTGTTAAATATTATCTCCTTTTCCCTTATTTATATGCCCGCATTTGAATTTCAAATAATATAAGGATCGATGATATTTCCTCTTAAAGAAAAAAAGATGCTAGAAGATAGCATCTTTTTTCAACTCAACTTACTATGTATTTATATTTTATTGTGGAAATACTCGTTTTTTTTAATGAATATTAATGTTTAAAAAAATAAAAAATACATATTCTTTTGTTCTAAGTTCATACACTTCTACCAAATCGATACGGAATTTTCTGATTTTAAAATCAATATGAAATAAAGGAAAATCCACTCTTAGAAAGACTATATAAAACAAATAACATGAAAACAACTATCAATCTATTAATTGAAAATACTAATGAGCAAGAGTTTATCATCTTAATTCCAAGTGTATTCGTTTTGCTTCAAAATAAAGAACTTGAATAAATTTTTTTGTATCAATACGAGCAGGTAATGTTGGTTCATTATTCAATTCTGTCATCTTTCTCCTTACGGTAGTAAAATCAAAAAATCTAGAAGCATAATTTTCGAACTTCGGGTTTAAAAAATCAGTAAGTCCAAGGGAAGCTAAATGGTTTAATGATTGATATATTGCTCTCCGAATCCGTTGTTTGGAAGCTTCTATGAACCTTTTTAATTCGGCGTCTTCAGCTGAATCCCCAAGTTTTTTTTGAGCTAAATTCATAAAAATCTCTTTTAGTGAAGGAAAACCTTGTTCCAACGTGTTATCTTGTTCATATTTATATAAATAATCTAGCATATCCATTAAATCCTTACTTCCACTTTCACTGGCTATTCCTAATTCAGACAAAAGAAAATGAATGGAATTTTGAAAGTGATTAAAAGTATTTAAATGTTTTTCATTACGGTATTTTTCTTGCGTACTTGCATTACTATCCAATTTTAATACCATATTAAGCGATTCTTGAATGTTTTTTATCGATTTTTCCAAACGAATTCGTTCAATGACTTTCCGAACAACTGTTAAGACTTCAATCCGGTTAATTGGCTTAATAATATAGTATTCAACGCCAAGCGAATAAGCTTCAGCAATTAACTCTTTTGATTCTACTTGAGAAACCATGATGATTTTCCCTTTAAACGAAGGCTTTATTTGACGAATTGTTTTTATTCCATCTTGAATCGGCATTAACAAATCGATAAATAAAATGTCTATATTTTTAAGGATTAGCATTTGTTGCTCTAAAGATAAACCATCCTCAGCTTCTCCTATAACCTCCCCAAGATCTTCATCCTCGATAATTTGAGCCAACATTGAGCGAACCGCTTTTTCATCATCTACTATATAAAAATACATAGAATCACCCTTTCGAAATTATATGATCAATCCCTAATCTAATTATAAAAATTGATCCTTTTCCTTCGGTTCTGTCCTCAAGCGTAACATCACCTTCAAGTTGTTCGACCATTTCTTTAACATACGATAATCCGATACCTGTCGATGGATTGCCTAAATCATCATATTTAGAAGTAAACCCAGGCTCAAAAATTGAATCTTTATATTTTGAAGAAATACCGGGACCATTATCGCCTATTTGAAATTCAACAAAATGGTGGTCTTTATTAATGTCAATTGTGATGGTTCCCATACTTTGGATAGCTTCTACAGCGTTTGTAACGATATTATTTATAATAGATAAGATTGTGTAAATATGATAATGAGGATGCACACCATCAATTTTATACACAAATTGGATGTCTTTCTCTAGCAACCGTGCATATTTCGCATTTGCCCGTATAATGATATTTACTAGTTCATGTACAGACATATAATCTGTAAAACTTTCATCAGAAATTAATTTTGAAAGTCCTGCAAAAATACGTTGGTTATCCTTTTTAACGTCATGAACCTCACCAGCAATTTGTAATGCCTGTTGCCTTAAATCCCCAAACTGAAAATCCATCTGTTTGTGCTCAAAAGAGTCTAAAGTTTTATATAAATCATAGGATTTTTTTGTTATATTCTCAGCATCTTGTAATGTTTTTTTTAAATGAACAGCATCTTCATATAAATTAGAGATGAGCATGAGCATGTGTTCATTTTGTTTCTTTATGTGTTTCTCCCTTGATTGCGCTTCATACAATTTCATCATATTGAAAAAGCTTAGAACTATAAAACTATGGGAACATGCGATAACAATGATCTCATTTATTGCCTCGGATGTGATCGATGTTTTTAATACGAAATATTGAATCATTAATTCCACACAGTCTGACAGTATTTCAATCATGCAACCAATCAAACCAATCATTAGTGGTTGATGATAAAAACGTTTAATTTTGGCTAAATGAAAGAGATACGAATAAGTAAAATAAAAGAAAAAACTAGGATAGTGAGTATGAAAAGCGGCTAGCCAATCCATATTTCCCTTTATAATGACATCCATTGAGATACGAAATACTACCACGACTATCGCTGTTAAAAAACCCGGTAAAAATGCTGGAATTCGTCGAAACAATAACAAAAAAAAGAAAAATGTTGGTGCACCAAAGCTCATTCTAAATGTTTCATTTAAAGGAAATGACTTTATTTCACCTACTAAGGGTACTGTAAGTATCATTAAAACGAGAATATAGATGTCTTTTTTTACTAAATTACTAAGATTCAAAATAATCACTTCTCACTTTCGCCTAACAGTCAGTATACAAACCTATTTGCATTAATACAATACTTACTCTATTTTTTTCAAAAACTGATAAATAAGATATAAACGAAAGCATTATAGATTGTGAGTATTCATTACACTCTTCTACTTTAGAAAGATACTTTATAACTCAAAAATGTTCAGACACAATATAAGGTCTGAACACTTTTGGACTCGCTCTAACACCAAAATATCTGTGCTCCTTTTTAAAATATACTTAAATCCCATTCTTTTGCAATATGTTCTAACAACATAATTCCTGGTAAACTATTCCCATACTCATCAATGGCTGGTCCGTAAATACCAATACCACATCCATCTTGGAAGGGTAAATCCTTCCTAGATTTTGAGGGAACAAGTGTCATAATTCCGCCGGATACCCCACTCTTAGCTGGTAATCCAATGAAAGCAGCAAATTTTCCAGAAGCGTTGTACATTCCACAAGTAAGCATTAAAGCCTTTGTTAACCTAGCTACTTCTTTAGGGAGCACTTGTTCTTTGCGAATAGGATGATATCCATCATGTGCTAGTATAAGCCCTATTAAGGCAATATCTTCTGTATTTATTTCAATCGAACATTGTTTTAGGTAAACCTCTAGTGTCTCCTCCACATCTGATTCTAGAAAACCATTCTCCTTTAAATAGTATGCTAATGCTCTATTACGATGAGCCGTTTCCCATTCTGATTGAAATACTATTTCATTAATAGCGGGACGCTTCTCTATCATTTTTTCAATTAATACGTATATAGATTCTAATTTTTCTTGCACCGATGTCCCTGGCAAAAGTGAAGCTATCGTAATCGCTCCAGCATTAATCATAGGATTAAAAGGTTTTCCTGGTTTATGTATCTCCAAACGAATAATTGAATTAAAGGCATCTCCAGTTGGCTCTACGTCAACTCGTTCTAATACATAAGAAATACCGCGACTTAAACAAGCGGCTATAAAACCGATTACTTTTGATATACTTTGTAATGTGAAAGGTACCTTCCAATCTCCTGATTTTATCATTGTTCCATCTGGCTTTACTATACAAATACCTAACTGCGATACATTTATTTCTCCCAGAGCGGGAATATAACTGGCGCTTCGTCCCTTAGTTGCATACGTTCGATAATGAGCTACCCATTGATCTAAGCAAACTTTTTCTTGACCTTCAATTTGAACGTTATAATCTTTTATCATTTAAAAATATTCCCCCGTACTATTAACTTGATATAAAATAATTTTTTCTTTAATATCATCGATACTATTTGCACTAGAACCAAGAAAAATATTCAGACATATTGCAGTCTGAATATTTTTCTTATTACACACTTTTCTTTTTTGAAGTTTTCTC
Organism: Bacillus cereus group sp. BfR-BA-01453; assembly: GCF_022662915.1. Taxonomy (NCBI): domain Bacteria; kingdom Bacillati; phylum Bacillota; class Bacilli; order Caryophanales; family Bacillaceae; genus Bacillus; species Bacillus cereus group sp. BfR-BA-01453. The sequence goes on along the minus strand of NZ_JAKUEN010000004.1, from coordinate 240,144 downwards.
ATAACTATCCCAACATTCAATATTTTCAAGTCCTTTAATGTTTTCTTTATAAAAAATAGGATCTTTACCAGCTTTTTTCTGGTTTATATAATCTTGTAACGCCGCAAATGCTACTTTTGAAAGTAAGGTAATAGCAATTAAATTAATAATAACCATAAAGCCCATAAATAAATCCGCTAAATCCCATACAATTTGGATCTTTGCAACAGAACCAAATACAATCATAGCCAACACACTTATTCTGTATATCATTAACCACACTTTACTTGTATGTAAGAAGCGAATATTTGTTTCACCATAATAATAGTTGCCAATTAACGCACCAAATCCAAATAAAAAAACAAAGATAGCAAGACAACCCGATGCCCAAGGACCGATGTGTTCACTTAATGCTGCTTGTGTCAGTGCAATACCATTTAATCCCGGTTGTTTATATGCATCAGAAAGCAAAATAATAAAGGCAGTGCTAGTACAAATGATCAGTGTATCCGTTAATACACCAAATGCTTGAATTAGTCCTTGTTTCACCGGATGGCTTGTTGTTGCTGTTGCAGCAACGTTTGGTGCACTTCCCATACCAGCTTCATTTGAGAATAAACCGCGTTTAACTCCATTCATAAGTGCTGCACCAATTGAACCTCCTGCTATTTGTTTAAAACCAAATGCGTTTTGAACAATAAGAGAAAGAACTTCCGGCATTTTTGATATGTTGGTAACTACAACAAATAATGCAACTCCAATGTATAATACCGCTAAAAATACCACTTTGTATTCAGCCATTTTTGCAATACGTTGTACACCACCAAAGATGATCGCAGCGAAAGCAATGGCCATGATTATCCCGACTGTTAGACGATCTGTACCAAATGAGTTTTGAAAAGCAATTGTAACTGTATTTGATTGTACTGAATTGAATACAAGACCAAAAGTAATTGTAATTAGAATAGAGAATAATACCCCCATCCAACGTTTATTCAACCCTTTTTCCATATAATAGGATGGACCACCGCGGAAGCCAGTTTTATCTTTTACTTTATATATCTGTGCTAATGTGCTTTCAACAAAACTGGATGCTGAGCTAATAATAGAAATAATCCACATCCAAAATACAGCTCCAGGACCCCCTAATGCAATCGCAATTGCAATTCCTGTAATATTCCCTGTTCCAACCCGGGCTGCCATACCAATACAAAACGCTTGAAAAGGAGAGATTTGATCTTTAGAACCACTTTTCCCCTCCATTAATACACGGACCATCTCTTTTAACATTCGAAACTGTACAAAATTCAATTTAAATGTAAAATAAATTCCGCAAATAACAAGCATAATAATTAACAATTTAGACCATAAAAAATCATTCGTTGATCCAACTAAATCTACAAAAAACCTTTCCATATCATCACTCCATACCAAAAATTTATCTATTATAATCTATATAAAATCACCTATATTCCCTGGCATAAATACTTCATTCATATTCAAATACAACAAGGATAAAAATTTCCTATACTAATAGGATTGGTCTGTTTAAGCAAACATTACAATATGCAACTGTAAAACTGAAATTTTGAAGAACTTCACGTTTATACACCCGGTGCTCTATCCCCTTCTGTAAAACTAATATTCTTATCCACTAATGTTGTACTATTATGTTTGTTTCGTTTACCGGTGATTTACATTTAAATCATAATAATCATTAGTGATTAACTGGTTTTTTGTTAATTTTCTCAAGAACATGGAAATATCTCCTTTCTCACTACTAATCTCCAAAATAGGCTAGGTAAAAAATTCACAGAAAAACTATGAAGCGCTTTCAATCTTCAACTAAGAGAAGCTTGTCTTTAATTTATAATCAAAAGTACAGAATGTTACGAAAAAGTACAGGTTTTTATAAAAACAAAAAAATATTTTAAGGTTTTTCATCTAAAAAACAGTGAGGTTTTGTGAATTTTATACAGAATTCAAACATCGCGGATTCCGTTCTACCTAACCTTTGACAAGCCTCAATTTTCTTAATAAAAACATGCATACTTTTTCTCTTTTAGAAGTTCATATAAAGTATTTGAAATCAAAAATCAATAGGACATTATAAGAATATTTAAAAAATAAAACATTTAATTTTTTTTATGGTATCATACAAAAAACATTTGTTTTCTCAATTAATTCCTCTAGTTGGATTCGTCTATATTGCCATATTTACAATATTAAAGACACTAAGCAAAAAAGGATTTTGTTGAAGGGATGAAACATTACAAAACTCTTATTTAGGACCTTATGACATCCTCTTTTCTAGCAATATCGAGTTATCCCCAAAATGTATATTTACTAACATTGATTACAGGTGGTGTATTGTGAAAGAAATAGTATTCGTTCAAAATAAAAAAAGACTCCTTATGAAATTCGGATTTTTAAAAAAGGATATAGTACTTACCATTTCACTGATACTAGCAATTGTAAGCTGCTTCATATATTCGCCAAAGATCGAATATATTAACTTTGAAGTGTTAATTAGTTTATTTAATCTAATGGTGGCCATTAAGGCTTTTGAACAGCTAAAGATATTAGACAAACTTGCCGTTGCGATTTTAAATAAATGCAATAACAGCAGGTCAATATCTATTATTCTAATTTTGTTATGCTTTATTTGCTCTATGTTTGTAACAAATGATGTCGCTCTTCTCACTTTTGTACCAATAACACTTGTCATTAGTAAAAAAACACAAATGAACATGATGGATACAATCATCCTACAGACAATTGCGGCAAACATCGGTAGTAGCTTGATGCCTATGGGAAACCCACAAAATTTATACTTATATTCTTACTATGGAATTAAGCTCATCCCATTTTTAGGTTCAATCCTGCTTTTAGCTGTACTTGGAATTAGTTTGTTATTTATATTTACTCAAAAACTTCAAAAAACAGATTTAAAAATAGAATTACCTGTTATTACCGTGAAGAATCGAAAAAAAGCTACCATCTGGATTTTGATACTTATCACTATCATTGCATCTATTTTTGGTTTCATTAATTATTACATTGCGCTAATAGTTACACTGATGGCGGCTTTTACGTTAGATAGAAACTTACTATTAAAAGTTGATTACTTTCTTCTAATAACCTTTGTCTGTTTTTTTATTTTTATTGGAAACATTTCTCATTCTGATGCGCTGGAGACCTTCGCTCGCGCTAATTTAAGAGGAGATACTTCAGTCTTCTTTAGTTCCATATTTTTGAGTCAATTGATTAGTAATTTTCCTACTTCAATTCTTCTATCAAACTTTACTTCTGATTGGAAAGCTTTATTACTAGGAGTAAATATTGGAGGGCTTGGAACAATTATCGCATCTTTAGCCAGTGTAATCTCCTATAAACTATTCATTCAGGCCAATGGTAAAGAGAGTAAGGCGTATTTCATTAAATTTAGCATTTACAACTTTTCATTTTTAATCATACTTACATGTATACAATACTTTATCTTTAAATTTCTAAAAATTTTTTAAAAAATTGATTACTTTAGAAAAACCCAAATTTCTCAGCATTAAATTGAGAAATTTGGGTTTTAATATAGGTATGTTTAAAGAGATACAACAAAGTTACCATAAAGTGAATAAGATTAATATCTTAACTTGGTGTCGGATCAATAATACGAACTATGCTCGAATTATCATTATTAACAAAGTCAACTAGTCAAAGAGGTATTATGGCAACACTCTATCCATTGTATACGAGGCTCAATAAAGAAATAGAAGATTTTGTTTCTATATTTGCTTCAGATAAAGATAACCCTAAACTCTCACAATATATTTTAATAGATTCACGACAACTACATGAAACCATTATTCTACTGAGCCCTACTAATTCTCGAAAAGAAACAAATGATGTTTCATTCAAAGGATGCTTTTTTGGAATGACAAGGACAAGCTCTTCGCTATACAAAAGAGTGCTTGTTAATGTGTCTGAAATTTGAGCACTACGTGTAATAGAAGAAAACAATTAATTGTTACTATATAAGTATCTCAATTACGTCATTTCTTTTAAAGAGAGCTTGTTGTCTAACGCAAGTTCTCTTTTGTCATATTCTAAATTGAATCTGGGCAAATTTCAGATGATGAGTCTGCCTATGTATATGATATAGTTTTTAAACAAAGATTAGAGTCCTTCTACAAAAAGGAGAGCTCTAATCTTTCATATAAAGTGAAACTTTAATCAGTGGGGGTTTTACTGTCCGTTAACGCGGGATAAATATTCACCATTTTTATCATTGCGGAGACATCAAAACTTTAACTTGGTGGGATATAGTACTACCCCATCACCATCAAGCTAAGATTTTGAGACACCCCCATAACGAAATTTTCCCTTTACAGTTATTTGTGAGAATTTAGCCTATATATAAAAAAGACCACTCCTTACAATAAAAGAAGTGATATTCCTAAATTATATATTTCATTAAAATAAAACTATTATAATATGGTTCCATTCAGCCATCCGTTTATAGCAATAAGGTCCATCAATACATGTAATTCTGTACCTATTAAAGCAGAAATAAAAATAATTTTTAATGAAGAGCTCTGTTTATAAGTAAACAGTTTCATTAATCTAGGTATTGTTTTAAGACCTAGATTAATTAGTAAAGTCAACACTAAAGCGCAAGCTAGTCCACCTATGAAACTCTCATCTACCGCTCCTCCTGGTATAAGCGGTACCTTTCCAATGAACATGCTTATAGCATCTGGAATCGCCATACCGAAAAATAAAGTTGTGATATTTAAATGTTTTTTATATACTAATCCTACAGTTGCGGTAACTACTGTATGTCCTATAACGCCAGCCATATGAATCCTCCGTAATATTTATATTATTTTTCAGTTAATTTTCACCTTTTTTAGGCTTATTATTTTATAATTGATAACGCTTCTAAAAACTGTGAATTATCTTTTCTACTCTCAATAATTCTTTGAAATTCTTTCTCCACTTGTACTGAGTTTTTATCCTCGGTATCGACAACTCCATGATTATTTCCATAAACTTTGTTAAGTTCAAAAATTCCCATATAGGTTTCTTGTATAGGAATTTGAGTAAACATAGAATTATTGACAATTAAAATACACTGTTCATAATTCGAGTTACGATAATGCCCAAACCAAGTATTACTATCATATTTTACCGGTATTTCTTTGTCAGCAATTACTACTTTTTTTATATTTTTATTTTTTTCACTCGCAAATAACACAGCAGTATCATTTGTTATTTTAGGCATAGACTTTATTGGATCTGAAATCGGTGTAAAATGATCTTCTCCCTCTCGTAATATCCCTTTTTTTATTACGGCTTCACTTGTTTTTTGATCCATAATAAATACTGATTCTCCATTATATTGTGCTGTTTTAACTTTATATAAATCGATAGACTTAATTTTACTTTTATTTTCACTTCGTATATCTTGTAAAGCTTGTTTATCTCCCAACATCAAAATTCCATTTCTTGGTTCTTTAGGCGTGAACGCCAAGTATAAACCAAATAAGATGGCTCCAATCATACATAGGTTAATGATTTTTCTCATTTTTAATCTCCTTAGAATTATTGTTTAAAGGTGGCTTAACTAGTTAAGATAATTGCTGCACATCATCTATACGTATACCGTTTCTTTAATTTGTATTTTCTCTTTATATAGAATAATTGTTTTATGGAATTTCACATATTCATTTACCTTTCATTTGTATTACATTTATGTAAGGTAAAATTATTAGCAAACTACAATTATCGGAATAGCATCCTACTATTTGTATGGTCAATTGATCGCGCCCTACTCTGTTCTGCTATTATGTTTCAAATGCATCAATTACTTCTTATGAAAAGAAACAAGAACTGAGTGAATATAAGGTCATATATATGATTAAAGATTATTTTCTTCTTATTTATCAAACCATACAGAAAAACACCCAAGAACTATCAAAGGTGTTACTTCGCCTGTTCAATCACCTACAACAAAACGGACGAAAATCTCATCGGTATGGGAAGAAAACAGTCTTTGATATATTAGGTGTCGTTTACAATTGTACTAAGTCTAATAATTAAGCGGATTAATTCAAAAAAGGAAACTCGTTAGGATTTATTTCGTATGCAAATCCTTAAAGAACTGACACTGGATCTTTAGAAAAAGAAAAAAATCTCATGTGAAATTAAACTTATATAAGCTTAGCTTGTTGGGTGGCACTACCCCAATTAATAAATATTACTAACCATATTTCTAAGTTAATATCTATCATATTTTTTATAAACAAGATTAATTAGATTTAAAAAAAGATTTCTTTTTCTTTACTCGTAATAAGTCACCTGTCCATCCTTTGACTCGCATATATAAATACATACCCCCTGTTGTAAAAATGATAAATAAGAGAGCGATTAAATAGCTATATTTCCATTCTAGTTCAGGCATATATTTAAAGTTCATACCCCATAATGCTCCTAAAGCTGTCAACGGCGTACTTACAGCAGTTAATACAGTAAGGGCTTTCATAATTTCATTCCCACGATGAGAAGAAACAACTTCTTGTAAATGAATCATCGTGTCTAATTCTTCTTGGTACTCTTTAACAAGTTGTAATCCACGCTCTAATTTTACGTGTGTTTGTTTATAACAAAGGGTGTTTGTTAAGTTTTCTAACCAAGCTTCCTCCAAGCCTTGTAACACTTCTTGTATTAAGCGAAACACATGTGTATTCATAAATAATTCATGACGAATATGATAAATTCTTTCTAAAACTGCTATGTTATTATGATGATAAAAATCCCATAATACATTTCTGAAATTGTTTTCGAAATAGTCAACCTTTCGCAAGTAGTGAGATATAAACATTGATAAGATAGCACATAATCCTTCAGCGGAACTATTACAATTTTTCACACTAAAAGAGGAATTATGTATTAATTTTTGGAAATCCTCTTCCTCTTTTTCCTGGACCGTTATCAGTATTCCATGAGCTACAAAATAATGAAGAAATTTTTGAATTTTGGCGTCCTTTTTATCTTGATCATATAAAAACGAACCATATACACAAGTTTGATTTGGTGATAACGTATAAACATATAATCCATTTTCACAAGGAGAACTTATTTTTTTTACAAATTGAGAGAAATAAGGTGTTACATCACGAGGGATGATAGAAGAAGGTTTTTCAAGTTCACTGGTTTTCACATGATACCAATCCCATTTCGGCATTTTTATGCATTCCATATTATTCTTCCTTTCTGAATAGTTTTATGTTTCATTGAATAGTATCCGTAATATGAAATTTATATGTAGGTATTCATGTCTTGGAGGAAAAGTTTTTAGATCCTCTACATTACAAACTAAATGGCATAGGAGGTCTTCTTCTGTTACAAGGAAGACCCCCTATATATTAGTTATTTGTATTCTCAATTTTAAACAGTTCCTCTATACAAGCACTTTTTATCTTTTCTTATTTATATGTGGCACGTCTATTCAACGAACTCCATTTCGGTCGTTATTATAATTTAGATTCATATACAGATTGATTGGTGATGTCATCAAATACTTGACTTCCAATCATATAGTACCCATGAAGTGCAGCCTCTTTCGAAGCGTCTACCATACGGAAAGAAGAAATTTCACCTTGCATTTTTTCAATTCGTTTTTTGTGGAGATCTACTATTCCTCCTGTCCAAATAATAGTGTCATACTGGTCTAACTTAAATTGTTCTTGTAATACACACATAACGTCTTGGAAGTGTGTATCCAACTCTTTTTGAATCAAAGTATCAACCTGACTTGCCTGAGGATTTTCTTCTCGACCTCCATATCCTTTTTCTAATATGTTTGGCATGTCGTTAATATGCAATTGATTACTTTCACCCGCATGATTCTGCACGATATTCTTAATATTTTTCAAAGGCTTGCTACATCCTAGTTCCGTCTCATAATGATTTAAAATGACATTCTGTTTCATATCTGTCATTTCTAATGTACGAAATCCACCATCAATAATTAAGATACGATCTCGTTCCTCAATGATTCCCTCTTTTAAGAAATAAGCATGTAAAGCGACCGGTTGCTGAAGAATCAAAGCATTTTCCACCGTAATATGAATAAATTTGCCATCAATTTGTACGGAAGTTTCTTTTTTTAGCGCACGTTGTAATTGCTCATGCTGACTACCAAAATAAGTGACAGGAAGCCCGGTAACAACTAAAGGTAACACGACATTTTCTTTATAATCCTTTGCAATGCAACCAAATATTTGTTGTTTAAACTGTTCGCTTTCATAATAATGTTCTATTTCTTCTTCAAATGGAGGAAGAAATGAAGCGTCAGATTGATGCGCTTCATTTCCCATGTAGTATGCAAAGTCTAAGTCTATAAAACTTACCTTTGTTAAATCTTCACTTTCATCATGATTAGGTACAGGGGCTAGTGTGGAAGCTTCACTCTTAACCGTCACCTCAGAATCTTCATCCTGTCGATATGCTCGCTTAGTAAAGCCGATTCCTACATCAATTGCATACAAAGATTTCATACTTTTTTCCTCACTTTCTATTTTTAGAATTAAATCTAAGCACTCTCTTCTTTCCCTTCTTTCACATATTTCTTTTCATTTTTCGTTTTTTCCCCGTCTATTTCCTTACTATTTTTATTTTTTTCGTAATCCTTTTCATCTTTTTTCTTTTTATTATTTTCGTTTTCTGTTAAATCTTTAATGGTAGAAATAACAACTGGTGTGGCTGTAAGCAGTTGTGGTAATGTTTGTTTTGCAACATTAGCTGCAGTTACAGAGAATTGTTTACTTGTCTCAGTTACCTTCTCTAATGTTTCCTTTATGTTTCCTTCTTGTAGTTTGTCTTTTACGTTTTTTCCTGTTGTTTGTATAGCTTTCCGATTTTCTTTTTTTAATAGGGAGACTATCACTCCGGTCGTAATCCCAATCACAGCATATTTAAATATTGTATGTTTCATTTTTCTCACCCTTCTCTACTTTTAATTTCTTCCATGCTACAACCTAAAATAATTACCTTACCTATTGCAATCTATTAGAGAGAATGATAGTTTTGCGGCTGCCTATCACTCGCCGTTAGTGTTCCATCTGTTACTAGGAGTAAAATTCTCCCTTGATCTAGTTTTTCTTCATATAAGTTAGCTTCCTCCTTCGACAACCCCATTTCTTCCATTTGATTTCTGAGCTCGTCCCCTTTTTTAGAGAAAAAGTTGATAATACTTGTGCCCAATCCTTGTTCTTTTACTCCAATCGTATTTGTGTTTGTATCATCCGCAATCTTTTTTGTTATATGTTTTTCATGTGTTAAGACGTAAATGTCATCTTGGTGAATCCCTTGCAATTCTAGCTCTTTTACTTTCATAACTACTTCCTGTTCATTTTCATATTCATGAACCACCGGTTTTCTTTCATTCTTATGCATTGTATTTTTCCTCCTTTAGATTTTTTATTTAGTTGTTATGTGATATGTAATACACCTATTTTAAAGATGTTAAACCTAAATTTTCAAAAAATTTTATGTAATAGGTTATTAATGTTTTTGAATATCCAAGCACTGTCATGAGAACTTTGCTTTGATAACAGTGTTACAAATAACAATTTACTTAGAAGACAAGCCTCTTTTTTATCATTGGATTTTCCAATGACATAGAAGCACAGCGCTGCATTACATGTAACTATCCCATAGAATTCTCTATTCCAAAAGAAAGCATCTCGCTAGATGCTTTCTTTAATGGTTCGCACTATAAATTTATTTAGATAATTCTCTTATTACTATAAAATACATTTATTCTAGTTCCTAAATCTCACTTATTTCTTAATTCACTCATACCAATGTAAAACTAAATAACTTACCATCAAAAATAAAGAAAACAGGTTATTTGGCTATTCATTCCTTAAGCTTAATACTCAAGTTAATCTTTTTTCACTCGGTTAAACTTTATTAAGAAAACCTTAAGGAATTTCCCTCTATATTTATAAGAATTTTTTTCTATACTGAATCATGTAAATGAACAAGAGGAGCAATGCTTATGAAGAAATTTATACTTTGCATACTAGGAATAGGCCTACCTATATACATACTACCTTTCATATTACGAGGGGATTTGGATAGATTTAATCCGATTGCTGAAGAAAAAAATGTATACGCCATTGCGAAGGGATATGGTGTTCCAGATTATCATCATAAGGGACGAGCTCTGTACACCCTAAAAGGTGTTGATGAATCAAGGAATGAGAAAAAATATACAGTAGGAACTAGCACCCCTAATGATTTTATAAAAAAAACTTACTTGAAAATTCATGTGAAAGGAAAGTATGTGTATTCTTACGATATTATTTCTGAAAAAGATATTCCAGAAATAATAAAAGGGAAATTGGAGATAAAAGTTAAATAAAAGAGCCTACTCGGATGAGCTGGCTCTTTCTTTATATGGATACGACCTATCATTACTGTTTAACTCTAATTCATTTTTTACGCGTCGCAAGTTCATTTATTTGCAATATAATTAATGTGCGCCACTTAATTTAACTAGGATTTTTGCTTGAGACTGATCATTAATTAATGCCTCAAAGCCTTGTTCAGCGATATTATCTATATCAACTTTACTTGTAATAATTGATTGCACCGGTAATCCTCCATTAGCAAGTAATTCAATGACCTCATTGTAAGTTTCATTACTGTATCCTACAGACCCCATTAATTTTACACCACTAAAAATTAGTGAAGCAGGAGCATTAAACTGGATATCTTGCGTGTGGAAGCTGATAACCATCATTGTGCCACGAACTTTAGTTGATTGAATAGTTTGATTAAATGTTGACTCAACACCTGCAGCTTCAACTGTAACATCTGCTCCATCTGGGAATAATTTACGAATTTCTTCGACGGGATTCACTTCTTTAGCATTAAAGACTTGTGTTGCACCCATTTCAGTTGCTTTATCGAGTCGACTATCCAATAAATCGACAACAATAATATTAGAAGCGCCTGCAGCTTTTGCACCTAATACAGCAAATAACCCAATTGGACCCGCTCCATAGACAACAACAGTATCACCTTCTTTTACATTTGAATCCTTAATTGATTGGAAAGATACAGCTGCTGGTTCAACCATTGCTGCTACTTCTAGTGGTAAATTATCTGAAATTTTAAAAATCGTTTTTTGTGGAAGTGTCACGTATTCAGCAAACCCTCCATCAGTATGTGCACCAACCGCATCTAAAGTGATGAAACGTTCCGTTTCAGCATTCGAAGGATCTTTAAGCATCATTGGATAGATACACACTCTGTCACCTTCTTTAAATTTTGTTACATGAGAACCAACCTCTGCAATTTCACCAGAAAATTCATGTCCAATTATCATATTCTTATTCATCGGTACTGAATCTGGATGCAAATATGCGTGTAAATCAGACCCACAAATACCAGCCCATGCTACTTTAACTTTTACATCATTAGGTTGTAATTCTTTCACTTCTCTTTCCTCAATACGAATATCTCTTTCGCCATACCACACTGCAGCTTTCATAAAAAATCCTCCTTTAAATAATTAAAATATTATATATAAATTTTTTGTTGAATATTGGATTGTAATCCTTTTTTAAAGCATGAAAGCAAGTTTCTTTTCCTCTTTAATCTTCCTCCTAAGTCCTTTCCCCCTTTGCTATGTTCATTAATCTATCATAGGCTTTGGAGGAATTCGATGAGCAAAAAATCACATATGTCTCAAAGTGAGACATATGTGATGAAGTGGTTCATTTATCTATAAATTCTTAGAAATTTGAATTAATTCTTCTTTTGTATATGAATATTCATTGTTTAACCATTTTTTTATAATCTCAAAAAAACCACTACAGTAGAAATCACATAATATCATTGGGTAATCGGAGTTTTTGATTCGTTTGGAAAGTGGATCATTATATTCCATTGAATTTTCATATAAATTTTCTGCACCAAACTGAATCAATTTCTTGTATAACTCAAGGCTATTATTTTTACTCGTAATATTAAAAAACAATGTACGATTAACATCTATGTATTCGATTATTTCCTCAAACAATGTACGTTCTAAATCGGAACCTTGCTTTGTTTGTTCAAAGAGGTTTATTGCGATGGAATTTGACACATCACTAAATAGCTCATATTTATCTTCGTAATGACGGTAAAATGTGCTTCTATGAACCATTGCCTTTTCACATATATGATTAATTGTGATGGATGAAAATGTTTTTTCTTTTAATAATTCCATGAACGCATCTTTTATTATGTTTTGTGTGCGTAAACGTGTAAAATTGCTCAAATTAAATACCCTCCTATATCAAATTCTTAACATTGTTTAAATTTATAGTCATTTTTCCAATATAGTCCCCATCCCCTATATCCGTTAGCAATTCATACACTTTTGATTAAAGGTGAATTTACCTATATATGAATGCAACTACACCTTGAGTTGACCACCGAAATAAAATATTTTCGAGGTTGCATGCCTCTAAGACTTCGTAATATTTTAATTTCTCCACTGATAAGGATTATTTTTTCCCATTAATATTTGCACAACTCAGGGAGCGTTTCGGTTCATTCATACTAATTGAATAGCCTGTTTTATTTCGTAGTAGTCATACGGGATGTTTTATTTCACCATCAAGCTAAAAATAATGTTGTACCCAAATCCCAAAAATGATTCAACTAACTATAGAAAGATACATTATTATTTTAGGATGTACATTTGAAGTAAAGCCCTGATGCACCTGCACCAGGGCTTTACTATTTATTTTATTTGGATCATTTCACTTTTCACCGGAAAAGATTTTAATCCATATACAGAACTACTATTTGAGATAGGGATTGGAAGATTAGTATCAATGAACGAAAATGATTTATATTTTTTAATTAATTCCGTCAAAACAATTCTAGCTTCTAACCTAGCTAGTCGAGCACCTAAGCAAAAGTGGATTCCATGACCAAATGCAAGATGGGGATTGCGCTTACGGTGTATGTTGAAACTATCAGCATCTTTGAAATAATTAGAATCTCGATTAGCTGATCCCACCCAAGCTGAGATGATTTGATCTACTTGTAAAGTTTGGCCATTTAATTGCATCTCTTTTTTTACTCTGCGTACAACTCTTTGAGCCGGTGAACGATAACGTAATACTTCTTCAATTGCTTTTGGAATAAGAGCTGTATCCTGTTGTATTTGTTTATAAACATCTGGATGTTCAATTAAACAATATAATAAGTTGCCGAGCAAGTTGGTTGTTGTTTCATTTCCTGCTACTAATAGTAGTTTACAAAATGATACTATTTCTTTTCCTGAAATTTTTTCGTCTACTTCACTTTGTACTAATAAAGAGATAATATCATTTGAATCTTTATTGGCATTTCCTCGATTGAGTTGTAGGATTTCTTCAAAAAAATTCTCTAATTCATTTTCTGCTTGTAAACGTGTATGAAAAAATTCTTTTAAATAATCCGGATCATCATGACTGGGTGAACTTACGATAATATCAGACCAATTCTTGAATCTGTCCATATCATTAGTAGAAACACCTAACATCTCCGCAATTACTATAACCGGTAAAGGATAAAACAACTCATGGACAATATCAAAATTTTCACGATTAGATAATTGAGTAAGGATATGTTCTGTGATTTCTTGGATTCTAGGCTCCCATACCTCTAATGCTTTAGGAGTGAAAGAACGATTTACGATAGAGCGAATTTGCGTATGCTTTGGTTGATCCATTCCAAGGATACTTTGGGGAAATGGAGGCTTCTTCTTTTCGGGCATAATATTAGAAAAATACTCTTTATCCTCTAAAACTCTTTTTACATCGTCGTACAAAAAAACATTCCACATGTCAACCTGAGGATTAAAACAAATAGGTTCTTCCTCTCGCATTTCTTTATACCATGCAAATGGATCATATGGATCTTCCAAGGCCTTTTTTCCTATCAGCTTATTTGTAGGAATCATAATAATTGATTCATAAGGTGTTTTCATATATACAATCTCCCCTCAAAAAATCATTTGTATTACACCGAATAATATTCACCGAATACCATTCGGTGTATTGAAGATTATATAACAACAAAACATATTTTCAAACTACTTTTTCATTTTTAAGATATCAGTTAATATATAATTAAGGAGGAATAAACCTTGTGTAAAAAAAATCTGACCAAAAGAAAACAACAAGCTCTACTAACACAAAGCAATATATCTCATGTGTTTTTGAATTTAACGAAAGAAAAAAAAATTGAGAATATAACAATTGAAGATATTTGTAAAAAAGCAAATGTCTCAGTAGGAACTTTTTATCATTATTTCTCTTCCAAAGAGGATATTTACAAAAAAATATTTCAGCAAATTGACGAAAACCTACATGTTGAATTAGGAAATATTGATCAACATACAACAGTGCAAACGACTATTTTAAATTTCTTCCAATGCATAGCTGAATATACAACTAAATTAGAGTTACATATAAATCTTCTTAATGATTTAAACAAAAGATCATTTATATATGAGCCTTCATTAATTTACAAAGCTCTAAATAATTTTGTTTATAAAGGACAACTCGAAAAGGAATTAACAAATGATATGAGTGTAGAAGAAATAACAACGTATCTTTTTACATTCGCTAGAGGGCTTATATTAGATTGGTGTATTTTAGAGGGAGCATACTCTTTAGAGCAGAGAATGGATACTTATATGAAATTAGCACTGAAGTCTTTAAAACCATAAATTTCATTCAAACTCTATGCTCTCTTGCCCTATGTTTTATATTTAAGTCTGGTTTATTTTTTCAAGGCGCTAAAGCAGCTGAACTAAAAGAAAAAGCAGCAACTTTCTTTCTACTACAGGAAAGAAGGCTGATGCTTTTTCTTTTTTATATTACAACATATAAAGTGAAACTTTAATCAGCGGGGGTTTTCTTCATCCCCCACTGATTATTAGTTGAACCAATCGGACTTTTATGGGCAGTTGATCCCCCACCTAAATTCTTTGCTTTCACTGTATTTTGAGGTGGGGGTCTTACTGCCCATTAAAGTGGGATAAATCGTACATCAATCCATTTTAAGCCCCTTACTCCCCTCATTAGTTAGTTAATAAATACGCACTAAAATACGTGTATAAAGACAAGAGTCATGAATAAATTTGATTACTAATTTTGCTACATACCGCTAGAAATTTATTAAGAAATGAGCCAATTTGAGAGTTTTGTCTCATTTTGAAACACATACACATTTTTGATTATCGTTTTCCTCTAGTGCCTATGATAAATTGCTAAACATAGCTAGCTAAAAAATAATATTTCACCTTTCAGACAAAACATTATAAAAAGGAGTTTTTAAAATGAAGAATCGAGTACATCCAAAGTTATTACCAGCGTTAGAAATGATTCCAGATTTTGATTTACATCCAGAGAACTTGCCAGCAATGAGAGAACAAGCCGCACTAATCTTACCAGATATTATTGGTGATGAATCACTTTCGATAACAGAGGAAATCATTGAGGGGCCTGATGCGAATCCATTGCGCTTAAAAATTTATCGTCCAAAATCAAATGATCAATCCTTACCTGCCCTGTTATGGATACATGGTGGCGGTTATATCTTAGGGTCTGCAGATGAGAATGATATCCTTTGTGTGAGATTTGCAAAAGAAGCAAACTGTATGGTCATTAATGTAGATTACCGTTTAGCTCCTGAACATCCTTATCCAGCTCCAATTGAAGATTGTTATGCAGCACTAAAATGGATGGCTGATAACGCAGAAGCTTTAAGCATTGATTCAAATCGAATTGGAGTTGCCGGAGCGAGCGCTGGTGGCGGACTTACAGCAGCATTAACATTATTAGCTCGTGATCGACAATATCCTTCTATTTGTTTCCAAATGCCGCTTTATCCAATGATTGATGATCGTAATAATACGCCTTCTGCGAATGAAATTAAAGAAGGATTTACTTGGAATCAAAAGACAAATGAAGCTGGATGGAAAATGTATTTAGGAGAATTACATGGAACGGATCATATTCCTGCTTATGCAGCCGCTGCTAGAGCAGAAGATTATCGTAATTTACCACGCACCTATACATGCGTTGGTCAATTAGACGCATTCCGTAGTGAAACATTAACCTATGTAACGAAACTTACAGAAGCTGGTGTTGATGTTGAATTCCATTTATACCCTGGAGCTTATCATGGGTTTGAAATGTTACCTTCAGATGCCGATATAACTATTCACGCTTGGAATGATTATGTACGAGCAGTTAAGACTGGTTTGGCAAAAAAATAACTAAAGTAGTGACAAAAGCTTTCAAAATAAAGGAGGATTTATAATGAAGAATAGAGTTCATCCAGAATTAAGAGAAATGTTTTGTTTATTACCAGAGATAGATAATAGCCCGGAAAATTTCCAACAGTATAGAAAATGGATTAAAGAATCTTTTACTGCAACAATTCTATCATCGAATGATGAAGTTACCGTATCTAATCGATTTATACCTGGACCTGAAGGAGCGCCTGAAGTTAGAGTTCGCATTTATGAGCCAACTAAAAAAACAAAAGCTTTACCTGGGGTCCTTTGGATACACGGTGGTGGATACCAAGTGGGATCACCCGAAATGGATGACAAACTTTGTGAAAAGTTCGTATTGGAAGCTAATTGTATAGTGGTTTCAGTTGACTATCGATTACCACCGGAAAATCCATTCCCTGCACCACTTGAAGACTGCTATACAGCTTTACAGTGGGTTTCTGATCATGCAGAAGATATCGGGATTGATTCTTCTCGAATTGCAATTGCCGGCATGAGTGCAGGCGGTGGACTTACAGCAGCCCTTGCTCTTTTAGCAAGAGATAGAAAGGGACCTTCAATCATATTCCAAATGCCGCTATGCCCAATGATTGATGACCGTAATATTACACCTTCTACTTTTGAGATAACGGATCCAAAAGTATGGAACAGAGAAGCTAATATTATTGGATGGAAAATGTATTTAGGTTCAGCTTACGGTGAAGAGGTCTCTCCACACGCTGCACCAGCTCGTGCAACTGATCTTACAGGACTTCCCCCAACGTATACGATGGTGGGTGAAATAGACCCATTCCGCGACGAAACAATTGAATACGCGAATAGATTAATGCAAGCTGGAGTACCAACGGAATTTCATGTTTATCCTGGTGGCTACCACGGATTCGAATTAATAGTGCCTCATGCTGAAATTAGCCAAAGGGCTGAGAAAGAATATATCGGTGCATTAAAACGAGCATTACAAAAAACAGAAGTTTAAATGGCAGCTTAATGAAAAATTGATTTTTTCTACTAGCTATTTATATATTTTCCAACCAGACTCAAAAAAGACTCTTATATAGTAAGAGTCTTTTTTGATCGATTTATTAAGTTTGTTATCTTTGTTTTAATAACCATTCTTCAATTACTTTCACTGTTTCATCTCGTTGTGCTTTTGGCGTAATTAAGCTCGCATTATCACCTTTTTGCTCACCATACATGCCAAAATGAGCATGGTTTCCACCTTTTATCATGTGCATAGTTGTATTCTTTGACATCAACTTTTTATTGTTCTCTATTTTTTCTACAGTTGCTAAAGCATCTACTTCCCCATAAATTGATAACATTGGAATCGATTTCGTAGAGAAGTCATCTGCAGGGTACGAGCCTAAGAAAATGATTCCATCTACCTTTTCTTCATTCTGAAAGGCATACTTAGAAATCATAGCTCCGCCCATTGAATGCCCTGCAACATACCATTTTTGAACTTCAGGATACTGTTCCATTACACTGTCTACTGCATTGATTCCAAATATCGCTAAATTTAATGGCAACTTAGGCATTACTACAAAGTGTCCATCTCTTGCAAGAGCTTCTCCTAAGTAACTATAAGCCTCAGCTTCTACTTTAGCTCCTTGATAAAAAATAACCCCTACTTTAGCATCTTTCTCTCCAAAAACGATATGATTTTCATCTTTTTTATCACCTACTAACGACAACGCCTCTTTCGTCGGTTTATAAGTAAACTGGGACCAAACAAAAAAACTAATACTTCCTATAAGTAAAATACCTAGTAAAGAGTACAGCGTAATTTTTATCCATTTCTTCACAAAGGTGACCTCCCTAAGATGTATATATTCTATATTTTAGATTATCATTAATCAACATAAAAACTCGAGCATTTTTATTATGCTCAAGTTTTCATTTACGTCTTTAATTTATACTATAAATTGTCCAAGATAAATATGTAGCAAATGTAGCCCATAAAAAATATGGAATTAGCAACCATGTCGATACTTTAGATAAATTTGAAGAAACTACTATGAGAAGTAACGTAGTAATAGCGACAAGTAAACAATCTACTGTTGCTAAAAATAAATTTTTTTGACTAAATTGAAAATAGCTGAACGCTTGATTGCAAATATAATTTAAAAGGAATACGAACCAAAATGTTTTTGGCTTACCTCCATATTTGTTGTAAATAATTGTAACCGACAATGCAATAAGTCCATATAGTACAGCCCAAACTATTCCGATTATCATACCAGAAGGTGTCCAAGACGGCTTTTCTAGTGCATCGTACCACATACGATCAATAGGAAATAAAATACTAGAAACATAAAACAAACCATATGTTAGTAAAAATACTAGAATACTAGATTTTTTCATAAACATTCTCCTTTTTCAATAGAAGGTTTTAGAAACTCTATATGATTATTCAGTCCCTTTAATGGGTAACATTCTAATATTTAAATTTCAAATACATATTGTTTAATCTATTTTATGCGAACTCTTTCATACTTTTATATGCACAAAGCGCTCTCTCTCGTGCTGCCTTATGGTCAACAACTGGCAAAGGATATGTATGACCAAGCTTAATATTGGCCTTTTGTAAAATATGCTCAGGTGCTTCCCAAGGTTTATGTATATACTTATTCGGTATATCTCTTAATTCTGGTACCCATTTTCTTATATACTCTCCATTTTTATCAAACTTTTCTCCTTGTGTGATAGGATTAAAAATACGAAAGTACGGTGATGCATCTGCTCCACTCCCAGCAACCCATTGCCATCCCATTGTATTATTTGCAATATCAGCATCTAGTAGTGTATCCATAAACCATTTTGCACCTTCTTGCCACGGAATTAACAAATGCTTTACAAGAAAAGAGGCTACAGCCATTCTTGCCCGATTATGCATAAAACCGGTTTGCCATAGTTCTCGCATTCCCGCATCAATAAACGGATAACCAGTTTCACCCTTCTGCCATACTCTTAATAACTCCTCTTCATTATTCCACGGAAAATGTTCAAAGTTTTTATTAAGCGGTTTATATACTGTAAATGGGTAATGATATAGTAAATAATAAGAAAACTCTCGCCAAATCAATTGACGGATAAAACTATTCACTTGTTTTTCAAAAAGACTACATTGTCTTTCGGTACTTTTATTGATTAAGTAATGATACATCCATCTCACTGATATTTGACCAAATGAAAGATAAGGTGCCAACATCGAATGAGCATTTTCATTTGGAAAATCTCTTCCTTCACTATAAGAGACTAATTTGCTAGAGAAAAATTTCTTGAATGTTTTGTATGCCCCTTCTTCTGTAGGCTCCCATATTGATTCCATATGAGATGTCCACCGTATAGTCGGAAGCAAATGTAATTCTGAAACAGATAAACTTGCTGGTAAAGAACTTCCCCATTTTATACTCTGCACTTTACTAATAGGTTTAGATATTACCTGCTTTTGAAATGCATTATAAAAAGGCGTAAAAACCTTATATTCAGTGTTATCTTTCTTTTTAATAATCCACGGTTCTAATAATAAATGCGAATTAAATTCCTTACAGGTAATACCTTTGTCTTCTAACATCATTTTCATTTTTTGATTAAATTGTAATCTTTCCGGATCATAACAAATATTCCAATATACAGCCGTTATACCTAACTGTTTTATGAGAGAAAGTATTTCTTCCAGTATATTTCCTTTGCGGATTATTAAAGTAGATCCCAATGCCTCAAGTTGCCTCTTTACATCTATTATAGTATGGTGTAGCCACCACTTTGACGCACTTCCTATTGAAAAAGTTTCATCATGTACATATACCGGAACAACCTCACCGGACTGAGCAGCTTCAAATAGAGCCAGGTTATCATATAAACGAAAATCTTTTTGAAACATCACAATAATTTTATTTTGCATGGCTACCTCTTCTGATTCTTAAAACATAATAAAATTTATTATACAACAGCAATTCATACATAAGAATTTATTTGTCTTTAATAAATTAATTAACTGTTTCAACTATTTTATCAGCAGAAACTTTAACAATCGTTTCTTTTCCACCTGTTTTATCAATTATGAAGCCATGAACTTTAACATTAGAAGGCACTAATGGATGATGACGAATCATATCTATACTCTTCTCAATATTTTCACTAACATTTTCTTTTCCACTTAGCCATTCCTCAAGGCTACCATTTGAAAATTCAGGCATACAATTTTCAAAGAGATAGTCTAGTTCCTTGTTATTTTTTATGGAATCACGTTGAATTTGTAGATTAACTACATTAGGTTCTTTATCCTCTATTCCGACAACAAAAATCTCTTCCACATTTTCTTGATAAATAGCGATAATAATAGACCTCATTATATCTCCAAAAGGATGTACAATTACAGAATCGCAGCTGTGTATAGTCAACATATTTTCTTGTTGAATGTTAGTTACTTGTTGGATAATAGGCTCTATTCCTTGTTCAATGTCTGTTAACAATAAAACCTTTTTATGCTTTGCATTCATATATAGCACTCCTTCTTCATGATTGTATTTATGAAACTTTTAAGCTAGTAACAATGATTCATTACATGATTTTCACCAGTTTTTCCAGCGTCCCTCTGGATCAATACTTGCAAGTCTGACCCATCCATTTTGAACTTTTTCTCGAAATGTGAAATCCTTATTTAGCAAGCGTTCTATATATTCAATAGGCGCTTGAATTACAATGAGTAAACGAAGTGGTGAGTGATACGTCTCACTATCTGACTGCATAACGGATTGCCAAGGTAAGCCTGATAACAAATCACTTGCATTTCCCTGCATAACACCGAGACCTGCCGTAACGGTTTGTGTTGTTTTGTTTCCACTACCATAATAATGAGGAGCTACAGTTGAAGCGTAATATTGTAGATTGATCCACTGCGCTACTGTTCCTGGTCCCGCTATGATGCTAGCTAATATATCGCCATTTTCATCCTGTTTCCAATCATAATTATGAAGGAAAGCCCTACCTTCTAAGTCACAATCCTGAGTCAATTCACGCTGCCCGATAATAAAAGATGCATTACGAGCTAATCCCCATTCCGGACGTATTTCACTCCAATCTTCTGCAAATCGATGTGCCTCTTTACTCGGATTTTTTATTTTCGTTTTAAAATTAGGTAATTGTGTTAAACGCTCTCTGTTTGCATGTTGGCTCACATTTGGCATAACCGACTCAATACGATCAAATGCTTCTTGCGCAGCTTCCGAAAGTTTTGGGACGTAAATCCATTCCAATTCGTCCACTGTTGTTTTATGTTCAGCTGCTGCAAAAATGGTGTCCTCAGGAATGTTAATACCTTCAGCAGACAACGCCTCTCTCACTTCTGGAAGATTACATAAAGTAGCGAAAACTCTTGCATTAAATCCTCCTGCTGCTCCGCCACACGCACCACACTCAAGCGCTGCAGCATAAGGATTGTTCGTACTTTGACTACTGTGGCCGCACATTACAACTAAAGGAGCGAAACCTTCTGTTAATCCCACCATTTTTAAAGCTTGACGCACATAGTTCACTTTTTCTTCTTTCGTAAAACCGATCGGTATCTCACAGTTTGTATCATGAACATGATTAAGCGAGAAAGTTGTATCAGGCTTTTGCAACATATTTTTACGAAGGTTACGAATGAAGCCACCTACTCTTCTTGGCACAAAACTCCTTGTCACCATTTGTAAACCAAGTAAAGGACCACTTACTTCAGGTAGCAACATACTTGTCAGTACGTTCTGTTTCATCGTTTTAAATGTATAACGTACCGAACTGCCTACCATCTTACGTTGTTCATAAGATTTACATTCATTTTCATCTGTGAGCTCTTTTATTTGATGTTTCGGTTTTAATATAACTGGCAAAGAAGGATGGCTGTCATTACTACCTAGTTCAGTAGTCGCAATTGGTAACCCAAAGAAACCAGCTATTCCAAACGTTTCGAACGGACCTAATTTTTCAAGGTGGCGACGAAACGGTTCTGAACGTACATCAATACAAAATGCTAATTGAGCTACTACACGCTTTTTATCATGAGTTGCACGTTGTTTAGAAGCAATCTTCTCCCTTAATTGCTCTGCATGCGTCTGTTCCCAAGCTTCTAGCCAAAGTTTCTTGCGAGTATTTTCATCAAATCGATAAGCGAATGCTAATAATTCGCTTTGTTCAGTGGCAGACATTTGTAACCATTCCCGTGTTGAAATATCCCCCCAATAGATCCAAGAAGCTATAAGTGGGACAACCTCAACTTTTTTCTCAACCTTTTGATTTTTTATAGGTAAATAAGGTTTTACAATGGCTAGCTCCATAGAAATTCGAACTGCTAAATATTCAATCATAAGTTCCTGTTCCTGAATTGATTGTTGGGAACGCCATCGTATCATTCCTGCCCATCCAGGCAAAGCAAGCAAGTGTCCTTCAAGGTAAGCTTGCTTGTTAGATTCAGAAATTCCTAGTTCAGATAATGCTTTTGTTAAAGCTCCCTGGGCATCTTGTGGCCAATCTTTTAAAACTTTACGCTCATTTTTACTGAGCGCTGGATCAAATGTAATAAGGTGGTGCCATGCACGATACAAGCCTTTCT
This sequence comes from Bacillus cereus group sp. BfR-BA-01453, assembly GCF_022662915.1. Lineage (NCBI taxonomy): Bacteria > Bacillati > Bacillota > Bacilli > Caryophanales > Bacillaceae > Bacillus > Bacillus cereus group sp. BfR-BA-01453. The sequence continues at coordinate 217,213 of NZ_JAKUEN010000004.1, read as the reverse complement.
CTCGGTTTGGCATCGTCCAGCTTGCCCCGGAGTCATCCAAATATAATTTACACCATTTAATGATGTGATAATTAAGAATATCAGATAGGTTTTCACCCTTTTGATTCTCTATAAGTGAACTGATTAATTGCAAAGAAGAGTCTTTCATACTCCCTGTATTTATATAACTTATTTCTTCTGCTAATTTATTTAATTCTGGCGATGATAATAAACTAGAAGGTAATCTTTCTAACTTTAAAGCTTCTTGGCAAAAACGCTCCGCCTTCGCTCGCAGGATATGAAAAGATTGTGAATCAAGCCAACGAGACAAGCCACTTTGTAAAAATGATTCCTCAATCTCCCCTTTTGCCTTTGCCGAATGAATCATAGAAGCACTCGGATATATATCCACATTACGAATTTCTTTTAAGCAATCTGCAACTTGTTCAAATGATTGTTTTTCAAGCCCCATCCAAGGGTGATGAGCTGCAAATGTAGCGATCGGCCAAAGTGGTGCAATCACTCGGCTAGCAGATTCAACTAAATCATTTATATTATTTTCTTGTAGATCAATATTTTTATGTTTCTTTTTTAAAGTCTCTTTCCTTAATATTGACGGTATGCTCATCACGAATTACCTCCCTTTGATACATCATGTTTCAGATAGTTTGGATGACTTTCTACTGACTTTCGTCTCGCCTCACCTACCCGAACTGACCAAAGATAAAGTACAGCGGATAAAGTAGAAGATTGATTACGAGTAACGAAAGTACAAATAACACTACTAAATAGTAAGATACATATAACAAAGATAACGGCTGAAGCTGAAGGTTGAACATTTTGATACATGTCAGTATGCAACCATTTATAAAGAGAATTATGAACGGCAAAGTAAATGAGAGAAAATCCAGCTAAAATAAATACGCCAACAATTCGTCCCATTCTTCCCTCTCCAAAAACAACAAGCTGTTTCCATGAAAAGTATAATGACCATCCTAAAATGAACGCACTAACGAATTGATATCCTTCTCCAGAAGTCATAAACCAAAAAGCAATCGCTATAAATAATCCGAAAACGCGCCCAACCATAGTCCATAAATTAGACACCTTTTCATTAGATTGCTTCACTACCCCAAAACGTTGTACGGAAGAACCAGCTTGTAAAAACAGAGTGGCTTTAAATAAACCGTGTAAAATTAAATGAATAACAGCTGCTAAATAAGCGCCTAATGCACATTGAATCAGCATAAACCCCATTTGTGCAATAGTTGATCCCACTAGCTGACGTTTATAATCAACTTGGACTAAACTAATTCCTGTACCTATTAAGACAGAAATACTAGAGAAAATGAGTAAAATGATTTGTGCAATATCATCATAAAAAAGAGGTGAAAATCTAGTTAACATGATACCGCCAGCATTTACTAAACCCGCATGCATAATAGCAGAAACAGGAGTTGGAGCAACAGCTGATTCAATTAACCATCTTTGAAAAGGCCATTGTGCTGCTGGAATCATCACAGCTACTATAATCAATAAGTTAATTCCTGTTTTCTCCAATGTTCCAAATTGAGCTACATTTTCATTCGTTAAAACTGATGTTAACTGCCACTGTCCAGTTATTTGAAACAACCAAATGATAGCTGCTAGTAAGGCAATCCAACTTATTGTAAATAAATAGCCTGAGATTTTTGTTGCTTCACTAACTACCTTCCACCCTTTATTTAGCCCGATGAGTAGAACCAATCCTATAAGAGTTGCTCCCCAACACATAATCATGAAGCGAAGATCATCACTTAACCATGCAACTGAAGATACACCTGTTGTAAATGTAAAAAGTGCAAAGTATTTTCGGTATGAGCGATCTCCCATTAAGTAACGTACAGAAAATCGCTGAATGATTAAACCAATTGTAAGAACGAAGAAAGCCATGAACCAAGCTAAATTATCTAGATGCCAAGGCCCCACAACTCTATCTCCATTGTGATTAACAAGTGCAAGTAAAGAAACCAATGAAGGCAAAGCAGCGATACCAATATGGATATGAACAAAACGTAAAGGCATCCTTGCATGTAAAAACAATAATCCACTTAGCCAAGAAGCACTAAGCGCGATAAAAAATAATGTTAACAGTGTTGATGAACTTAGCGAAATTAACATGTAAAATACTCCCTTCCAAACGAAAATAACCTATAAAAATTCCTTTTCATTACGATAGTTTTTTTAATTTCAATTTTTATTCACTCTTTTTCGTACATCGTTTTTCCATAAAAAAAACCGACAACTTCCATAATTCAATGATTTTATATCATCATTGAATTATGGAGATTGTCGGTTTCACTTCAACTAACTTCAATAAAGTTTTTTGAAGAGCTCCCATTTTATAGAGGATAATAATGTATGTATTACTCCTATGAAAAATAACAGTATATCTCTGATCTCCTAGATTATGCAATCAATATATCAATTTATGTTATGCGCTATCTTTTAATTAAGAAACTTTTTCATTTAGTCAATATTACATATTAAAAAAATGCTAAAGCCTTAATTATAGCAAACAGTTAAAATAAGCATCTATTAATTTTTAAAACAATTATAAGATAAACCATATTAAGCAGTTTGTCAATTTATTTATCCGTTTTCCGAATCAAAATTCATTATACATAAATAATTTCAAGTTTTCTCATTTTCTAATTATCACCATACTAATAAAATCAAATAAAGTGCACAACTTGTAGGTGTCTTAATTATCTCACTGCATTTTTAATTTATCTTCCACTAACCCTAAGTTGTTTTTTTATTTTAAAACTTTTCCTCAAGATTATGAAACAATTTAAAAATCATTACTCGTTCACCTGTACGCGAGCTTATATCCGTATGAAAACTTTTCACTTTCTCTCCAGTTAATTCTAGTATGATCTCTTTCAAATCGTCAATTCCAGATTCAACTAGCTCCGAACGATTTTTCTTTATCGTTAGCATACCGTCTTTCGTTTCGCAAACAGTATATTCAGCCGGTGTTAAAATACCTTGTAAATTTACGATAATCATATCTCGTAATATATCTGTCTTAACGGATATAGACCCGCGTCCTAGGTAGTCCTTTTCCCAGTGCGTAATTGCTTTGCTTATCTCTGATTCAATAGAGCCTTTTGAGTATTTCATTTATGTATCCTCCTTTAATAAAATAAATTTACAATAACAATATAATAATCTGGATTGATTTTATTTTCAATTATGGAGAAGAATTTATTGGGATTGTTGCAAGGTATCCTTTCATATCATAGTGATTTTTTATATTACAATATGGAATTTCTGATCATTCCCAACAAGATACTCTTACAATAAAGGATCTATTGTATAGATTTCCAAAAGGACACTATTGTGACATAATACACAAACGAAAGAGCCTACTCTGATGAGTAGACTCTTTCTCTTTTTAATAGCTCTGCTACTGTTGAATCAACTGTATCACTAAAGGTTGTACTCCCCAAAAGATGGTATACGATCTGTTCCCATCTTTTTTCTGACTTAAGTTGATGCGATTATATCATTCTACAGCTTATATATGTTTTTGTATCCATTCATGTATAAATTGTTTTTCACCTGGAGTAAAGGCTAGATCCCCATAACGAATTTTCTCGTACACTTCTACAATTTCATGTGAACAACCGATACGTGTTAACCATTGTTGAATCGTTTCATAGGAACGTCTTTGTTTAGATAATGGCAAATTCCGTTCCCATTTCACTAATTCAGCACGTATAGGATTATGAGGCAATGCATTTATTTTTTTCTTTCCAATAGGAGATTGATCTATTTGGTACGGGAGGGGGTTTTCATCTATCTTATCTTGTAGCAATTGTTTTTTATTTCTTCTGGACTTATAAATGAGTCCAACAATAAATAATATGATAATACAAGAGTAAATTATTATATTATTCTTAGATGTAATTTCTCCCTTTAAAAGAGGAATGTGTGAACTTTCATCCCCCGGTTCTCTAGGTTCATCAATCCATAATTTCCCGCCCTTTTCGTCATCCGATTTATTATTCGCTTCACCATAAAAGTCTTCCTTACCCTTTCCACCGGTCAACGTTTCTGCAAAACCATCTATAAGATAAAATTTTGTGTTATTAATCATCCATTCCTGAAATATTTCGCGTGAATATAGGGCTCCTTGTGTTAGAAAAAAGGCAACAATTATAGTAATACAAAATACAATTAAGCGAAACCTAGCAACCATCCACTTGTCCATACTATCTCCTTTCTATTTTACAACCTGCAACCAGTTTGTTTGCTGCTTTGGTGGATATCCAATTATAAGTGGGATAGCACCCGGTTCTTGCTTTCGGAAACCGGTTTTATAAAATACCTCTGAGGACACAGGCTGGTCATTTTCCGTAATTGTAGACAACAATTGTAAAGCCTTATATAATTGTGAGCGATTTCCTCCCGAACGGATTTGTAAAATACCGTTATTATGTACACTATTTACCCATAGTTCAAAAGAGCAATCTTGTACAAGTAACTGCTTACACACCCCAGTCGTTACCTCAATTAGCCATTCTATATCTGTACGCCATGTATAAGAATTCTTACCAACAAGATTGAGATAAACCGCATAACGGTCCCCTTGCGAAGGTTCGTATTTTTTAGCACTTAATACTCCTGTTCTTGCAGTTGCTCCCCAATGAATAGATCGAAACGCTTCTCCTTCATATGGTTTTACACCTATAATTTTTGTTTCGTTATATAAAGGCGAAACCGTTGCTGTACGGTACCCTTGTTGCCATCGCTTCGTTTCTGGGATAGTTACCTTCGCGATCCTTGGATAAACATGAAATAAAGGCACTTGTTTATATTTGTATGTATAATGTAAAGTAACGAGGCGAAAAGGATCACTCATTACAATTTCTATATGATCCCATTTCCATTTACCACGTTGCTTAGCTTGCGCATACAAATCAATGACAATCTCCTCATTTTTCGAAAGAGATAATGGAATACTATAAAAGTTTCCATGCTTTACCCAGTTTTCTTTTATATGCCAGTCTATCCCTCTTTGTGAACGAAAGCAAAAATTGAGAAAGGGAATAGGCATTTTCATATCATTTTGAATATATATTTTACAATGTCCCTTTTCATCAATAAAAAGCCGCTCATGATACTGTACAATTCTCCATTTTACTTTAGAGATTTTACTAACATACCAATGGGCAAATCCAATTAATAAAAAATAAGAAAACAACAAAAGAAATACAACGAAATTTTGATAAATTAACCAAAGAATAACAGTTATAATTATAAATACTATAATACTAGATAACTCTGCTATACGATGTTTTATAACGATAGTCTCTATCATATTGACTCCACTGGAGCTGATACAGTTTCTAAAATTTCTTGTATAACTTGTGTCTTAGTTGTTTTCATTTCTCCTTCAATCGTTAGGGTTAATCGATGTGAGCAAACTGATTTTGCAAGAAATCGAAAATCTTCTGGTGTACAATAACTACGTCCATTTAATAATGCTCTTGACTGGGCGGCACGCATAAAAGCTAAAGAACCTCGTGGACTAACACCAATTTCTACCAAATTATGTTCACGAGTAGCCTTAACAATATCTAATAGATAGTTTTCTACTTCTTCGTGGATTAAAATATTCTGAGCTTGTTGTTGTAAATCTAGAATCTCTTCACATGATAAAACACTTTGTAAAGATTCCATTGGATTCCCTAGACGAAATCTACGTAGCATTTCTCTTTCATGTTCCCTATTTGGATACCCTTGTCGAACAGTTAATAAAAAACGATCCAATTGTGCATCTGGGAGTGGAAATGTACCAGATGATTCCAAAGGATTTTGTGTAGCTAATACTAAAAACGGGCTCGGCAATTTGTAAGTATGACCAGAAATAGTTACAGTACGCTCCTCCATTACTTCTAATAAGGCCGATTGTGTACGAGGTACCGCACGATTAATCTCATCTACAAGTGCGATATTTGCGAAAACAGGACCCATTCGAGTTTTAAAATCAGATTCTTTCATATCAAAGTATTCGAGACCAATGACATCACCTGGTAATGTATCAGATGTAAATTGTAAACGTTGGAACTTACCATCTATACTTCTTGCTAAACTTTTTGCCAATGATGTTTTTCCTGTTCCAGGAACATCCTCTAAAAGGATATGTCCGTTTGCTACCAAAGCAATCATGACTAGTTCAATTGCAGCGTCATTTCCAACAATAATCTGAGCAATATTATTTTTAACCGCCTTCAATATATCCATCTAACCCTCTCCTTTAATCAAAAAATCCTAACAAGAAAACCTTTATTCTCCCAATTTATTAGTTTTGTAAACTAGTGTAGTTGATATATCGATATTAGTATCTAAAAATAAAATTAAAGAGATGTGTTTTAAAGCCTTCTCCTTAAAAATACTAAATATTCTGCATATTGTAAATAATTTTGTTAATTTATGTAAAATACAAATTTGTAATTGGTAGATTTGATTTTCTTGTTTATAAAGGCTTAGATATGACAAGTGATGAAGTTGTAATTTATTAGTATTTGCATTTCGACTCTTAACGTTAAACTTAGTCAAAATAAAAACCCCAATCTCTATATAAAAATTGAGAAATTAGGGTTAAGTCACTTAACAATATTTTTATTTAAAACAAATAACTAATTAATAAGCCTGCTGATAATAAGAAGCCGAAAATCGTATTTGTCATCGCTGTTGATTTCATTGCAATACGCATATACCCGGGATCCTTTGCTCCTCTTCGGAAACTTTGAACGGCAGAAATTGGTTTTCTCAAACCTAGGAACATAACTAATGCCCAAGGGCTTATATAACCCATCAATACAATTACTGCAATCCATAAATAAGCAATGAAAAAGGCTACCGCTAGTGTTACTATTGCTTTTTCTCTCCCAAGGAGGATTACTAATGTCTTTCTTCCACCTTTAATATCTTCTTCGATATCTCGGATGTTATTCGACATGTTGATTGCACCGACTAAAATTCCAATTGGAATGGAAATCAATACACTTTCAGTCGTTATCGTATTCGTTTGAATAAAGAAAGCGATGAGTACAAAACATGTCCCCATTAACAATCCCGAAACTAATTCTCCAAACGGAGTGTACGCAATTGGTAATGGACCACCTGTATATAAATAGCCAACCGCCATCCCAATTAAACCGATGACGACTAACCACCAGCTACTATTCATACAAATATAAACTCCAATAATTGCTGCTACTACATACAATAAAAGTGCAACTGTCAACACATTTTTTGGTTTCAATCCGTGACGGACAATTCCGCCACCAATCCCAACAGAATCAGCGGTATCTAATCCACGTTTGAAATCATAGTACTCATTAAATAAATTCGTCGCTATTTGCAATGCTAAACATGCAACCATCATCGCAATAAATAACAGCCAATCAATTTTGGCAACATAAAGTGATGCCACTGTTCCTAAAATTACAGGAGAAAACGTCGCCGTTAACGTATGCGGGCGCGTCATCTTCCATATTAATTTAGCGGAACTAATTTCTTTTTCTGTCCCCATAACTCTGTTCAATCTCCCTACTTTAAGTATAAATTACTAGCAGTTTCTTTTTATCTATTTCCTGCCACGCATCTATTATAGCAAAAAAAGAATTGGCGATAGAACTTTAATGCTCTTGCTTGCACGATAACTTTGCATTTAAATATCGTTTTTCTAATATGGGGTACAGACGCATACTCATCAACTTAAGAAAATAGATTCACCCCAAAACGAAGAAATGAGCTTAATTCTCAGATATAACTGTCGAGAGGTAAAATTTTTGTTTTGGTGGTGCTTCAAAATATTAGCTTGATGGCGATGAGACTGCCCCCCTAATACTTTATTTTAATAATGACTCTTTTCATGAAATAAAACTCCATTATTAGCCTAAACCATTTTTTAGATTTAACAATAACAAGTGTGCTTCTTTACCTTTCAGATAGTCTCTATTATTCTAATTTCTTCATTTCTTTCAGCCATGCTATCTCCTTTTCTGAAGCGTTTTCTATTTTATACAGTTCATAGCTACCCTTTATCTCATCTATCACTACAAATTCAACTTCATTTCGAACATAGCTTTTAGTTTTTCCCTTTTTATAACCAATAACATTATCTAATATAGTTTTTCCACTATCTTTTTTATATAAATTATAGCTAACAGGTGGACGTCCAATTACATACTTATTATCAGAAAATCCGACTATATCATCCCTTCCTAACCCTGTCGAAACACTCCAGACAAAAATAATCTGAAATATAGAATAAACAACAATACCGCACATGAAAAGAAATAGGATTGATTTAAAAAATAGCTTTAAAGATATCCTGTTCAAAAACATTCCCTCCCATTTCACCTCGGGATAACAAGAACAAAACGTGAATTTTGTATGCTAAGAAACCGAATTTTTTAGATTTTGAAATCCGTCCCCCGTCAGTGCCATAAGAAAAAGAGTTACCGCAGTAACCCAATTGCTTATAATACACGTCACTAGGAAAAGCTATGGATGAATAAAGTCATTCTATGAAATTTCCCACAATCTTTTAACCTCCACCAATTCCTGTCCATTGAATTCCATTCTATATATATCTGGCTTTGATGTCTGTAGTAAAAAATTCAAATCATACTTACTGTCATAATACCCCATCATCAACGTCATAACAGCTCCATGAGTGCCTACTACTACTTTCTGTCCTCGATAGGTGTTTAATAATTCTTTTAAGACTTTTATAGCACGTTTCTGACAGTCGACATTAGACTCTCCTCCCGTTAAAGCAAAGTCGGGTTCGAAAAATGACTTTTCTATCAAAGGAAATAATTCTTTATCCGACATTCGTTCCTCTTCAGCAATAAAAATTCTCTCTTTTAAGTCTTCAAATACTAAAACTTCTTGTCCTATTTGCTTCGCTAACTGCTGAACAGTTAGAATTGAACGATTGTATGGACTCGAGATAACAACGTCGATTCCCTCACCTTGTAATATATCTGTTATTCGTTGAACATCTAATTTCCCTTTTTCGGTTAATCCTCTTGATGCTTCTTTTCCAAACTTTGGTGAATCTCCGTGTCTAACCATATATATGAAAGTTTTCATAATTACCTCCAGTTTTTTTAGGTTTCTTTATTCTGTATATAGCTTATATTAATTAAAAAGAACTTTCCCAATGACCATAACTAATAATTACTATAAATCCTTCTGCATGCGATATCTTAAATACATACATTTACAATTCCGTGAATGTAAATGTATGAAAACAAAAGAACACGTAAAATGGAGAGCTAAAAAATACGAGTTCTGTTCTAGCTCGTATTTCATTTTCTAATTAATAATTCGTTTGCATATTCACGAGCCCAATGATCGGCGTCTAATACTGTTTCCAAATCTGGATTTGCAATGCTATGATGAGCTTCAAGAGTAGAATAAATTGTTTTTTCAATATCAAAAAATGAAATTTTATTTTGTAAATATAGCACATTTGCAATTTCATTTGCTGCATTTAAGACAGCTGGTGTTGTACCACCAATTTTCCCTGATTCATACGCATAATGTAAGCAAGGGAATTTTTTGAAATTTGGTTTTTCAAAGTGCAGGCTAGCTATCTCTAGTAGATTTAATTTTTTATAGTTTGATTGTAATCTAGTTGGATAATGAAATGCATATTGAATCGGCATTCTCATGTCAGGGGCACCGAGCTGTGCCATGATGGATCCGTCTATAAATTCAACTAAAGAATGAATAACACTTTCTTTATGAATTAAAACATCAATTTTCTCATACGGGATATTAAATAACCAACGTGCTTCCATAACTTCAAAGCCTTTGTTCATTAATGTAGCTGAATCAATGGTTAGTTTTGCTCCCATTAACCAGTTGGGATGCTTTAAGGCATCTTTAGCTTGTAAGATTTCCATTTCCTCACGTGTTTTATCTCGAAATGCACCGCCTGAAGCAGTAACAATAAGCCTCTCAATTTCTTTAGTATTTTCCCCATTTAAACATTGAAAAATGGCAGAGTGCTCACTATCTACTGGAATTAAGCGGCAGCCGTTTCGTTTCGCCAAATCTGTCACAATATGCCCTGCTGCAACTAATGTTTCTTTGTTCGCAATTGCTATATCTTTTTTCGCTTTTAATGCTTCAATTGTTGGAAGGAGACCAGAGACACCGACAACTGAAGATAATACAAGATTAGAATCAGGGTAAGTTGCAACTTCAATTAATCCATCTGTTCCATATGTGACTTTTGTGTCCGTAGAAATTCGCTTCCGAAGTGCATCTGCTAAATCTTTTGTGCTTACGCTTACAATCTGAGGGTGAAATGTATGTATTTGTTGTTCGAGAAGGTCAATATTGTGATTTGCTGTTAAACCAATAATTTTAAAATGTTCTCGATGAGAAGTGACTACATCTAATGCAGACGTACCAATTGAGCCAGTTGAGCCAAGAATTGAAATATATTTTACCATGATAATTCCTCCAAGGTTGTATAATCCCTCGTTACACACCTATCCTACGATTCTATAGAAAGAATAGTGTATATTTCATTTTAGGCATTATATTATATTGAAATTTTATTCAATCTTTCCTGTGATGGACTACTACTAGTTCTAACAAACAGACCGTTATATAGGAAAAATGCCCCTATTATTACAATCATACCAATATAAACAGACATCATTGTAGGAATTAAGAATGCACCGACGATAATAGTCATTCTTGCAATTAGGTCCGCCCCAATATCTGATAGGCCCGCAAAGGCTGAATATGATCCTCTCTTGTCAGCCGGAATCATATTAGCTTGTTCTGCATTTCTGATTGGTGAGTAGACAAGTTCACCAACAGTAGCAATAAAGTTAAAAATAATTAGTACGTACCAAGTGTTTGAAGATGTTACTGCCACATAGCCTATCCCATAGAGCACAAGACCTAAAAGTAACGCTTTTTTCCCACTTATATGATCTGTAAATTTATTTATAATAAATGTTAAACATACTACTAAGAGCATATTTTGTATGTTAAGAATACTTAGCATCCTCACTCCTACTATTTCAAAGTCCCCAATGCTTATTGGATTGAATGTTTCTGAAAGTCGTACACCAATATAACTGTTTAACGAAAACTCTGCCGCAAATATGCAGGTAGACCCTATTACAACTCTTAAAAATGCTCTATCTTGAATAGCAATTTTATAATTTTGAATTAGGTCAAGTACTATATTTCCCTGCCTTTTTTCTAAGCATTCTTTAACTTCTGTAACTAGCCAAATTTTATAAGCAATCGGTACTGTAGCAGAAACACAAGTCAGTAGTATAAACAGCTCTTGTTGATGATTAATGTATAAAAAACCACCTAATGCTGCACCAATTGCCATAGAAAGATTCATAAGCCAATAGTCAATTGTATAGACAGCCTTTCGATTTTCCGGTGTAGTTGAGTCTATGATGATAGCCTGCATGGATGGACGCCCAAGACTGCTAGTTATTATAAAACCTACATAAGCGATTGCAAATAACCAAATCATCTTATCTGTCGGATATAAGCTTAAAGTCATGAATAAAAACATCAAAGTACTAGAAAAAGAAGTTAACAATAAGATTTTCTTTCGTTGAAATCGATCTGAAATGTAACCTCCAATTAAATTTGAAAAAAAACTTAACATAACCGTTAAGATTAAAAATAAGCCAGCCCATACTTTATTTATCTCTTGAGCAAAAAACAATGCCATAAAAGGCATTACTGCTGATGTAACAGCACGATAAAAAAATGATGTAATTAAACGTACTTTTATATTTTGTTCAAATTCTTTCCAATTCATCGTATCTCCTCCCCTTGTCTAATGTTATATTAAACTAGACTTATCAAATTAAAAATGGACACCTTCAGAAAAACATGTCCACTTATAAAAGGAGATAGGAAAATGGATAAAACTTTACTGAATCTATGGCAATCATTTTCTTCTGGAAATATAAAAATACAAGACCTAGCAGATTTTTTAAATTTAAGTACAAAGCAAACAGTACGTTACTTACATAAATGGATGGATGAAGGTTGGCTAACTTTCATTTCTGGAAAAGGTAGAGGAAACCCCTCCTCTCTTCAATGGTTGAAAAATGTAGAACAAATCTATGAGTCACAAGTAATGGAAATTATGGACCAACAGCCTGTTGAAAAAAGTAGTAAATATTTACTATATAATTGGTCTCCAAACAGTAAACTCCGCTTAATGACTAAGTTTCATTCAAAATTTGGCTATATACATAATTCAGATGACAAATTAATTATTCCTAGAAGGAGGCCCTTTTTAACAACACATCCGCTCGAAGCTGCCGATGTACATAGTGCACATATTGTTGCGAATGTTTTTAATCGACTTGTTTATATGGATGAAAAGGGGAACATATTCCCTGAAATAGCTCACAGTTGGGATTTAACTCAATCTACGCTTAGACTATATTTGAAAAAGTCTATAAAATTTCATGATGGATCCATTTTAACAGCGTCTGATGTGAAATTATGTCTCTCAAAATTACGCAGTCATACATACTATAAAGACTTATGGGCACCCATAGAAAAAATAGAAGTTATATCACCATTAATTATTGATATACATTACCCAAAGGGGTGTAGTTATTGTTTACAAATGTTATGTATGATAAATACAAGTATTTATAAAGAAAATAACGGTCAAATCATAGGAAGCGGTGGTTTTTATATAGGAGAGAATAGCCCGGAGAAAACATCATTGATAGCATTTCATGATTATTTTCAAGAAAGACCTTTGCTAGATACAGTAGAATTCATTCAGGTCCCTCTGGAATTTGATACTATTTATCAATCTTCCAAACACCATAAATGTAATTCTACTTTTCAAGTAGAAAGGAATTCCGGTTTTGGCGTTATAATTATGAATGCTTGGCGCGATTCTTCCATTCAGCACATAGATGTTCGTAATTACTTACATTCTATTATCGCTAACAATATAAATCATATTCATGAATATGATTCTCAAAAAATCCCAAATATTAAAAGCTGTTTAAAAGACATAGATCATCAAATCAATATCCCAAAAAGAAAACGTCCTGAATTTAAAGAACCACTTATTGTAAAAGCTACTCAGTATACAGAAACAACCACAAAATGGTTAATGAATATCTTAGAAAAAGAAAATATACCTTTTCAAGTTAAATGGGTTCCATTTGAAAACTATCTTAGGGATGAAAAACTTAATGAACAAGTCGACCTTTTTATTCATGGTGAAGTATTCGAGATGAATCAAGAGATATCATTTTATTATTTTTTAACAGCTAGATATTCACCATTAGCTAAAGTTTTAAAAACAAATAAATCACTAAGAAACCAACTATCTAAATACAAACATACACATTTTGAAGAGTGGCCTTTATTAAATAAGAATCTTGAAAAAGAACTGATAGAATCCTCTATTATGATTCCCTTATACTATGATACACGTCAAATTCCTTTTTCATCAGATTTAACGAATATTAAGATGAAATATTTTGGGTATGTGGATTTTTCTCAACTTTGGATAAGACCTTTAATTTAAAATTCGCAAGAAACCTAATCCAGTAGAAGCAGACGATTTGTGTTTATGTGATCTTGGTTACTTCATTTTAGGAGACTTACAAACTATTCATGATAACGGAGCTACTACATCTCGCGGTTGAAGCTGAATACACACATTTATATCAAGAACCCTGATTCAGTTTTGAGCATTAAGCTTACTGGTTATGACAACTACATTCAATTTTTCAAAAGAAAATCCGTTGCTCAAATGCGAACAACGGACCTTCTTTATTTGAACCAATGTAAAACATCCTCGGCAATCGCTTCCGGTCTATCCCAATGCATTAGGTGCCCTGTATCTGTATAAAGCTTAGTCTTAATATCAATATGCTTACTAAATTCCGCAATCTGCAATTCTCTTATTTCTAAATAATCATGTGGAAGATCACAATATAATAATAAAATATCGCTTTTAATTTCATGCGATTTCAACGTTTTATACACCGTATATTGAAACTTAATTACACCTCTAGCGGTATCGCCAGTAGCATGCCATTTCACTTTATTATCTTCTTCTCTCATTAAATCATAAACCGCACGTTCTATTAATGGCGACCATCTAGTGTAAACCATTTTTTCTGATTGGATGAATGCTTCTTTACTATCAAAAATATATTCATCAAAATCTTTTTCGTAATGGGTGATTTCTTCTTCTAATGACCGAGGTGGGCACTCTCCTTCTTTCGCACCTTTATATAGATTCGCAAAATAATCCGCGTTCATTTTGCCATGATGATAACCACCATCTAACAATACCATTTTATTCACTTTTTCTGGGCATTCTGCTGCATAATGGAGCGCAACACTTGCTCCCCATGAATGTGCTACTATATGAAATGTTTCTTTTCCTAGCTGCTCAAGTAATGCTACTACCCATTTTGTTAAATGAGATGCACCGTAATCTTCATCCTTCCCGAAACTTGGTGTTTTCCCATGTCCAGGTAGATCAAACGATACAATATGAAATTTATCTTTTAAAAGTTCCGCTATTTCTATAAAACTTAATTTTGTACTTCCTAGACCATGTAAACAAATGATTTGAGGATTACTTTTATCTCCCCATTCACAAACACTTGCTTCATATTCACCAAATTCTACAAAAAAGTGATTCATTTTTAATCTCCTCTAATTGTTAGATATAAATTAGTTTGAATGTAAAATTATTTTTTCATAATAAATAACTTCAACAAAATTATCCAAATCCCTTTTTCGTAAATGGTCTTTATAGACTACGAAAGTTAGAAAATACTAAGCGCTTATCATTTAAGTTAATGGTTAGACTACATCTTCACGCCTATGAAATTAATATAGTGTAATAATTGTACAATACGTTTATCGTATGTGTGATTTCTCAAAGTTCGTTCCAGTCCATTTTTTGCTATTTGTTTTCTTTCTTGTACATGTTCCAAATAATACTCTGCTTTTTGTATAAACTCCCGTGCACTATTAAAAGTTTCTATTTCAACACTTGGTATGTAATGTTTCGCCACATCTAGTCGTATATCAGTTAATTGAAAAGAGCCTACAGCATTAATTTCAAACGTCCTATTATTTACTGAATATGCTTGGATATTTGCAGCATTACAATTCAATTCCTGATCATTTGGTGAACGGTGTAAATTTATATTGATTTTAGTCGATACGTAATATTGCAATGCATCCTCATACTTCGCAAGTGGCAAGACTTGTATTTTATCCTTTAATCGTTCATAATTCTTTAACTTCTCCCAACCGAACCCCACAATTTTTATGTCTTTTTCTGCTAAATACTCTGAAATAGCATCAACAAAGTTAATTCTATTTTCAAATGCTGTGCCTATAAAACTAAGATCATATTTATATGTATCTTCTTTCTGAGAAGGCTTAAACACATTTTGATTTGCTGCTAACGGAAGATGAAACACATTCTTACATCCTAACCCTCTATAAAACTTGATACAATTTAAATCTTGCGTAAATATGTAATCATAATACGGCACAAGATGTTGTGTTACATCCGTATAATACGGATCATCTGTCAGCCAAAGTCCAGTAGTAAAACCCGCACTCTTTAGTACTGGTATGACACTAATAATCCCCTCGTTTAAACCACCGAGTACCAAAATAAAATCCGGTTTCATTTTTAATGCGGTTTCTATCGCTCGTTCCGGGTTTACCATAATTGTATTACTGTTTACCTTTTGTAAACTATTCAAAATTGCTTCTTCGATCATTGGGTAATAAAAAGGAATGCCTGATTGAATAAATAAGATTTTCTTAGGCGTATTATCTTTCATGTCATCTCCCCTATTTCTACATAATCAAAGTGCACGAAAATTAGCAGTCTTTATTCATTTTTATGACATCTTACTTTACATGTATAAGCAACATTTATGTCCATTATGTTGCACTCCCCTCTTTTCACATGCTAATGACCATACTTCTTTTGTTCATATCCTTACCATGATGTATCTATCATTTTTTATTACTTATACAAATTCATAAAAGAAAAAACAAAATTATTTTTCTCCTTTTCTTATCAGTTACACCATTTCATAATACAAAGTTGCGCTTTTTACTCATGCTTTTATATATATCAAAAGATACACTTCATATATAAATAGATGAAAAGGAGTAAATAAAATGAATGCATTAGTATCTGCAAAGAATGTAACAAAGATTTATAACAAAAACCAATTACCTGGACTTAATAAAGTGTCATTTGATATTAAAGCGGGAGAATTTGTAGGTATCATGGGGGCCTCTGGATCTGGAAAAACGACTTTATTAAATATTTTATCCACTATCGACACACCTACAGATGGCGATGTTTTTATAAACGGGGTCAATATCCAAACACTTAACAATAATAAATCTGCTGATTTTAGGAAAGATTATTTAGGTTTTATTTTTCAGGAGTATTTTTTACTTAATAGCTTAACAGTAAAGGAAAATATTGCAGTTCCCCTTACTCTGTTAAAAAAATTACCAAAGGAAATTGAATCAACAATAGAAAGTTTAGCAAGGCGTTTTGGAATATTTGAGCAATTAAGCAAGTATCCTAGTCAACTGTCGGGTGGACAAAAACAAAGAGTTGCAGCTGCAAGAGCCCTTGCAAAGCAGCCTAGTATTTTATTTGCAGATGAACCTACAGGCGCGTTAGATTCAAATTCTGCAACAGAACTACTTCAAAAATTAAAAGAGGTAAACGAGGAACTTCAAACTACCATTTTAATGGTAACTCATGATGCCTATGCAGCCAGTTTTTCTAGTAGAATTTTAATATTCAAAGACGGAAACATTATAAAAGAATTAAAGAAAAATAAACAAAATAGAAAAGAATTTTTCGAAGAAATATTAAAAGAAATCTCTAAAATTGATGAAAATCGATATAACTAGAAATACGAAAGGAAGATTGAACTGTGGGATTATTTACAATCGCAAAAAAGAATTTAAAAAATAACTTCTCCTTCTATTCATTCTATTTTATTTCAGTAGCTTTTGTACTGATGGTATTTTTTTCCTTTATCTCTTTTTCCATGAACGACATTGTCATGGAAAAGATTTCGTCTGATGGTAGAGTAGAAACAATGTCAAAAACAGTGGCGATCTTTGTTATGGCATTTGTACTATTCTATATGTCATACTCTAATACATTTTTTATGAAAAAAAGAATGAACGAACTCGGCATTTACTCCCTTTTAGGATATAGAAAATCAACGATGCTAAAACTGTTAACTTTTGAAAATATTATCATTTGCTTTGCTGCCCTATTTGTAGGAATTATTTTTGGTGCCATTGCTCATAAAGGAATTGTAGGAGCTATAATCAAAATATTAAAATTACAAATCGATACTTCTAAAGTACCATTTATTAACCTTGATGCAGTACTATTTACCTTTGCTTTTATCTTTGCTGTTCTTTTTGTTTTATCTTTATCAAATTGGATTATTCTTCGAAAAAGTTCCTTACTAACTTTAGTACGTATGGAACAAAAAGAAGATAAAAAGATAAAAATCAATACAGTTTTTTCACTACTAGGATTATTTTTCATTTTAATTGGCTATTTCTTAGCAATCGATATTACAAGGGGCACGAACTCTTTGTGGAAAACAATTGGCTTTTCTCCAATCGCTCTCTTAACGATGTTCAGTGTAATATTAGGGACGATCTTCTTTATTCATTCATTTTTACCATATGCGATTCAACAGCTAAAGAAAAATAAAATATGGTTTTATAAAGAATCCAATATTATCGTCATCCCAAACTTTATATTTAAAATTCGTTCAAAAGCAAAAACTTTCATTTTATTAACCTTATTAACCGCAGGAACTTTAGCTATATTCAGTTCTACTCTACTGACTCTTTACTATCCTGTTGCCGCTACAGAACGGATCGTACCTTCAGCTATCGAGTTTCCTTTAGACGATAAGGACGTAACCAATAAAGCACTACAAACTGTACAAAATACTGTCGGTAAAGAAAATACAAGATATACAGAAACAACCATTATTAACGGGAAATCTAATTCTGATAATTTACCGAAAGAATATCGTATAAAAAAAGAACACGGATTTGACCTTATCTCTGAGTCAGATTACAGAAAGTTAATACATATTCAAGATAAAAATGTAGAATTTAATCATCTAGCTAAAAATGAAAGCATCCTAGTAAAATATCGACCTGAAAAAGAAAATCTAGATAAAGGGAAAATATATACTTTAAATTTAACGCCTACAACTAATATAGATATTAAAGTAAAAGACACTACATTACTTAATTCAATTGGATTTGCAAATAGTGTCGCAACACTTATTATCTCAGATCAACTTTATAAAGAAATAAAAGCTTTAGAATTACCCGAAAAAACGATAGTGAGTTTTAATGGATTAGATATGAGGAATAATAAAGCAGTTTATGAAAACTTAGCTCCACTATTTAAAAATAATAGTTATTTTACAAGCAGTTACCAGAAAAATGATTATATTATTCAGCAAAATAGCTCAACATTCTTGCTCATTAGTTTTGTTACTATCATCTTCTTTATTGCAACAGGCAGTATTCTCTATTTCCATAACCTTTCAAGTATGATGGCAAATAAAAATGAATTTATTATTTTAAATAGAATAGGCTATAACAAAAAGAAGATAAAAAGAATAATAAGTAAAGAAATTTTCACCTTGTTTAGCATTCCTTACATAATAGGATTAGCACATAGTATCTTTGCATTAATAGCTTATAAGACTGCTTTAATGGATGACCTATTAGGAAAAAGTAGTGCGTTTATATTACCGATTCTTTTTGCAATATTTATTTTTACTGTTGTATATATCGTTTATTATTTGTTAACAAAAAGAGCATGTTATAAAATTATATTTAACAATAAAAAGTAAAAAACTATAAATAAAGCTGATGATAAATAAAGTGAAACTTTAATCAGTGGGTTTTTTCTTCATCCCCCACTGATTATCATCCCTCACCAATCGGACTTTTATGGGCAGTTGATCCTCCACCTAAATTCTTTGCTTTCGCTGAATTTTGAGGTGGGGGTCTTACTGCCCATTAAAGCCGGATAAAAAAACATCAGCTTTATCTGTATGTAATCTAACAAAGGTAAGTGATTTTATGAAAAAGTACTATGAGCAAAAACAAATTTTAATTTTAATTAACCAACTTTGTATGATTATTTTTCTATGCTACGAATTTTCGATAGACAATATTATAGGAACAGCAAAATTACTCCCTTTACTGCTTATAACGATCATAGCCATTTATGGATCATATCTTAGTTTTATCAACTTAAAAAACAATACTCTATTATCACAGTTTTCTAGTTTACTACTTTTTACTTCTTGGCAGTTTTTACTTACACTGAACGATGAACCAATTTTTCGTGCATTCAGTACACTACTAAGTGTATTCATTCTATATAAAATCGTGCAATTTATACTCCTATTCTTTTTCCAAGATTCTATTTATAGTTATAAAAAAGAAAAAGATTGGATTTTACGAGTTACATGTTTACTTACATTAGGTGCATATTTAATAAACGATAGAATATTTTCTGTTCTATTTTCATTTCAATGGCTTATCAGTGTTAGTGGGATTATTTTTCTATTCCTGAAACATAACAAACGAATTAAATTTGTTTTTAAAAGTGAAAAAAAGCATTTACTTACATCTACTGCAATTCTTATCTTCCCCTTTATCGTATATGTTACGTTATTTGGGAAGAGTCCCGAATATGTAAATAATTTAGGATGGTACACAATAATTCTGTTCCCCCTATTTAGTATTCATGCAATAGCTTTTAAAAATCATATATCTATGAAACAATATTTCCACTTAAAAAAAAGTGCAATTGCTTTTATGTTTGTATGCATTTTTATTTTTATGAGTTCACTTGGAGTACTATTTCAATTTAATATGATTACTTATTTCATTTTTATACATACAATTATTTGGTTCGTTCAGCTTTATTTCACATTATTATTTCAAGACACAAAAAACACTATCTCCAATTTGAATACAAAAAAATTAAAAAATTTGCCAGACAGTTCGTATGTTCATAGCTTAGTACAAATCGTAAAAGAAGAACAATTAAAAAGTGATTTTTCTAATTATTTACATGATGAAATACTACAAGACATATTAGCTGTTAAAAATATGATGAACAAATCTAACAAAAAACAAATTCATAATATGATCGTAGCGACACTGGATAACTTAAGTCATACAATACGCATTGAAATGCAAGAGTATCATCCAACTCTATTAAAAACACTTACATTAAAAGAAAATTATCGTAATTTACTTAAAATGATACAAAAAAAATATGAAACGAAACATGTTAATATATCCTTTACGTGTAACGACGACTTGTTTTTAGTAGAACCTTATCACCTTGTCGTATATCGAATATTAAAAGAACTAGTAACAAATGCATTCAAACATTCAAATTGTTCAAAGTTACATTTACATTTAGTACAAGAAGATGGGGAAATAAAACTTGTTGTGAAAGATAATGGCAAAGGTTTAACAACTACCGAAGCAGATATTTTGAATGGTCATAAAGGATTGAATTCGATTAAAGAACAGCTATTTTTATTAAATGGTAAAATGACCATTTCAAATAGTAACCCTTCTGGTTTATGCATTACTATTATCATTCCTATGAAAGGAGACGATTCCTATAAACATTTTATTAATAGATGATCATGCTTTGTTTGCTAAAAGCTTGGAAATAGCCTTAGAAGATTATCCTGAAATAGATGAATTCCGTTCATTACAAAATGTTGAAAATGTCGTTACAACTATCAACCAGTTTAAACCAGATATTATTTTATTAGATATTAATTTAAGCAATATAAGTAGTGAAGATGGTTTAGAAATAGCAAAAATAATATTGGATAGTAAATGTGATACAAAAATTGTTATATTAACCGGTTATGATTTACCTGTTTACCAGTATGAAGCTCAAAAACTAGGTGTAAGTGGTTTTATTAATAAAAATATTTTACCTGAAGTATTGGTGAAAGTACTACACGATATTAATAAAGGCGCATCTCATTTTCCACCCCCTATAGAAACAATTGAAGAATTGACTCATAGTGAAAAACAAATTTTACAATTACTGTGTGATGGCTATAAGCGCAAAGAAATTGCTTCTATGTTATACGCTAGCGAACGTACAATTTCCAATCATATTCAGCACGTATTTGATAAATTAAATGTTTCATCTTCTTTAGAAGCTGTCACTAAAGGGATAAAATTAGGTTATATTCAACCTACTTATCGTTAAAGAGCCTACTCAAACGAGTTGGCTCTTTCTTCTCTACTTATTAATGAAGACAACCTTTCTCCCCTCACTCTATAAACTTCCAAATGTTCTTCTAATTCCCTCTCATCACTTAATACACTTAGCGCTTTCTTCACAAAATTCCAATTCAAACTACCGGATAGCCATAGTAACGAAGAAAGTCTTTTGTAATCATTTGATGTTACAATATTATGAGCCTTATACCCTTCTAAAAATGCACTAGCAACACTTGAACATACTTCATGAGAATGTATTCCTTCTGTTCGAGAATACCACTTTAGTAAAAAGGCTAGTCCTTCAATACGATCAACATATCCAATCGATTCAACATCTACAATTCCTTTTACCTGCTCACTTGAGTCCCATAAAACATTCAAAGGATTTAAATCTGTCTGTACGATAAACTTTAATTCACTCGTATATGCACACTCTATATGATATGTAGCTAGCTTTATATACTCCCGTAATTCTTTGCATGCGCTTGCCTTACTTTCTAACATATGAATAAACTGGGCATACCCATCCAAATGTGATTTCTTTTGAAAAATCGAGCTTTGAAATGCGCAAGATATGTCATGAATCTTTCTTGATTCCTTTCCAAAGGCTTTTGCGATAGCTTCTGTACAATGTGTAATATGTTCTCCCTCAATCCAATTAGACAAGACAAATCTGTATTGTTCCTCATTCCAAGCGACAAGTGTAAATGGCTCTCCTGCCCTATTCTTATTTATCTGCATAAAAGGAATTCCATGTTCGCGTACATAATACGTAAACCATACTTGCTCTATCAGTTGTTCGTTTGATAACGCTCCAAAAGCTGGGTTGATTGTTCGCTTGCTATTTATAAATCTTGCGGAATATCGCTTTCCATTTACGATGATTTTATAGTGTAAATCTGTATGCCAACTGTTCTTATGTAATTCTTCTTCCACTGCTAATGTATGAATTTCTTTAAAATAATTTATTAATACGTCTTTTATTATGTGTTTCATCCTATTCTCCTTACATGTAAAAATCCTCGATGATAGGTTTGTAAAATACACTTAATTTACTCAAAAGGAAAATAATATCCTACGTAATTAAACACATTTGTAAACCCTACATTTTCCACAACTGCGATAGAAGACTTGTTCAATTCCATACAGTCCCAATATGGAGTAATGTCATTCTCCAAACAATCTTTCACAAAACTATGAGCTATCGTTTGAGCTAATTTTCTCCCCTGGTGCTCTTCTATTGTTTCAATATCTATACAGTGTATATTTTCAAATACAAATCCTGAAAAACAAACACTCACAATTAGATCACCATACACAATGCAATAACCGATTCCTTCATTGAAAAAACAATCTGGTGAAGACCAAAACTCTAAAATTTTTGATTGTAAAAAATCAATGTTCTTAAATGTGTTATTATTATTTTCATAGAGAGCTTTACTCATTTTTAGCACAGTATATCCCTGTTCAAATTTAGGCTCATGATGATTTTCATAATCCTCTTTTCTTAGCATATACACTCTTTGATTCCAACTCTTTAAGTTACGGTGCTGAAATATTCTTTCGATTGTTTTATTCCACTTCGAATGATTCCCGATTCCTTCAAAGCAATCTAGTCCTGCTTTCCTCGCCTCAGGTACTATTACATGATTAATAAAACGATTCATTTCTTTATTAAACTCTTCATTTTCAGCATCTCCAATAAAGAAGAAGCCATCATTATTACCTAACCAAATGAGTCCCGAATTAGGAGAAGTCTCGTTATCTACAAATATTCGACCAGGATTCACTCCCGTAATTACAGCTTTGACTTCTAACTGACCTTGTTCATTTATTAAACTACTACATTTATAAAAATCATTCTTGCTTAATTCAGAAATCATAAGTTAAACCACCTTTCCTAAACCAATCTATTCTAACTTTATCATTACGTCAGAATATTCTCTATTTAATTTAGTGTTTTTTGTAAATCAATGTAGTCTATGTATAAAAATTGTTTCATACATTGAAGCTCAGACTACTCTTTTTCCTACCAGATTATCAAATCCCAAATAAACATGTGAGGGTATAGTTGGGAACATATAATCGGTATGACGAAAAAGAGTAACTATTATTACATCATCCTTATTTAAAACTCAACCAAGCATCCGCCCAGTCCGCATGATCATTTCCATTACCGTTACCTGCATCATCAACGACTAATTTTAATTCTTTCTTGCCAGTAAGATCAACATCAACAAATTTTGCTGGCGTATTATAGTACATTGTACCGCTATTAAATGCTTCTACTCCATCAAGCAGTACTTTAAACACGACCGAACCGCCTTTACCACCAGGCTCTTGATCAATTCCTACATATGAATTAAATCGTTTGTAAGTTGCATTTGATATATCATAGGTAATTTCTGACTTCGAATGCGTTCCGATTCCTTTTTTATACGTAATCGGTCCTGTCGTTCCAAGTAATGAAATTGGGTTTCCGTCAGTACTTTTATCTTTTTGAACGGTTGCCCATCCAGCAGTTGCTTTTACCCACGAGATATCACTCAGATACATACCACCAGAAGCGACTTGCACTTTCGTTGAAGTTACCACCGCATTCCCCAATTTTACAGAGACACCAACTTCTTTCATTCCTTTAAACTGAGTTGGCGGAGTGATAACAAACGAATAGGTTTCTTCTCCTCCTGCCGGTAATTGAAAGTCTGTTGTAGATGGTTGTGCATTCCATCCTTCTGGTAATTGCAATTCAATTTTTCCAGGTGTCACTTTTTCCTTTATCTCATTTTGAACTTTTACTTTTAATGTAGTAGAGCCACCTTCAACAACAATTGGATTTGGTTCTACCTTTGCCGAAATGAGCTTTACTGCTGGAGTTACTTCTATTTGATTCGATTTACGAACTGTTCCACTATCTGTATTCACTTCCGCTTCAATGGCGTACTTGTTAGCAACTATATCGATAGGAACAGGTAAATCCGCCTCGATTGTTTTAGATCCTCCTGGTTCAATACCCTCAAAAGCTACTGTAATCGGTTTTACATTCCAGCTCTCAGGCCCCTTTATAACCACTTCACCTGAAGAAGATTTCAATGTACCGAAGTTTGATACATGGGCTTTTACCTTCACTGTATTTCCTGCCGTTACACTGTTCGCAGATTCTAAATCGAAACTAAGCATAGATTCAATTTTATAAGATTTACCTTGTTCCGTTTTAAATGAAATCGTATCGCCATCCTTCGTATATTGTACCGGTGTATTTGTTCCAACTCTTGTCACAGTAAATGGTGTATTAAACATCGGACTTTTTAACTTTACATCATTTCCATGATCCGAAGTCACCTGAATGACTGTAGGAACACCGTTTTTCCAGTCTGCATTAATTGTAAAAGCACCGCGTGCTCTTAATCCTTTATAAGAACCGTCCTTCCAAGCTTTCGGAAGTGCAGGCAATAGTTGAATGGAGTCGGTATGGCTTTGAATTAACATTTCAGCAATTCCTGATGTTGCGCCAAAATTCCCATCAATTTGAAACGGTGGATGCGTATCAAATAAGTTGCTGAGCGTACTTCCTGTCAGTTGACCTTGCAGGATTTTATACGCATGGTCACCATCTAACAAACGTGCCCATAGGTTAATTTTATTCGCTTTACTCCAGCCTGTTCCCTCGTCACCACGATGGTTTAAAGTAACTTTAGCTGCCTCTAGCCATTCTGGTGTATTGTGATTAATCATACTTCCTGGATATAGCGCAACTAACTGGGATATATGCCTATGCGTTTCACCAGGATCATCTATATCGTCCTTCCACTCTTGCACCTGACCATATCTACCAATTTGAATTGGCGGGAATAATTTATCCCTTTTCGCCTTTAACTCATCCCGAAATACATTATCAACCTGTAAAACTTCACTCGCTTCAATTACATTAGAGAACAATTCATATACTAACTGTTGGTCAAAGGCACATCCATTAGAAATTCCACCAAGCTCTGGAGACCAGCACGGAGAAACAACTAACTTCTTATTTTGATCTTCTACTAAAAACTTACTATGAAACTCTGCCGCTTCTTTCAGTATCGGATAAATCTTTTCTTGTAAGTATTGTTTATCATCCGTAAATTTGTAATGCTCCCAAAGGTTTTGACCAATAAAGGCATTCGCACTAGGTGCCCATCCCCAGCCTAATCCCCATCCAGGCGCAGTAAATCCAAATGGATTATTCATCGTGTTAACGATCCATCCGCCGCCTGTAACACCAAAATGTTTTTCTGCTGAAACCCTTCCCGGTTCTCTCAATGAATCAACATAATCCATTAATGGCTCAGCTGTTTCAGACAGATTTGTCACTTCTGCAGGCCAATAATTCATTTGGAGATTAATATTAAAATGATAATCACTTTCCCACGGTGGTGTGTTCGAATTATTCCATACCCCTTGTAAATTTGCAGGAAGCGTTCCTGGTCTTGAAGAAGAAATGAGCAAATACCTTCCATATTGGAAGAATAGTTCTTCTAAATACTTACTGTTTTCTTTACTGTAAGATGCTAGTAATTCATTTGTTGGAACGGATGGTTTTTCTCCTCCTAAATTTAAAGAAACACGATTAAATAAAGAGTAATAGTCTTTTATATGTGTATATTTTAAAACCTCATAACTCTTGTTAGAAATAGCGGACATAATTTTTTCAACCTTTTGATGTGGATCTTCCCCCTTATAACTCGGGTACTTATTTTCATAATCAGTAGCTGCAGTCATAATAATTGTTAAACGATCTGCATTTGCTACTTTAATTTTCCCATTCTCTGCTGTTAATGTACCGCCTTCATTCAGTACTTTAAATTCCGATTCATATTTCATTCCATTATTCGTTATTTGCCCTTTCATCGTGATTTTATTATCTACAGACGTTACTTGCCCTCCCTGTGCGCTCGTTGGTCTAACATCTAATGAAATCTTTTTCGCTTCACTAGCTGTTAAACGCATGACCATAACGCGATCAGGATAACTTGTGAAATATTCTCTATTGTATTGAACATCTTTATAGTTATAGGAAACCGTAGCAATTCCCTCATTTAAATTTAATTCTCGGCGATAATTAGAAAATGCAGACGCATCTGGCATATTAAAATCTAAGTATATATCTCCAAAATTTTGATAGGAACCAAAACCTTTTTGAAGACCTGTCAGAAATTGTGAAGACTCCCTTTCTGCTCCTGACTTATCACCTTTTGCTAACTTTTCTCTAATACTACCTAAGTGACTCGCTGCTCCATCACGATTTCCGTACGTATACTCACTCGTACTGTTTGGTCCGCCAGTCCAAAGCGTTTTTTCATTAAACTGAATACGCTCTTGCTGGACGCCGCCAAAGACCATTCCGCCCATATAACCATTACCAATTGGCAATGCTTGTTTTTCCCAATCTTTTGCCGGCTCATTGTACCAAAGTGTTAATTTCTTTTCCTCTGGTTTTGGAGTTTCAATTGTAATAGGTGATGTTGCCTCGACTTTATTAAACTCTCCTGTGCTTCCTAAAGAGAATAATAGAGTACCAAAAAGCAATCCTCCTGTTAATACGTTTTTAAGTTTCAAATTTCCATCCCCTTTTGAAAAGCGAATGTAAAATGTCCCCTTCTGCACATTGACTTATTCTATTCTCCCCATGAAATTCGCTATTCTTTTATATGAAAGTATAATAGGCAAAAAACATTTGCCCATTATACTTCTTGTTATATACGCGACATGATTATCTAGTAAATGCTGCTGTTACACCACCATCCACTGTAATCATACATCCCGTTGTTTTATCTGCCTTTGAGGAGGCAAAGAAAGCAATTGATTCAGCAATGTCTCTCGAATAAATATTAACTAATAATGTTGTACGTTTACGGTAATGTTCCTCTAATTGATCAGGTTCGATACCATATGCTGCGGCACGTTCTTCGCGCCACTTTGAACCCCAAATAGCTGACCCTTGCAACACCGCATCGGGAAGAACTGAATTTACACGTATGCCATACTCACCGCCTTCAGCTGCAATACATCTCGCTAAATGCGTTTCGAGTGCTTTTACAGAACTGTATGCCGAAGCATTTTTCCCGGCATACACAGAATTTTTCGAGCCGACAAATACCATATTCCCGCCAATTCCTTGCTGTTTCATTTGCTTGAACGCTTCACGCGCCACTAAAAAGTAGCCTGTTCCAAGTACGTTCATATTTAAATTCCATTCTTGAAGTGTCGTTTCATCAAATGGACTAGACGTCGCAAGTCCTGCATTATTCACGATACAATCAATGCCTCCATAAGTAAGAGCTGCCTTTTCAAATGCCGCCTTTACTTCTTCTTCTTTTGTTACATCCATTTTCACAACAGTAGCACGACCTTCGCCGTACTTCTCGTTAATTTCAGCCGCAACTTTTTCTGCCCCTTCAAAATTCAAGTCAGCAAGCACGACATGCGCACCTTCTGAAACGAGGCAGCGTCCCGTTTCACTTCCAATTCCGCCAGCACCGCCTGTAATAAACGCAACTTTGCGAGAAAATTCCGCTTCAGCCGGTGCTAACGATAATTTATACAGCTCTAGCGGCCAGTACTCCACATTGTAAGATTCATTTTCATTTAAAGAAACGAAACGTCCGAGCGTTGTAGCACCTTTCATTACCGAAATCGCCCTATGATACAGCGCACCACTTACTTTTGACATTGCCACATTTTTACCGGTATTCACCATACCGATACCCGGAATTAAAATAACGCGAGGTGCAGATTCGAACATGTTGTCTCCTTCGTATTTGTTACGTTCAAAGTAAGCTTTATACTCTTCTTTAAAGCTTTCCACACCAGTTTTCACTTTCTCTATTAATCCGTCCACGTCTTTCGTTTGCGGATCCCAATTGATATAAAGGGGACTGCGCTTCGTATGAACTAAATGATCAGGACAAGCTGCCCCAACTTGCGAAAGCTCTCGTGCATTGTAGCTGTTTACAAATTGAAGTACTTCATCTGTATCGTCATAAGTTAAGAGCATTTTCTTTTCATCGCTAACTGCCCCGCGAATAATCGGCATTACTTTTGCAAGAATACTTCTACGCTCTTCTACTGAAAGTGCTTCGTATTTTTGCCCTCCGAATACAGTACTTTCATTCACTCGCTCATTGATATATTGTTCTGCCTCATTAATAACCGCAATCGTTTTTTCATAACTTTCCTTCGCCGTATCTCCCCAAACGACTAAGCCGTGTTTTTCCATTAACACGAGTTCAGCATTTGGATTATTTTTCACGCCTTCTGCAATCATTTTAGATAACGTAAACCCAGGGCGCACGTACGGAACCCAAACGAATCGATTACCGTAAATCTCCTCCGCAATTTGTCTTCCATTATGTGCGCAGCAAAGACTAATAATGGCATCTGGATGTGTATGATCCACATGTTTAAAAGGTAAGAAAGCATGCAATAAAGTTTCGATGGACGCACGCGGATGCTTGCTGTCAATCATACAATGCGCTAAGTACTCTACCATTTCTTCGTCTGGCATTTCTTCGCGCTCCATTAATAAACGAATATCTTCCATTCTTAAACCAGTAAAGTTTTGCGCTTTCATAGTCGCTAAATCAGATCCGCTTCCTTTCACCCACATGACCTCTATATCACGACCACGAAAATCTTTTTCAAATGTCTTTACCGATGTGTTTCCGCCGCCCCAATTACATACTGCACGGTCAGTTCCAATTAAATTCGATCGATACACTAATTCGTCTACTCCTTGCGATAATTGTGTTGCCTTCGTTTCGTTCCATAAACTATTAACCATATTCTTACCCCCGTTATTTTTTATTGTTCTATTATTTCGGATACGAAAATAGTGTGTATCCGTATGTTTAAGAGTTTCCTATTACACTTGTATTCCAATGCCCTATAGTAATCCCCCGATATGTAATCAGGGGATCTTATCATTAATGGTATAATGGGCCAAAGTTTTGGCAGGCGCGGTAATCTGCTGCTTCTGGGTCTTTCGTTCCGAACATGCCCCATGCACTCGGTCTGAAGATGTTCTCTTCTTTGACGTTATGCATATTTACAGGAATTCGGAGCATGGAAGCAAGAGTAATTAAATCAGCGCCAATGTGTCCATAGCTAATTACACAATGGTTGGCACCCCAATTATTCATCACGGTGTAAACGTCCTTAAAGGCACCTTCTCCTGTTAAATTTGGTACAAACCAAGTTGTTGGCCAAGTTGGATCTGTTCTCCCATCCAATACGTCGTGAACCTCTTCTGGTATTTCAACTGTGTAACCTTCTGCAATTTGTAAAACAGGTCCTAATCCTTTCACGAGGTTGAGACGAGCTGCTGTTACAGGCATATTTCCTTTCGTTAAGAAATCGCTCGAGAACCCGCCCCCGCGGAAATATCCTGTTGAAGCTGGTCGCCAGGAAGTAGCTGCCAAACATTTTTGCGCTTCTTCCTCCGTAATTTCCCAAAATGGTTTTATAGCAGGCTTTCCATCTTTCGTTTGTTGTCCTGTACCATCAAGCGCAGCGGAACCGGAATTAATCATATGAATAAATCCATTTGCCGCCAATCCTTCCGGTTTATGTCCTGTCACGCGTTCTACCGCCTCCGGGCTCCAATACGTTCTTACATCTGCAAAAACTTGAGCCGTATTTGTTAACAAATGGCCAAATAACATCGTAACCCCATTTAAACTATCATTTTCAGTAGCCATAATGTATGGCGGGCGAATTCCGTTCCAATCAAAGGAAGAATTTAAAATCGTCTCCATAAAATCTCCATTCGGGAAATGATCCGTCCATTGACGCTGGCCTTGAAAACCTGCAGAAATCGCGTTATGCCCTAGCGCTTCTTCACCATAACCAAGTTCCTCTAGTTTCGGATTTCCAACCATAAGATCTCTTGCAATTAATGTCATTTTCACGCTCGTTTCCCAGTCTTTATTCTTTTGCTCCCTTGATCGTTGCATCTCTTCCGCATTATTATCTGGACCTTCTGGGCAATACTCCTTCACCCAGTTTAAAGCTCTTTCATATTCTTCCTTATCATAAATCTCCTCATCTATTCTTCTGACAAATTCGGTCATATCAATATATTCATTTCTCATTCCTAAATAATCTTGGAAAAACTCGGGGTTAACGGTACTACCGGCAATCCCCATAGATACAGATCCCATCGAAAGATACGATTTTCCTTTTAAAGTAGCAACGACAAGACCAGACTTTGCAAATTGAAGTAATTTTCCCTGCACATCTTCAGGAATAGATGTATCACTTAAATCTTGCACATCTTTCCCGTATATACCGAAAGCCGGAATACCCTTTTGATTGTGGGCAGCTAAGACAGCTGCAAGATACACTGCCCCTGGACGTTCTGTTCCATTAAACCCCCATACTGCTTTTGGAATGTCTGGATTCATATCCATCGTTTCAGAACCATAGCACCAGCATGGTGTAACAGTAATAGAAACACCAACTCCCTCTACCGCAAATTTTTCAGCCGCTTTGGCCGCTTCCGCCACACCGCCAATACATGTATCAGCGATGACACATTCTACTGCCTCGCCATTGTAATGACGTAAATTTTCAGTTAATAAATTTGCTACCGATTTTGCAAGATTCATCGTCATATCTTCAAGAGATTCACGTACACCATTTCTTCTGCCATCAATCGTTGGTCTAATTCCGATTTTTGGTAATTTATTGTAAAATCTATTATGAACTGTTTTCATTTTAAAGCTCCCTTCTTACTACATTGTTATCGATTATTTCAAGAAAACGGCCGTATGCTTCCTGCCATTCTAATTGATTTTGAGGTTGATAATGTTTAACAGGAAACGAGTTTTCAACAATCTCTCTACCTTCCTTTAAATCCTTTATTTTTCCTAGCGCGATCCATTGCGATAATGAATTTCCAATCGCACTCGCTTCAACTGGCCCCGCTACAACAGGGCGGTTAGTCGCATTTGCGGTAAATTGACAAAAAAGATCATTCTGAATGCCACCGCCGCCCATGTGGATGACTTCTATTGACTTACCAGTTAACACTTCCAGCTTCTCTAACACCCATCTGTACTTGAATGAAAGACTCTCCAAAATACAGCGGAGGAAACTCCCTTCCGTTTCAGGGGGCTGTTGACCACTCTTTATACAGAAATCTCGGATTTGTTTTAGCATATTTTCCGGATTGAAGAAAGAAGGATCATCTGGATCTATGGAATGTGCAAATGGCTTTGTATTTCGAATCAACGTTTCTTCTTCTTCGTAAGTAAAAAGCTTGCCTTCTTTTGCCCAAGTCCCCCTACATTCTTGCATGAGCCATAACCCCATAATATTTTTAAGTAGCCGAAACTCGCCATCTGCCGTTCCTTCATTTGTAAAGCCCCATTCCAAAGCCTGTTCATTAATGACTGGATCCTTCACTTGAACTCCCATTAAGATCCATGTACCACAACTCATAAAAGCGGAATATTCTGACTTTATAGGCAATGCGGCAAGAGCACAGGCTGTATCATGTCCTGCACCAGCAATAACTTTAACAGGCTTCATGCCAAATTCATTATGAATAGAAGAAAGTGTCGGACCGAGAGTTGTTCCTGGCATCACAATATTTCCCATGATTTCTTTAGGTAGCTTTAACTTAGTCATAAGGGCGGTATCCCAATTATGCTCATGAATGTGAAATAATGATG
Organism: Bacillus cereus group sp. BfR-BA-01453; assembly: GCF_022662915.1. Taxonomy (NCBI): domain Bacteria; kingdom Bacillati; phylum Bacillota; class Bacilli; order Caryophanales; family Bacillaceae; genus Bacillus; species Bacillus cereus group sp. BfR-BA-01453. The sequence continues at coordinate 185,078 of NZ_JAKUEN010000004.1, read as the reverse complement.
TCGTTGTACTAATCGTATATTCATTCGCCTTTTCGCCGGAAAATAAATAACTCAATAAGTTTGGTGTTAATAATAGAGTTTTTGCCTTTTCTATCAAATCTGGGTTATTCTTTTTTATCGTATAAAGCTGGCAGATCGTATTAATTGTTGCTGGCGTGACTCCTGTTCGAGAGAACAAAACATCCCTCGGAATGACTTCCGTGATTTCTTTTAAACTATCATTTGTATGCGGATCTCTATAAGAATAAGGATTGCTAAGCAATTCTCCTGTTGCAGAAAGAAGTCCGAAATCAACGCCCCACGTATCGATAGATAAACTTTCGATCGACTTATGACCGTTTTGAATACTTTTCCCTATTCCATTCTTCATTTCTTGGAAGATCCTTAAAATATCCCAATAGTAATGACCAGTTGCGTAAATAGGGCGATTGGAGAACCGGTGAACTTCTTCAAGATAAAGGCGTTTCCCATCAAATCCACTTACCATTAAACGCCCATTAGATGCACCTAAATCAAAAGCCCAAACTTTTTCCATTCCTTCACACCCCTCGGAAACACTTCAATTACTCCGCATCTTTTAATAGTTGTAATCTATATTTCTCAGAAGATAGATTTCTTAATTCGTGACATTCTTCCTCTGTCAAAATTCTTGGCACGCCCACCGTCGATGCAATCGTATATACTTTGGCCGCTTCTTCTAGAATTTGCATTAGAAAATATGCTTCTTTCATTGTTTTACCAACCGTAAGTACCCCGTGATTCCTCATTACGACTACATCATTTTCTTCAATCACATTTGATACAGCGTTAGCCAATACTTCTGTAGTCGGAATCATATATTCAAGATAAGATACGCTTTTGATCATTGCTGGAAAATCTGGGAATAGACTCGGAATGGTATGACCAGTACATGATACACCTACCGAATAACTTGGATGAGCATGTAAAACAGCTGTTATATCAGGACGTTTACGAAAACATTCCAGATGCATTAATATTTCAGAAGATGGTTTTAAATCATCCAATATCTCACCCGTTTCAATATTGACACGTACCCACTCGTGGTCTTCTATCTCTTGCAAATCAAAACCGCTAGGAGAGATATACATCATATTTCCGTCTCTCATACTTAAATTTCCACCTGCTCCTACTACAAGACCCGTTTGGACAATCTTATTTGCATATAATTTCAAATCATTTATTACACTCAGCAATAGTATGCACCTCAGTTTCTCTCTTATTTGCACCGCTAGTTTCGTTTTAGATTTTATTGATATAGAACTTCCTTAATCTTTGGATCATCAATGTTCTTTTTATCGTACCAATAGAAACCAGTGTCAATTGTTTTGGATACTTGTTTCCCATCTAGGTTCTCAACAGCTGCTTTCACAGTTTCATAACCGATTCCAATTGGATTTTGCGTAATCGCACCTGCCATTACTCCGCTCTTAATCGCATCAATTTGTAGTTTTCCAGAGTCAAAGCCAACTACTACTACACTCTTTTTGTTCAATTCTTTAACAGCATTTACTACCCCTATCGCAGAACCTTCATTTGTACCGAAAATACCTTTTACATTTGGGTGCGCTTGCATAATTGCCTTAGCAGCGTCAGTCGATTTTAATTGATCGCCGCTACCATATTGAATATCGACAAGTTTAATGTTCGGATACTTTGATTTGATTGTATTTACAAAGCCATCTCGTCGTTCAACACCTGTTTTACTTGTCTGGTCGTGAGCAACTACTGCTACTTCTCCTTTTTCACCAATTAATCCAGCCATTTTCTCAGCTGCAAGAGCTGCCGCCGCTTTATTATCTGTTGCTGCTGTTGCCACAGGTATATCTCCCTCAACACCTGAGTCAAACGCAACAACCGGAATTTTTTTGTTTTTTGCTTGTTCTAATAATGGAAGAGCAGCCTTAGAATCTAATGCCGCAAAACCAATCGCATCTGGTTTTTTATCAAGTGTGCTACGGAGCATTTCAACTTGCTTATCAACCTGCGCTTCCGTTTCAGGACCTACAAATGTAATATTCACCTTATATTCATCTGCTGCTTGCTCAGCTCCTTTTTTAACAGCCTGCCAGAACTGATGCTGGAACCCTTTTGAAATGATAGCCACATAACGTTTCCCGTCATCTTTTGCAGGAGCATCACTATCCTTACTTCCCGTGCTTGCATTGTTTGAAGAACACGCTCCCATAAACATTGAAATTGCAAGAATTGATGATAAAACGATGCCCTTTTTTGCTTTCTTCATCCAAAACTCCCCCTATATATTGTTTTATTTTAAAAACAGTATCGCAGTTAATTCTTTGCTTTTTTGTTTCGTAACACATCTGCGTAAACTGCCAATAAGATAACCGCTCCAACAACTACTGTTTGCCACTCTTGCGGTACGGAAAGGATTTGAAGACCATTTGTTAACACACTCATAATCAATGCACCGATAACAGTACCAAGAATTGTTCCTTTACCACCACTTAAAGAAGTTCCTCCGATAACGACTGCTGCGATTGCTTCTAATTCATATCCTGCACCTAAAGCTGGCTGGGCAGAATTTAGACGAGATGCCATGATAATCCCTGCAACACCAGTAAAAACACCTGCAAGCATGTAGATAATGATTTTCCACTTATCAACATTCACTCCAGAAAGCCTGGTCGCTTCTTCATTGCTTCCTAGTGCAAATGTATACCTTCCGATAATCGTTTTATTTAAAATTAAGCTTGCGAAAATAGCCATTCCAAAAAAGATGAAAACAGCATTTGGAATAGCAAACCCAGGAATAATAGAACCCATCGCAATTTTGTTAAAACTTGGTATAGAAGTGAAATAGATTGGAGTGGCTTTCGAAATAACAAGTGCCAATCCTTTCGCGATCATCATCATAGCTAACGTTGCAATAAATGGCGGAATCTTCAATTTTGCAATCGCAGCTCCCGAAATCAAACCTACTACGGCGCCTATTAAAATGCCTCCTATAACAGCTACCCAAACCGGTAAACCTAAGTTGACAGCAAAAACACCTGTCATAACCGAAGACAACGTCAGTACGGTTCCACACGATAAATCAATTCCACTTGTAACGATAATCATCGTTGCTCCTAAAGCAAGTATGCCTGTAACAGCTGTCGATAAAAAGATTCCTATAATGTTATCAAATTGTAGAAAATTAGCTGAAGCAATTGAAAAAATAAAAACAAGTACGATTAAACTTGCAAATGCTAGAAGCTGCTGAAGGGCGTTTGAATTCATCCCTTTCCTCATCTTCCCTTCAACCGGAAACTCTACTGCTTTTGGCATTTCCATTCCTGTTCACTCCTTTATCATCCGTTACTATTCATTACATAATTCGTTTTGTTGCAAGCGTCATAATCGCTTCTTGTGATGCTTTTTCATCATTTTTCAATTCTCCTGTTATTTTGCCTTCACACATAACAATTACGCGGTGGCTGATTCTTAAAATTTCAGGAAGTTCTGAGGAAATCATAATAATAGATTTTCCTTGCTGTGCTAAATCGTGTAGTAACTTATAAATTTCATCTTTTGCCCCAATATCAATACCACGAGTAGGCTCATCAAAGATTAAAATGTCTGAATCTCTAGTCAACCACTTGCCTATAACAACTTTTTGCTGATTCCCTCCTGAAAGATTTTTCACTAATTGATTACCTGATGGTGTTTTTATTTTTAACCTCTTAATTAATTCCTCAGATTGTTGATCCACTTTAGATACATGCATCCAGCCAAAAGGTTTCACATAATCTTTCATCGATGCCATTGCAATATTTGTTTTGACATCCATCCCAACTAGAAGTCCAAACTGCTTTCGATCCTCAGATAAATATCCAATTCCATGTTGCACTGCATCAGAAGGATTTTTAATATTCTGTCTTTTTCCTTTAATAAAAATCTCCCCTGAATCAAGTGGATCTGCCCCGAATATAGCACGGGCTACTTCTGTTCTTCCAGCTCCCATCAATCCAGCAAAGCCAACGATTTCCCCTTTATACAGTTCAAAGCTTACATCCTTTATCGTTTTCCCTCTCTTTAAATTTTTTACTTCAAACACTTTTTCTCTCGTTCTCTCTTTCATTTCTGGTTTTTGATTGTTATCAATTTTCCTTCCAACCATCATCGAGATAATTTGTTCAATCGTTGCATCCTTCGTGTTCATCGTTCCTACGTATGTACCATCTCGCATAATCGATACACGGTCCGTAATTTTCTTAAGCTCCTCCATGCGGTGAGAGATATATACAATTCCCACACCATCTTGTCGTAATTTTCGAATCATAACAAACAATGCATCAATTTCCGTATCCGTTAAAGCTGCGGTTGGCTCATCCATAATTAATATTTTCGAATCAAAGGAAAGAGCTTTGGAAATCTCAACCATTTGTTGTTTCGCAACTGTCAAATCACCTACCAATTCTTTAGGATCTAGATGAATGTTTAACCTTTCAAATAGTTTTTTTGCTCTGTTATTTAGTTCTTTTTCATCCAAAAAAAGATTAAATAGCCCTTTAGGTTCTCTTCCTATAAAAATATTTTGGGCAACTGTTAAATGCGGAGCTAAATTAAGTTCCTGATGGATTATACTGATTCCAAGTCTTTGTGCTGCTTTTGTATCGGGAACCTCGATTTCTCTTCCTTCGTATGCAATTGTTCCAGTATCCCTTTGATAAATCCCTGTTAAAATTTTCATTAATGTAGATTTTCCGGCTCCATTCTCTCCCAAAAGTGCGTGAACTTCGCCTTTTTTCAATTCAAACTGCACATTAGAAAGCGCTTGCACTCCAGGGAACACTTTACCAATTCCATCCATTTTCAGTAGCAATTCACTCATCCTATCACCTACAACCTTATCAATTTTTTAATCCACCAAATAGTAACTACGGCGTTAATCGGTGACAACGCCCTTTTTTAAAATCATATTGGCATAGAGAGCACTTTCACTCGTTGCAACAATCGCATACGCCTTCTTTGCCCTCTCATAAAACGCAAAGCGATCAATCATCTCAAAACTATCAAAATGTGTATCGTATTGTTTGATCGCCGCATCATACGTTTCCCAAATGACGGGCTTGGTAGAGTCCCCTTTTACAACCTTCATTAATGAAACGGAATGATCACTATACGTATCGAGCGGGAAGAATTGTAAAATTGCCTGTAGTACTTCAAGAACCCCATGACCTTCACATCGAATGAGCTTCCTCCCGCAAGAGGCAGCAGGGAAATTGCCATCCGCTAAAACAATCTCATCCCCATGCCCCATTTCTAAAAGAACTTTCATTAAATCTGGACTAATTATTTTCGGTATTCCTTTTAGCATTTTTATCTCCCTTCCGATTTTTAACTTAACGAAAATACGTTTCAACTACTTACACTTTGTGCATCTATTAATAACTTTGGTGTAAATATTTCATGAAAGGGACCTTCTTCATTATTTAAACGTTTCAATAATATATCACCTACCCTTTCTCCCATTTCATATGGTTTGTGAGCGACTGATATAATACCAGGTGCTCGTAATAATTGTGCTGCCTCCACATCACCAAAAGAAGCGATCACAATGTCCTCTGGTACAGAGTAACCCCTCCTCGTTAATTCAAGAAGAACACCAAATGCCATTTCATTGTTCAAAGATAGAATAGCTGACGGTTTCTCAGTAAAATTCAGAAAATAATCAACCGCTTTCATACCACCTTCTCTTGTGAAAGTGCTATTAAACGTATAGTTTTCATCTTCTTGAATCCCAAACTCTTCTAAAGCTTTCTGAAATCCTTCATAGCGCTCTTTACCTGTACTAACGTTCAACAATCCATTCACAAGACCAATCGATTTATGACCCTGTTTTAAAAGATAGCTCGTTAATGTATAAGCACTTTCAAAATTACTTTCTATAACCGAATCTAATTTCGAATCCCCAATCTCAACAGTCCGGTCAACTAAAACAATCGGTACACCGGCCTGATGAATACTCCTTACTCTTTCTTCACAACCGCCAGCAGTCGCCAACACAATCGCATCTACCCGTTGTTCCACTAGTAGCTGCAACAATTTATCCTCTTTTTTAGGATTTTCATGACTACTACAAAAAATAAGGTTATAGCCCTTTTGCTGCACAATATCTTCAATCGCCTTTGAAATTGTCATGTAATAATGGTTTGTAATATCTGGAATCACAACACCAATCGTGTATGTTTTATCTTGCTTTAAACTTCTAGCAATCGCATTTGGTTGATAATTCAATTTTTTCACAGCTAAATGAACACGATCTTTAATGTCGTCACTTACAAATCCACTTTCGTTTAACACACGAGATACTGTAGCTGTAGACACATTCGCTTCCAATGCAACATCTTTAATTGTAGACTTAGCCATATCATCACTCTTTCTAAATTTTCAAGAAATCGTTTACTTCAGTTTTGTTTAAACCCTTATTTCATCCATGTAAACGATTACTTAGTAGTTTACATGGAAAATAATAATTTAATTTTCTAAATATTTCAACACTTTTTAAAAACATTTTTTTATAAAAAATACGACTATACATCAGATAACCTGTAAAGCGTGAAAAAGATCATTTTTTTATGATGAAATGTGCGTTTTTCACACTTATATTCTATGAAAGGAATGCCGCAACATCGTTCTATTACGAAGATTCGTAGTACATAAAAAGAAAGAGCCTACTCGTGTGAGTTGGCTCTTTCTCTATTTACTAATACAGATAGATTTTCTCCTCTTATTTTATAAACTCTCAAATGTTCCTCTACTTTTCTCTCGTCACCTAATAGACTCATCGTCTTTTTAACAAAGTTCCAATTTAAACTACCGGATAACCATAGCAACGAAGAAAGTCTTTCATACTCATTTGAAGTTAAAATGTTATTAGCTCCATACCCTTTTAAAAATGCTTTAGTAACTTTCGGACATACTACATGTGACTGTATTCCTTCTGTCCGGGAATACCACTTTATTAAAAAGGCTAAACCTTCCATACGATCAACATATGCAATGGATTCAAAATCTATAATTCCTTTTACAGATTGATTTGAATCCCAAATGACATTTAAAGGATTTAAATCGGTTTGTACAATAAACTCTAAATCGCTCGTATGTGCGCATTCTATATGATACTTAGCGAGCTCTATATACCCCCGCAATTCCTTGCATGTACCACCTTTATTGTCTAATAGCTTTATAAATTCACCATATCCATCTAAATGAGATCTCTTTTGAAAAGTCGAACTTTGAAATGTACTAGAAATATCATGTATCTTTCTTGCTTCCTTTCCAAAGACCTCTGCCATCGTTTCTGTACAATGAGTAATATGTTCCCCTTCCATCCAAGTAGACAATACAAATCGGTACTGTTCCTCATTGCAAGTGACTAATGTAAATGAATCCCCCGCCCTATTCTCCTTAATCTGCATAAATGGAATTCCATGCTCTCGTAAATAATACGTAAACCGTACTTGCTCTTTCAATTGTTCATTTGATAACGTCCCAAAGGCCGGATTGATTGTTCGATCGCTATTTATAAATCGTGCGGAATATCGATCTCCATTTACGATGATTTTATAATGCAAATCTGTATGCCAACTATTCTTATGTAGTTCTTCTTCCACTAGTAATGTATGAATTTCTTTAAAGTAGTTTATTAATATGTTTTTTATTATTTGTTTCATACTATTTTCCTTTCTTGTGAAAACCCTCGATGATAGTTTTTTAACATACACTTCATTTACTCAAAAGGAAAATAATAACCTACATAATTAAAAACATTTGTAAAACCTACATTTTCTACAACGGCCACAGAAGGCTTATTTATTTCCATGCAGTCCCAATATGGAATAATATTATTCTCCAAACATTCTTTTACGAAACTATGAGCTATCGTTTGAGCTAATTTTCTCCCTTGGTGATCTTCTATCGTTTCAATATCTATGCAATGTATATTGTCAAAGACGAACCCCGAAAAACAAACACTTACAATCATGTTTTCAAAAACTATGCAATAGCCTATTCCCTCGTTAAAAAATTCATCAGGTGAGGACCAAAACTCTAAAATTTTTGATTGTAAAAACTCAATATTCTTCAATACATTCCCTTGATTTTCATAGAGAGCTTTACTCATTTTTAGCACTGTATACCCTTGTTCAATTTTAGGTTCATGATTCCCCTCATAATCCTCTTCCTTTAGCGTATACACTCTTTGATTCCAACTCTTTAATTTACGATATTGAAATATTTTTTCGATTGTTTTATTCCACTTTGAATGATTACCAATTGCTTCAAAGCAATTTAATCCAGCCTTTCTCGCCTCAGGTTCTATCACATTATCAATAAAACGATTCATTTCATTATTAAACTTTTCATTTACTGCACTTCCTATAAAAAAGAAGCCATCGTTATTCCCTAACCAAATAAGTCCTGAATTAGGAGAATAGATGCTATCTACAAATATACGACCAGGATTCACTCCTGCAATTACAGCCTTTACTTCTAATTGCCCTTTTTCATTTAGTAAACTGTTACATTTATAATAATCATCCTTTTTCAATTCAAAAATCATACGTTACGCCCCTCCCTGAAACTGCTCTATTCTAACTTTACCATCATGACAGAATATTCTCTATTCATTTTAATAGTTGCTTTAAATCAATAAAAAAGAGCCAATCTCCTATACGATAGAAGATTGACTCTTTATTTTACTCTCCTGTTTCAGAAAATCGCTTTATACGTTCTCCTATTTCATCACGAACACGTTGAAACTCAGACCATTCTTTTCCTGCTGGATCATCAAATCCCCAGTGAACACGCTTCACATGCGGAGGTGTCGAAGGACAAACAGAATCCGCATGACTACAAAGCGTAACGACTAAATCAGCACGATTTAAAATATTTGCATCAATTATATCTGATGTTTGATTTGTTATGTCGATATTTACTTCGTTCATTGCTTTAATTGCGTTTGGATTCACTCCATGTGCTTCGATTCCCGCAGAATACACATTCCACTTATCCCCTAAATATTGTTTCCCCCATGCTTCTGCCATTTGGCTTCTGCATGAATTTCCTGTACATAAGAAATAGATTTTCTTTTTATTTTCCATGTTGTTTTCCGCCTTTGTTTTTAAATTATACTGGTTGATCATTAAAATATTTACGCTTAAACCAAAAAGCGACGTTTACAAGTGCAATCATGACAGGGACTTCAACTAAAGGACCGATCACAGCAGCAAATGCTGCGCCTGAATGAATACCAAACACACCAACTGCTACAGCAATCGCTAATTCAAAGTTATTACTACCTGCTGTAAATGCTAACGTTGTTGTTACCGGATAGTTTGCACCAATTTTTCTTCCCATAAAGAAAGAAACAAAAAACATTACAATAAAATAGATTAATAACGGAATCGCTATTCTTACTACATCTAATGGCACGCTAACAATCATCTCTCCTTTTAAAGAGAACATAACGATAATTGTAAATAGCAATGCAAGTAGTGTAAGTGGACTAATCTTCGGTATAAACACCTTTTCATACCACTGTCTTCCTTTTAACTTAACGAGTACAAAGCGTGTCAACATACCTGCTATAAAAGGAATTCCTAAATAGATACATACTGATTTTGCTACTTCTATCATTGTAATATCGACAATAGCACCTTCAATTCCTAACCATTCTGGAATTACGGTTACAAACACGTATGCATAAACTGAGAAAAAGAGCATTTGGAATACCGAATTAAAAGCAACTAAACCTGCCGCATATTCTTTATCACCATCAGCTAGATCGTTCCAAACAATTACCATTGCAATGCAACGTGCTAATCCAATCATAATGAGACCGACCATATATTCTGGTTTATCAGGAAGAAAAATAATTGCTAACACAAACATAAGTACCGGACCAATAATCCAGTTTTGTACTAAAGATAGAACTAACACTTTTACATCTTTAAATACTCGGCCCATTTCCTCATAGCGAACTTTTGCTAATGGTGGATACATCATGACAATTAAACCAACAGCAAGTGGAATAGACGTCGTTCCAACTTGTAATGTATTCAGTCCGTCTACTACACTAGGGAATACAAACCCTAAACCAATCCCAACAGCCATCGCTAGAAAAATCCATAGTGTTAAATATCGGTCTAGAAAAGATAAGCGTTTCATTTTATTTTCCATCTCCTATTAACAACAAGAATTTTTAGCTACCTCATTTGCAGTCGTGCAACATGATGACTCTTCAATTTTGTGAACATCACTATGTGCTTTCGTATAAAAGAATTCCCACTCATTTCCATCAGGATCCGTTATCCAAAACTTATCTTGAACTGCATAGCAACAAGTCGTATCCATTTCATCACGCGCAAAGAAACCTTCTTTTTCTAATCTTTCTTTATGTAATGTAATTTCTTCAGCTGTATCCACTTGGAAACCGAAATGATTTACCTGATTTCCCTTCACCTCATCTCGTACGTTCAGCGTAAAATTAAGTCCTGGCGTCTCTAATAAAAATTTTGCATAATCCGTTTTCACTTTAACTGGTGATACACCAAATACTTTTTCATAAAATTCAATAGACTTCTCTAAATTCGTAACGTTTATACCGACGTGAACATATCTCATACCTTATTCCTCCTCTTTACATATCATTAATCAATTTTTTTTGATTAATAACTCAAAATTTTAACAGCAACTACCTTTCCCTGTTTTTCTAAAGATACAGCACAATTCTTCTGATAATAAATTATTCACTTCCGCATCATTTAAATCATAATAACTCCACGTACCTTTTTTTTCTTTTACAATCAAACCTGCATCTAATAAAATCTTTAAATGATAGGACAACTTAGATTGTGTCATTTCAAAAATCTCTGTTAAATCACATACACACGTTTGGCCTCGCTGACAAAGTTCATACATGATTTCTAAACGCTTTTGATCCGCTAATGCTTTGAATTTTTTCTCATAGAGCTGGAAATTTTGCGCCACTGTAGTTCACTCTCCCTTCATCAATTTTTTTTGATATTTATAGTATATACGTTGATTCAGTCTTTATGCAACTTATTAATCAAGTTTTTTTGATTAATATAACATTCCCTTCTTTCCCATAACAAAATTTAAAAGTTATCGAATAGTAAATGGAGATGAACTGCTTTCTATTAAACGCTTCATCCTTCTATTATCTCAGTCCCCTCTTTTCCTATCTTGTAGATAATATACTTGTAGTTCCTTAACAATCAAATCATTGTATCTGAATGTATTTACATAATAGAAAAAATAGTACGTTATCCTTACTATGGTTCTCGTAAATAGGATAACGTACTATTTTTATACGAAATAAGAAGTATCAACTCTAACCGAAGACTCTTTGAAACACCTTCTCATTTCTCTATTGCTTTAACATAAAACACTGTTATGGAACTACATTTAGATTTTCAAACGACCATATTACTACTTCTTCATCTGGTGAAGTAGTATTTATCATCAATCTTAATATCATACAGTCCAATTGTAAGGCTTTCCTCTCAAACATTATCCTTCCCTCATATCTGTAAGGAGGTCATTTTTCCATGCAATTGTATGCACATAAGAATCTTTAACTCTAAACATACCTAGTGTGTAAAAAATATTGTATTTATCTTTGCTTATGAACTCTATGTCCAATTTATTAAAGTGACTACCGATATGAAAAGCAAGAAAGTACTCATGCCAATCTGAATAGGAGTTTTGAGCAAGTTTTGCCGCTTGTATCATATAATGTTCCGCTTCTTTTTTAGATAAATAACCTAATCTTTTACCAATTCGACTTAAACAAATACACCATGCATAATCAAATGCAGCAATCCCAGCATCAGGTAACATGTGCAATGAGTAATTCACAACGTACATTTTTTCATCGTTTGATTGTCTTGGAAGTAATAGCTTTCGCTGTGCTTCTGAAAGAGGGGTTAATTGATTGTACATCGTTTGAAATTCTTGACGTGATCCTTCTGTTAATAACCACTCAATCATTTCTTTCAATTGTGCTGGTTCGTTACAATCAAATCTTTGTAATTGTTTCTTCAAAAACTTTTTCCCAAGTATACGGTCTCTTATAAATGTAAATTCATATTTTGTAAAATAATGAATAAGAAAATAAGTACCCATACATATAGTAGACATGCTTCGTAAATATTGTTTTACCTGTTTTTTCTTTCTTGAAACGAACACCTAAGCTCCTCCTTACATTTTGATTTTCAGTCTATAAAACTTCCACGCTTCCCAAACAACCGGAAGAAGAAGGATATATTTGAAAGGTAATCGCGTAATAATAGCAAGAATAAAAAATAAAATATACACCCAAGTACGTCTTAAAAACATGCCAATATACATCAATATCCAACCAAATACATAAGCCATTGTAACCCCTGGTTTATTTGGTTTCTTTCCGCTTTGTGCCAAAAACGAATTGAAATATGATAGAAACTCAACATGGTTCCTATTTATTTGAAAAGCATCCTGCACTATTTTTTCAGCTTTCTCTACTTCTCCCGCTTTTTCTAAGCATTTTGTCATCATGAACATCGCATCCATATGCTCTGGGTAGACAGAAAGAAGATGTTCACAATCTTTGATAGCATCGTGAAATTGCCCAAGATTATGCTGAATACGGGCACGATATAATAATGCATCTGGGTCGTCTTTATCAATTAACAGAATATTGCTAAATGCTTGTAATGCCTTCTCCTTATTGTCTATACGTAAATAATAAATACCTTGCATACGTAATAATTCAGGGTCCCTTTGATACATTGCAAACGCACGATCCAGTTCTTCTTTTACATCTTCTAATTCATTCGCTATCAGTTTCCTTTGTATTTCTTCTCGTATATAGAAATACAACTCAAAATCTAAATCAGCAGTTTTTTCAAAAATATCATAACGCATTTCTTTTTCGCCGCTAATTCTTTCTAATAAAAATTGAATTGTATTTTCTCCATATTCATTTACTAAATCATTTCTTTGCTCGCTGAATCGAAATACTTGATCGATTAATTCCCAAATCGAATGTGGGAAGTGATAATGATATAAGAAAAATTCAATTAATTGATCTTGTAGTGCTGCTGCATATTGAACATCCCATATCACATCTGAACGCAATATTTCCTCCCAATTCCCCTGCTCTATCCGTGCAAAGAAATTATCATAAAGCGTCTCAACACTTTCCATGAATGTATAGACTGGATGCTCAGTAATTGTAGTAGTAGCAATTTCCGCATCACTGTCAGTCCATGGAGAAAATACATGTTCCCTATCAGGGGCATTCATATCATCTATTTGAATCGACGGATTATCTTTCATATTTTTCGCACTTTTCACTGCCTCGTCAAACGCTTCTCTTAATTTTTGATATCCTTCTGGATCATCTTCTGGATGATGTATTTTCAGGAGTTTTGCATAAGCTTTTTTAATGACTGAAATATTGTCAGTAGGTTCAATCTCCAATGTATTCCAAATACTCATTAGCGATTTGCCCACCTTTCCATACTTTCAATATGTTCTTTTAATATACTGGAAGCTTCTTTAATCTTTTTATCATTTTGCGTTGTAAGCACGCTCTCAAATTGTTGCAGTAATATAGAAATCTTTTTGCGTTCATCACCAAGTAACTCTTCATAAAGCCTTTCGCACTTTGCAAGAAGAAGTCGATTTTCTTCTCTATCTCTCGGATGAATTTTAATATGTCTTAACTCTAAAAGTCTCTTTTCTATTTCTGCATCTGTAAGATTTCCAGCGTTTTGCTGTATGATCGTTCTTTTCTTTTCTCCAGTTGATGTACTTATTACCTCAACTTCAAGAATGCCATTAATGTCGTATGTATAACGAATATCAACCGACTCATTTCCAGCAGGAGCAGGAGGAATCTTAATTTTGAGCTCACCCAGTTTTAAATTATTTACTACCTTACGGTTTTCCCCTTGATATACATCAATAGTTATAAATTGTTGTTTATCCTTTACTGTATAGAGTCGCTCCACCTTACTTACAGGAATTGGTGTATTTCTCTCTATAATAGGGAAGAAGTACCCAGACTCTGACTTACCATCTCCAAATTCTTGAACAACACTTGTTCCTAAAGAATATGGACAGACATCGGTTAAAATCACTTCTTCTAAAGCCTTATTTCGTTCTTTTAAGGCAACTTGAATTGCAGCACCTAAAGCAACTGTTTCATCTGGATTTATATTTGCATAAGGCATACGCCCAAACATTTTAGAAATAACAGATTTCACAAGAGGCATTCGAGTCGCTCCACCAATTAAAATGACAGCGTCTAAATCATTCGGGTTTAACGAAGCATCACGAAGAGCACGTTCAATCGGATAACGAAGACGTAACAGTAGCGGCGTTACAATCTTTTCGAATTCACCCCTATTTATACTTGTTTCATATGTTTGATTATGAATCACAACATTCATAGTTGCAGCTGACTCATTACATAAAGCAAGCTTACAGCGTTCTGCTTGTGTATAAATTAATGATAATGTTTTTGAATCAAGTGACTCTGGATCCAGTTGATGGGATTCTAAGAAGAAGGTCATTAAACTTTTCGTGAAATCTTCACCACCAAGATAATTATCACCCGCAATAGATTTTACATCCATTATCCCTTCAAACAATTCCAAAATGGAAACATCAAAAGTGCCTCCACCTAAATCAAATACGAGAAATTTTGTTTCTGATTGTTCTTGGTATAAGCCATAAGCAATTGCCGCAGCTGTCGGTTCACTAATGAGGCGTTCTACTGTTAATCCTGCTATTTCCGCTGCACGTTTCGTTGACTTTCTCTGCGTATCATTGAAATAGGCAGGGACACTAATTACAGCACCGGTAACCTCTTCATTTAAATACACTTCTGCGTCTTGTTTTAAAGATTTAATAACAAAAGATGATAATTCTTCAGATGAAAAAGTATATGTACCCAGCTCATATTTTTTCTCTGTTCCTATAAAACGTTTAAAAGTTGCTGCTGTTAGTTGTGGATGAGTAATTAGTCGCTCTTTCGCAATACGCCCAACTAAAACTTCCCCCGTTTCATCAACGCTAACTACCGATGGTGTGAGAAATTCACCTAAAACATTTGGAATAAGTGTTGCACCATCTTCCGACCATGTTGCTACTAAACTATTAGTTGTCCCTAAATCAATTCCAATTATCGCCATACTAATCCCCTCTCTTTTTACTATATTTTACTATACCATTATAAATAGGAAAAGTATGTAAGAAACTAATAATATCAAACCTTCAGAATATAGAAACTCTATTTCAATCTAGTTAAATGAAATACTTCGTTAAGTTATAATAAGTATGCTCCAACCTTATCCCATTCTTTTTTGAAGAGAATTTTTCGTTCTCATATTGGCTGCCCGCTAATAGTGAAAATCTCTCCTTCGTAAGGGCACTAAAAAAGATCATTGAAAAGTCAATGTTCTTTTTTAGTATGCTTCTGTTTATTAACTACACTATTCTTCAAATAAAGCGAAACTTTAATCAGTAGGAGGTTCTTCATCCCCCACTGATTATCAGCCTCACCAATCGGGCTTTTATGGGAAGAACAATTCTTGTTATGTTAAATGGCTTACGATTATAAAAAATTATTAAATTGATTAAAAATACTAGTTTTACTGGAAAACACATAGCTATTGTTAAGAGAAAAAGGAGTGGATCATC
This sequence comes from Bacillus cereus group sp. BfR-BA-01453, assembly GCF_022662915.1. NCBI lineage: Bacteria > Bacillati > Bacillota > Bacilli > Caryophanales > Bacillaceae > Bacillus > Bacillus cereus group sp. BfR-BA-01453. The sequence continues at coordinate 169,340 of NZ_JAKUEN010000004.1, read as the reverse complement.
CACTCCCTTCAATCACCTACCCCTGATTCCTTTGCGCCTCTCTAAACTCCTCCTTCACCTTCTCTAACAGCCCTTCTTCCGTAATTAATCGATACGCCGTATTTGCTAGTGCTTTTGCTGATGTAATTAGAGCTTTGTCTCCTAATTCTGAACGTGCTGCTTCTCTAAATTCATTCGTATGTGCAATTAAATCATCTGGGCCGATTTTAATGTACGGATGAATGGTCGGTACGACTTGGCTTACATTTCCTGCATCTGTTGAGCCGATGCCAAATCTTTCTTTCCGATTTACGTCTTCACCTTGTAATTCTAGTTCTTCGGCTACGACTTCATTAAATGTTTTTGTTACGAGTAGTTCATCGATTTCATTTTGGAATTGATGGATTTTCACTTTTGCGCCTGTTGCTAACGCTGCTCCCTGAGCAATATTTTTTACTTTTTCTGTTACTTCCGCACATCTTTTTCGCGTCGCTGCACGGATGAAGAATCTTGCTGCGGCGTAGTCAGGAATAATGTTAGGTGCTTTTCCGCCTTCTGTAATAACGCCATGAATCTTCACATCTGACGGAAGTTGTTGGCGAAGTGCGTTAATGCTGTTATACAGCTGAATAATCGCATCTAATGCGTTAATTCCTTCTTCCGGTGAAGCTGCGGCATGAGCTGTTTTTCCGTAAAAATGAAAATCAAGTGGATCGACTGCTAGTGAAGGACTCGTTATTGCTGTTTTTCCGCTCGGATGAATCATAAGCGCTGCATCAATGTTTTTAAATAAACCCGCCTTTACATAACTCGATTTTGCGCTACCGTTCGGTCCTCCTTCTTCAGCTGGTGTTCCGAATACGACAACTTCCCCGCCAATTTCTTCAAGCGTTTCTGATAATGCAATTGCTGCTGCAACACTAATTGTGCCGATTAAATTGTGACCACACGCATGGCCAAGTCCTGGTAAAGCGTCGTACTCCGCTAAAAATGCGATTGCTGGTCCTTGTTTTCCTGAACTTTTTCGCGCGATAAATCCTGTTTCGTGTCCAGCTATATTGTGCTGCAACTGAAATCCTGCACTACCTAGTAATAAACTTAACGTTCTAGATGCATAAAACTCTTGGTTACCAATCTCCGGATTCGCATGAATATCATGACTTGTTTCTATGTACTTTTCCTTATTTCTTTCGATACTCTCTTCAATTATTTTTCTTTGTGACGCTACTCCTGTCGCTCCCATTTTTCTTCCTCCTTTTATTTTCACGTAAAAAAGCCTCTTTCTAAAAGATAGAAAGAGGCTTTTTTATATACAGTCAAAATGAGCTTCTTTCTTATCTTTCAAGTTACCTTGCTGGAATTGGCACAGTATTCATAACGAATCCGCTGCCGAGGTTTCGTAGGGCCAGTCCCTCCACCTCTCGTGATAAGAATTTTCATAAAATTATATTAAATTATTTTCATTCTAAGTTCATTTCAAATAAAAGTCAAGGAATTCCTATCCGAATTTACCGAATATCTAAAAATCCTTTTAATACACCAATTGTCTCAGGTGCTTGCAGTCTTGCACATATGTACGGGAATTCCGTACTACCTTCAAACATCATTTGAGATGTAAGCGGTGCCCCTGCCCAAAAGATTTCATCATCGATTACGATAAACGGGAATGCTTTATTTTGCCTTTGTAACTTTACATTTTTCAGTGGAACTGGTCCGTCACTATACACTGTTATTTGTGCATTTGTGCGCATTAACGCTTGCCATACTCGTTTATCTACTTGTTTCGTACTTGGAAGCGAAATAATGATTTTTCGTTTTGCTGCTAAAATATCTTTTAATAGCCCTTTCGTTTCCTCAAGATTCATTTCCATAAACCAGCGTAATCGTTTCGATATTTTCCGTTCCCACAATTGTCTTGATGTCGTGCGATCATACACATCTCCGTGGCGTTCTATATGAGCCGTTAATTGTGACAACGCTTGTTTTCTAGAAAGGTTTTTTCGCATATAATGACAATCTGATAATTGAATGAACTTCCCTCTCGCCCTTGTCACAGCAACGTTGACGAGACGATGGTTTTTATGGTCAAAGAATAAAACGCCAGGTCGTTCTTGCGGATAACTATCTACTGTATCAAAAATCATCATATCTCTTTCAGATCCTTGGAACTTATGAACTGTCGCTGCTAAAACAGGTATGTTTTGATATTTCGTTCTCTGCAACATTTCTCTAATACACGTTGATAAAAAGCGAGACTGCGCTCTGTAAGGAGTCACAACACCAATGGATTGCACACCATCTAACAGTCCGATTAACATCATTTGCATCGCTACTAAACCAGACATAATATTAAAACGAGACCCTGAAGCAGCGTCTTTTAACGAAAATGCTCCCATTAAGCTCGTATCAAATAAAACACTCGCCTCATTTGCGAACGGCTGCAATTGCGCAAGTTCTTTACGCTCTGAAACAGACGGATGATCGTATACTCTATTTTTATAAATAAACGAGTTTGTAAACTTAGATATATCCGCATGCATACGTCTTTGTTCCTGCAGCATAAACAGGTTCGGGTGTGCTTCTGATTTATTAACAGACTCAACAATCCCGGCATGGTAAAACATATCTTCCCCAAGCCATTTTCGAACGAGTTCATGGTTCGCCATCGCAATTGGAGGTAACTGTAAAAAATCACCACATACGACGATACGTTTTCCAAGTGAAGCAGCTAATGCAATTTGCGGAACATATGCCATACTTACTTCATCTACAACAACTAAATCAAATGTACGCTCATAAATAAGTGAATCAATGGCACATTTCGATAAAGTTGCGCCGATTACTTTCGCATTTTCAATGTATTCTTTTTCTACTTCTTTAATTTTCGCTTTTTGCTTTCGAAGATCACTTTCAATCTCTTGTATACGCTTCTTATCAGCAGACGTCGCTTTATATGATAAAATCTTTTCACGAAGCTCTTGGCGTGTCTCTTCTAAATAGAGTCTCTCTTCTCCCCAAGATCCGTTCGTCGTTTCAACTAATTTCGATGCAAGTAACGTTTCATGATTTCGTATATGTTCATGTTGACTATAACCGTAACGAACAATTTCACCAGGCGTCCATTTCTTTTTCTTTTCAATTTGCTTCGTTACTTCGCTCATTAATACGTCTACTGCCGCATTACTATGAGCTAATACAAGTACCGATTTTCCTTTTTGATAATGCGCCGAAATAATACGTGATAAATTGTAAGACTTCCCTGTTCCAGGTGGTCCCCACACGTACGTTGTCGGATTGTAAAACGAACGATACGCCAATTCATTTTTCGGATTTTTCATCTTCTCAATATGTTTCGGACTGCTCGTCCCATCAACAAGACGCTTTATACGATTACGTTTTAACTTATCTTTACGTGCTTCTTTTAATCGCTCTTGTAGTTGCTCTAACAATTGCCACGGTTCACTATATAAAACCGCTTCTCGTATTTCACCTTGTATATAATCATTTAATTTCAATTCTATTTCTAATCCATGTACAGATAATACTTCTCCGGTCGCTTCCTCACCATCAAACTCAATTCGAATCGGTGAACCTTCCGGTAAGCTTACTTCCGAAATAAGCTGAAATACGTATACTGTACTTTCATAATCTGTATATAAAAAACGACCATTCATGATAGAAATTTTACTACCACCTATCGTTTTCCAATGTTTAATTTCATACGCTAATGCATAATGCCACTCTTTCATCGTTTCCGATAATGAAGGAGTTTGAGTAGGTGTATTCATCGTATAATCTCCTTCCTTCTCCCCAAACATACTTTCTCACTATACCATATAACACGCTAAAATTTGTAAGGTTTTTATCTTGCTTATTTTCTTAATTTTCAATAATATATTGTATATAATTTTCAGAAAGAAGGAATCTACATGCCAGTTAGAAGAATCGAACACGTCGGACTTATGGTTGCAAACTTAGAAACATCTATCGCATTTTATGAAGAAGTAGTTGGCTTACAGCTCATTAAGAGAATGGGACACCCGAATCCAGACTTAAAACTCGCTTTTTTAGGTGTGGAAGAATCAAAAGAGACGATACTCGAATTAATTGAGGGCTATAACTCTTCCCTTCCGGCAGAAGGAAAAGTACATCACATTTGCTTTAAAGTGGATTCATTAGAGGATGAGATCGAAAGACTAAAGAAACAAAAAGTAACCTTTTTACTAGGAGAAGAAATTGAAACATTACCAGATGGAACACGTTACATATTCTTCGCTGGTCCTGACGGAGAATGGATTGAGTTTTTTGAGACGGAGAGATAAAGTAAAACTTTAATCAACCCACAAATAGCGGGGGATCATAACTTTATTATCCACAAAAGGAGTAGAAACTGATGAATACAGTTTTTATTATCGTTTTTTGGGCACTTATACTATTTCCACTTCTTTATATAATCCTCATAAAGAAGTGGAATATAAAAGTAGCTGCTTTATTTGTTGGAAGGATTCTATTAAGCATTGTCTATTTCATAAATGGAATGATGTTAGGACTGCAACGAAATTGGGTAGAACCTCCCCTATGAAACAGAATGGGATTTCTTTATAAAGTCTTTGCAACATGGGAAAACTGATGCACTTATAGAAGTATTTCTTCTAATTATTATCATTACTTTAGATTTAGCAGTTATATTTTTTTATAGAAATAGGATATTCTCTCCTATTTCTTTTCTTCATGTTATAAAAATCTTTCCAATAGCTCTAACTTGCACAATGCTTTCCGTTAATATAATACGCTGATTCTGTGAAAACCGTAAATACAACCTCTACTTCTGGAAGTCCAAAATCCATTACATATGTAGTAATGGCCTTGGCAAATCGATCACGAATTTCCTGTCCACGCTCAAACCATTTCACTTCAATAAGAGGAAACGCTTCTATTTCTTCTCCATTGAATACAAACGTAGAACTTGGTAGTTCCAAGGTGAAATTATCCGTACCACACTCACAGATTTCTGCGAGCTCTTCTACTAATGGCTTGCTTATGCTCTTTAATTGTTCAGTAGTAATTCCACGAAACACAACATGCGGCATGTTATTCCCTCCGTTACATAGCTTTATATTTCCTCATATCATAACACAATTTATTTTGCTGCACTAACATCTATTCGTACATTTCAATGACTCCAGAAAACATCGAAGCAGTACGTCGAGTAATTGATGAAAGTAATAGTGGAATCTTACAACATAAAGAACAGTACCTCAAGATTTTGGTTCGTTGGTATGAAGGCGATTTCTCTCAATCCGTTGAGGAGCATAATTTATTATGGGAATTGGATAATAACAGCACTGGTCAAGCATACGAATTAGCGACATCGGAACAAGAAGAAGCATACATTCTAGAACAAGGGAAGTCTGAAAAACAATAATGAGGTATTGTCACATCGGTATTAAACTATCAAATAGAAATGCTCCTATAATTAAAAAAACGCTATTCTTTCTGTAGCATCAATTCAAAAAAAGAAGGGCTTATCCCCTTCTTTTTTGAATTCTGTGTCCCTTATTATTTACTATAACCACGATTCAGTTTCGTTAGCTTTTCATTGATGGCAAAAATTCTTACTCTAATATCTTTAACACCAAATGTTTGAAGTCTGTTTTTGTGCATTTTTGCGTATTTTTCAGCATCTTGTTTTTCTTCAAATACATAGATACCTCCAGCCTCATTCGTTTCTTCATTCTCCGTCCATATTTTCCAATGAAATCCTTCTTCTTCATTAATACTTTTGGCTAAATCCAAAAATGCTTTTTCCATTTCTTCACCATAAGGACCTTCAAATGGAAAATCAACTTGTAATACATATGCCATCTTCACTCACTCCTATGTTCAATATTTTCAATTCGAATGCATACAGTTTAACGGCTGTTTTCATAATTCAATAAAATCTCCCAGATTGCGGTAGATATTTTTAAATATTATTTTGTTTTTTTGACTTGATTATAATAAAAGATGGCCTTCGCGATTCGTTTATTAAATCTGGCATTTTCTCTATCCCTGCCAAAGTTGATTGTGGTTCGATTATTTTATCCAGCGAAAACCCGTGTTCAATTAAAGTATTTATTAATGTGGCAACTGTTCGATGATAAATAACCACACTATCGTCAACAAACCAGTTGTGTACTCTGATTCCTTCTTCTTGATAATTATCTAATGCCCAGTGTGATTTATTACCATCCTCATTTTTTATCCAATGGTTGCTCCCTTTGCGAGCTGTTGCTATTGGGTGTTCGGTTGAAAAGATAAATTCACCACTGCTTTTTAATAGTTCATTAATCTTTTGAATCATTGCCGAGTAATCTTCAATGTAATGTATAGAGAGGGAACTTATAATCAGATCAAACTTTTGATTGGTTAGTCCCATATCCTCCATAGGAAGACACATAAATTCTATGTTATCATCCTGATTTAACTTTTTAGCACGTTCAATCATATTTTTGGATATGTCTACACCTACTACGTTTTTTGCACCATTTTCTATACAATACTTTGAAAAATGACCATCACCGCAACCCAAGTCTAATACCGATTTTCCTTTCAAACACAGAATTAATGATTTGATTGCTGGCTGTTCTATGAAGTCATTAGCGTTTATTCCACTTTCACGCAACGCTGTATAGTTTTTGAAGAAATTCGGATTATCGTAAACATTTTGTTTCACTTACATCACTCCTCTGATAAGTTTTTCATAGATTAAGCTGACTTCTGTTTCCAAATTATCATACTAACCATAAAAATTTTGTCATCCTTTTATTATAGTAATGTTTTTTAGGAAGATATCCCGAACTCAATACTTTCACAATCCTGCCCGTTTGCTGAATAAACTGCTGGAGATACTATACTGTATTAAGAAAATTAACTCTTATTTTAATTTTCAAGAATCTTACATAAAATTAAACTTATATAATGTTAGCTTGATGGGCATAGAGCACCGCCCACATTTTAATTATTTTATGGGCCAAGCAATTCTCAAAAAAGGATAGCATGATTTTAATTATGATTTTGATTTAAACAATGCGTTCTGAGACACTACTCGCCTTCTAAAATAGCGTAATAATATTCATCCCACCATTCATTTCCATGGGGTATACACTTCCTGAAATATCCTTCTCTTTTCATTCCAATTTTCTCCATCAATCGATATGACGGGATATTTTGTGGCTGACATGTAGCTATAATTCTATGTAATTTCATTTCCTTAAACCCATATTTTAATGTAGCTTGTGCTGCTTCAGAAGCATATCCTTTATTGAAATATTTTGGGTTGAATACCCACCCAATCTCATAAGTATGCTCACCAAAATATTTATGAAAAACAATATGACCAATCAGAATATTTTCGTCTACCAGTATCACAGGAAAGTTCTCTGCATTTTCACCCATATTTCTATTTACAAAGTTTCTTGCATCTTCCTCAGTAAAAACCCCTTCGGGTATGTATTTCATAACATTGCTATCTGATGTATACTCATGGACATCTCGCCAATCTTTGAACTCAAAATTTCGTATTAATAATCTTTCTGTTCTTATAAACATTTACTTTTCTCCTCTCAAAAAATCGTTTCTTTATTTCAAATCCACATTCAACCCTTAAACTATCTTACAGATTCATCACAGAAACTACATGAATAATAATTTGATAAATATATCATATAACAAATATTAGCATTCATACATTTCGAAAATTATGTTAATTAAGAGCAAAAGTAGCTTTTAATTAACTATTCTTAATTTCGTTTACTACTAACTTTATTTTAATTAAATAAAATGCTCGATCTGATTTTTTTGCAACTTCTTGTGAATGAGTAACAACAATTACGCATTTTATTGAGTTTAAATTAAAGTCTACTTCTCCCTGATGTTTCCCCTTTTTATTAAGTATTTCAAATCTAACATGTTGTGTATATAATGCATAAAGATTATTGGATTTTGAATCAACATATACGCCCCTTTTATTTAAAAATAAGAAAACCCCATATTCAGTAAAAAATACAGGGTTTTTATAAAGCAGTTTATTTTGTTTACAGTTATACTTAGTTGAAAGAAGTTCGTGAATGAAATATTACTTAGCTAATTAAGAAGAATTTAGATTCCAGCCCAAACATCTTTTCCATATCGTCCTTCATCTTGCACACGTTCCAACCAATTCCTTGCTTCTTGTTCACTAACTTCATGAATTTCTTGATAGGCTTCACAAAGGGTATCTTCTACGTCAGGAGCCATTTTACTTCCATCACCACATATATAAAGATGGGCCCCATTATCTAATAACGCAATTAAATGGATTCTATCTTCTTTTATTACATGCTGTACATATGTTTTAGGGTGTCCTTCTAAGCGAGAAAAAGCTGTGTGTAAAGAGATTAATCCCTCTCTTTCATCATTTTCTAATTCTGTACGATAGAGATAATCCTTTTCAGGATGACGACAACCAAAGTATAGATGTGCTTCTCCTACCTTCATACCTTTTTGCTTTTGCACACGACGCGCTTGTAAGAATCCACGGAATGGTGCAATTCCAGTGCCTGGTCCAACCATGATAATTGGTGTTTCTGGATTTTCAGTTAATTGAAAGTTTGATTGTGGCGTTCGAATGAAACAGATAATCTCATCTTTATTATGACGCTGAGCTAAATAATTAGAAGCGACTCCTTCATATGTCCCTTCCCCACTCCATGCAGGCGCATTTACGACACCAACCGTAATGCTTAGACGATCTTGGGCAACGAGTGGAGAACTTGAGATAGAATAGTAACGCGGTTTGAGCGCCGGAAGAAGTTCTAAAAAGCGTTCAAATCGGATTTCACAAGCCTCATACTTTTCAAGAAGATCTAACATTGAAATACGTTTCTTTAATATTTGTTCTTGATAAACTCCCTCTTCCAATAATGATTCCAATTCCTTTTTATGAGGAGGGCATACTGTGAATGTCACCATTTCTCGTATTTGTGCTCGAGTGGCTGCTTCTTGCACTTCGACACTATAACTAAGAAGGTCAAATAAACGAACAGGACTGTCTAAAGGTATGTGATTTACACTCCGTCCACTTGCACTCAGTATGACTTGATCCTTCCCGTTTAATCCAAAGCGTTTTAAAATTCGGTTGACATTTTTCTCACTATTAATTGGCAGCACCCCAAGGTGGTCTCCTTCTTGATACGTAGCGCCTTCCGGCAAGGATATCTCAATATGTCGCGTGCTTCTTTCACTGCTAGATGATTGAAGTTCACGATTTTCTAATATAGATGCATAAACTGCTTCATATGTTCGCGCAAGAGGAGATCCTCCAAGACGGCTGACAAATTGAAGACTCAAAGTACTGCGTTCTTTCTCCATGTTTTTGTTAAGTTCCAATCCAAATGCCTTCATCGCATCAGACCACATACTTTGTTTCCATTGCTCGAGCTGTTCCTCGAAATCACCACTTGCATCCGCTTCCCCGCGTGTAGAAAATCTTGTTGCTCCTTTTTGAGCCATTTGCTCATCAATGTATCTTGGAATTCGCTGATAAGTACTAGCCCAATTATGATCTCCACAACCAAAAACTGCGTATTGAACACCTTTTAGCTCATCTGGTTTTAATTCCTCCAACCATTGCACAAACTGTCCTGCATTACTTGGCGGCTTTCCATTATAAGAAGAAGTTACAATAAGAACCGCTCCTTCTTTCGGCAAACTTCCAATTCGATCGTTAAGAGCTGCCACTTCCGTTTGAACACCTTCTAAACTAGCTGTATCTGCTAGTTCTCTTGCAATACCTTCTGCTACCCCTGTATCCGAACCATACAGAACAAGAAGTGAAAGATTATCGGCTCCAATAATGGAAGGAGTCTTCTGAACTTGCTGCTTGGTTTCATGGTTTTTCAGTTTCTCCTCTGTAGGCGCAAGAACAGTAGTATGGCTAATAGTTTGATTTCGAGGTACAATCCTAATTTTAAAATCACCAGGCTTTAGCGTTAATGTTTGTTTTACGTCCAGCTTATAGTCTTCATAATCGATGAATTCAAAATGTTGAAGAAGCATTCCCATTACGAGTGTGGCTTCATGAAGTGCAAACTGCATACCGATACATGCTCTCTGGCCATTTCCAAATGGCTTATAAGCATGGTGAGGAACCTTATCCAGCTCTTCAAATCGTTCAGGTTGGAATTCTTCCACATTGTCTCCCCACGCATCTTTATCCCTATGTAGCTGTGGAATAAGGACAGAAATACGATCTTCTCCTTTTTTAATTGGATATTTCCCACCAATCACTGTATCTTCTTTTGCATAGAGACTGAATGCTGGAGCAGTCGGCCATAGACGTAGTGATTCATTTAAAATCATCCGTATATACTTAAGCTTCATAACTTGTTGGTATGTTGGAGTGGGATCTGTCAAAATACGGTCTACTTCTTCATAGGCTTTTTTCAATTTATCCGGATTCTTTAATAAAAAATAGATTGCAAAAGATAACAATCCACTTGTCGTCTCATGCCCAGCTATTAAGAAGGTAATAATTTGGAAACGAATATTTTCATCATCTAATTTTTCACCAGTTTCCGGATCCTGCACATGTAACATACGGGAAAGTAAATCATTTTCTTCCTGATTTCCACTACTTTTACGTTCAGCAATAATATTATCTACTAAAGAAAACATAGATTGAATATCATGCTGAAATTGACGTTTCGTTCTCCACATGAGTTTATCTTCTATATCCAGCCGCTGCAATTGGTGCATCGCCTCATCTAGAGCACGGGTCATGCTAGTGATAAAAGGATGAGAGGTCTCACGATAAAAGCTATTAAATCGATAATTAAAACCACATAGACCAATTGTATCTAATGTAAGGCGAGTCATATCCCCTGGGACATCTACGTTTTCATTCGGATTCAGTCTTGCCCATTTTTGAACGAGTTGCACGGCAATATCGACCATCATAGCATGATAATCTTTCATTGCCCGTTGACTGAATGTAGGCATCAAAATATTATGAGCTTTTTTCCAGTTAGGCTCGTGAGTCTCGCTTGTAAATAGTCCGTCTCCAGCAAAAGCACGAACCTTTGCTAAAGCACCCTCTATACTTTTATCAAATCTTGTTTCATCACAAACTTCCGCTACCAGTTCATGTCCAGAAACGACAATGATCGTATCACTTAAAGTTTGAATTTGAAAAATAGGACCATACTCTTCTGCCAGCTTAATAAACGATAGAGTCGGTTTATCTTTATCAATTAATGGGAGATTCCCTAGCGGTCCATATGTTTTCGGCTGAGGAATAGCAGATACTTTTTTATCCATTACAAACACCCTTTCAAAAAATACTAAAATATCCCATTCAATAAAAAGAAGATAGCAATGAATCACATGGGACAAAAGATATGTAATTGATTACCTTATTTTATCTTTTCCATAACTATTCACGATTATGATATTGCTTATAAGGTTGGTAATCTAAGTCGTTTGTTGCTATTAGATTTATAACTTGCAGAAAAAATACGAAATTAAAATGAAGCGTATTAGTATAATGTTTATCAGAAATTGAAAACTAAAGATTGTAGTATTTGGCAAGCCAATAGTTTCTAATGAAAAAGGATCTGATATGAAGATCAGATCCTTTTTTCACTATGTGTAATTATTTCACTGTTTCTTTCAGTTCTTTTCCCGTTTTAACTATCAGCTTCTTAGTAGCAAAACAACTTGTAGGAATCATTATCTCGAGTTTTATTTTGCTCTACCGATTTAACCTCTCGACAGCTTCCGCACTTGTATCTACACGTTTAACGAAAAAAACTAATAGTAGTGCAACGACATTCATGCCAAGCGCTACATAGAATGAATGCTGAATTCCGGATAACAAAGCCTTCTGCGTTAACATTGCCTTCGTAGCTTCTGTGAAGGTTGTTGGATCTAATTCAGACATTAGACTTTCAGCTTTTGTTTTTGTTACAGAATTCATAATCGTAACAAGAATAGCAGTACCAATTGAACCGGACACTTGTTGAGCTGTATTATTAACAGCTGTACCGTGCGGATTTAAGCGAGTTGGCAATTGATTAAGGCCATTTGTCATAAGTGGCATCATCACCATCGCCATCCCAAACATCCGCAATGTGTAAATAAGGATAATATGTGTGTGACTAGAATCGATTTGCAGATTTGCCAACATATAAGTTGAAACAGCTGTAATGGAAAGTCCTACTATACCAAGAAGCCGAGGGCCATACTTATCAAATAGTTTACCTGTAATGGGTGACATAACTCCCATTATTACCGCACCTGGAAGCATCATCAGCCCAGAGCTCAGCGGCGAAATACCACGGACATTTTGTACATAAGCCGGTGTTAAAATCATCCCCGAAAACATAGCCACCGCATTAACAATTGCAATTACAGACGCAAGTGCAAACATTGGGTACTTGTAAACACGTAAATCCAACAACGGTTCATTCATTTTTAATTGACGGATAATGAAAGCAATTAGGGCAATAGCGCCTATGATTAAGGTTGTTAAAACAACTTTATTCGTCCAACCATCGGAACTTGCAGAACTGAATCCATATAACAAACCGCCAAAGCCGACTGAAGATAATAATAATGAGAGATAATCAAGTTTTGCATTTTTGTTTTGTCTCATAACATTCTCAGATTTCCAAATCCCTAACAGTAAGCTTATGATTGCTAACGGTAAAATCATTTCAAAAAGCAAACGCCAGTCATAATACTCTACAATATAACCTGATAGTGTCGGTCCAATGGCCGGAGCTGTAATCATAACTAACCCAAAAATCCCCATTGCTGTTCCCCTTTTTTCTCTCGGAAAGCTTACTAGCATAATATTCATTAACAAAGGTCCCATCACTGAAGAACCTGCTGCTTGAACCATCCGACCAGTAAGTAATAAACCGAAGTTCGGTGCTACAGCCGCTAAAGCCGTACCAAGAGTAAAAATCACCATAGATGTAATAAATAAGCTCCTATTGGAGAAGCGTGTTATTAAAAATGCTGATGCCGGAATTAATATACCACTTACAAGCATATACCCTGTAGAAAGCCACTGGATCGTTGAATAATCTTTAATATCTAAATCCTTCATTATTGATGGCAAGGCCACATTCAAAAGCGAGTTATTTAGAAATGAAACAAATGCCCCAATAAAAAGGATTACAAGCATTACATATGGTGGTTTTCTTTTATGTAACGTTTCACTCATAGATTGATTTGCCCCTTCATTATCAATTCCATTGATTAATTTAACTCGTTTGCATATTTGTACGAGAATTTATTACCCTTGCAGTATTTTGCCAAACTCTTCGAATGGATATTCTCTTTTTAGCAATTCTACTTACCCAACTTAAGATTTTGAATGAATATGTAAATACGTTTGTAAACCGAGTTTACATTAGGCTGCAATAAACAAAAGAAGCGACTGAAAATACGCTTCTAAAATAAAGTGAAACTTTAATCCATGTTTTTTTACTGACAGCCCACAACAAACAGCGGGATAAACCAACAAGCCCACACACCCATTCCTTTAAATACAGGCTTGTAAATCTAGTTATGTAACCATCCATAAAAAGGAAGGTTATATAGGCTAAGTCTAACATTACATTTTTAAAGTAAGGGGAATAAGCTTATGCACCAATATTGGTATGTAAATTCAAAGGGAAACGAGGAACAATATAATAACCAAAATTTAATGTCATCATTATATTTACAGCCCCAAATAACTAATGCTTACGAAATGAGTGGTTTGAAGATTTCTGAGAATTGGAGTTATCGCTTCTATCCAATTGGTTGGGATTCACCGGTCAATTATACGGGTTTCAATCCCCAAACCCTTCCTTTCTCTTCAGGTCAGCCAATCCATTATGCAGGGATGATACCCCAAGGACAGCCTGCTAATTGGACTCCATTCCCAGGGCATACAGGTTTTAATTTTCAAAAACCTCCCTTCCCCTGGGCTCAACCTTTCAATCATACAGGAATGTTCGCACAAGGGCATCTTGCAGCTTTACTATCGCCGCCAGCTAAGGCCTTTAAATTTAATACCAATAACGGGGGTATTTTCGGAAACTCTCCAGGATGGGGAGGACAGATAAGTCCCATGGGATGGGGGAATAACGGAGGTTACGGTCAGCCAGGAATGCTTGGGAACTTACTTACAGTAGGAAAAGGCACTATGAATGGAATTGGAATGCTTAGTAGTCTAATGGGTATGGGGAAGTTCTTTTTTTAGTGGATTAGAACGAGAGGATAGGTCCATAGTCCAGACTTAAAAACCAGTTTCTCCATTGATTTCATTTTCTTATACATGCTTCTAATACTCCCTACAAGTTCGTTTCCTCATCTTTCAAATTATAAAAACATCTATTATCTTGTATCTAATAACTTTATAGAGGTGTGGTAGCACTAACAAAACGCAAAAACCCGGTTCCTTTACGAAAGAACCGGGTTTTTAATTTTAATTTATTTGAAAAGTAGTCAAATCTTTTTTTCATTATTTAACACTTTGAACACGGCCAATTCTTCGCCGTGGATTAATTATTAACTCCTAAGCTTGCCATAAATGCTATTGGTTTGTAATAAAGTTTGATCAAAAGCATGCTACAAAAATTGATTTTTCGATAAAAAAAACAAATATTCCGAAAAAAACGGTCAAAATGCTTGTTTTTTTGTTGCTAGTGAATAATTTTCCATAAAAAATTTTAATCATTTATCTACCTGTGTTTGCTCAACAATCGCGCCCAATTGCGATATTATTAAATTGTTACCCTTTTTCCCTTTTCGGCCAAATAAAATTGCTTATGGCAATCAAAAGATCGATACCCAACACAAGTGTCCATGCTTTTAGAAAGCCAGCCAACACTTCTGTTCGAGAAGAATCGTTAATTAAATAGATTAAGACAAATAAAATTCCGGCACCTATTAGAAAAGCAAGCACATGTTGTCCCCAGCTTTTAAAGTAGTGTTTCGCATAATCAATGCCAAATCTTTTAACTGGTTTCGCTCCTTGTTTCATCACATAATATTGAAAGCGTATATCAGCCCACCCAATCATACTCCTACCGAATGCGATTGAGATTCCAATATAAACAGCAGCTATTGCATGCACTTGGGTAGCGGTCGCACCACGATACAAGTCGACACCCGTAACGACTAATAGAATTAAATCAATAACAGGTGTTAAAGCTAGGAAAAACAATCCTAATTTATTTTTCTTAAGGATATATCGTGTGAGCAGACCTAAAGTTATAACAACCCAAAACCCTATTTCACAAGCAACGATCAACCACGCAATTACATTCACCCCAACACCCCCTTATATAACGCAATTACTCGCTTTTCCTTAACAGTACCACAATATGGCCCTTTAGTGGAGTAACTTTATTGCCGCTCAACAGTTCCTTAAACGGTAATGAATCTATTCTATTACAAAAAAGATTATCAGAATCTAACGAAATCTATTATATAGTAAGGCATTTTAGAAAGCATAAAAAATACACCCTAAGGTGCCATCCTGCGACTTGAGAATCCTATCTATGTATGGGAAAAATTTAAAAAGACCGATATAAAAGAGAAACTTCTAACTGTAATGTATGGAGATCATATGGTATTAAGAATCTCCGTTATATTACTTTCTGATCAGTCTCATTAAAGCCATCCCAAGAAATCCAACACCCATTCCTATGAGCCATCCAGTTTGGGCATTCCCTAACATAGACCCCACTCCTCCGCCAAGAAACATGCAGCCAACGAATACTAATCCTCCAATTCCCCAATTCGGTCGTTCCATCATTCATTCACATCCTTTCAGTAAAATATATGCTATTAGCTACCTCAACTTTCTTACATAGGATATGTTAATTATTTCACTAGAGATAGTATTGTTATTGGGCTTGGATTTAGGAACCTTTAGTAAATTCAAAAAAGAATAATTAACCGATAACATGCAAAAAAACCTTCAAATTTGAAGAGGCTTTTTAATATATAAAAATTAACTTAAAGCAAAGATAACAACTCTTGAAGGGGGCATTTTTTTATTATTCATGTTTATTGAGGAGCCTTCGTTTGAAGTAACTTTAACCCCCTCCCAATAAAAATCAGTCCTGTTACTTTATTTAGAATCATTCCTACCTTTTGATTTCCTCTTAATTTTTTGGTGACATAGGAAGAAAAATAAGCAACAAATAAACACCACAATAGTCCAGTTACTGTAAAAGTAATTCCTAAAATGATAAAAGGTATAGAACCTGAAGCCTTTGTATCTATAAACTGCGGCAGAAATGCAATAAAGAATAAAGAGACTTTTGGATTCGTAAGACTTGTTAAGAGTCCTTGTAAATATATCTTTCTTTTGATTTACAACCGATAAAACTGATGAGGTGTACCATTCGTATCACGGAGCCAAAACTCACTATTGAATAAATAAAACCCCAGAAATCCAAAGGTCTCTGGGGGTTCCTTATATATTTAGCTCTTTTTGCTTTTTGTTTTGTTTATGTCTATACAGTAATTTTCGACTTATGAGAGAAATCAGTAATAAGATCAATATTAGTACGAAAAGTTGCATAAATGACAAATCAAAATATTTAGCACCTGTAACGATTAAAAGTGTAGAAATTGTGCCTTTTACAACGAAAAAAATAATAACCCATAATCCGCCTTTTTTCCAGTTCATTTTCTATTACCGATACGATAAACTTAACTAAATCTATACAATTCAATCAAATTTACACGAGTTCGTGCTTCATCGTGTTCTCGCAGCCCCAAAGAGACGAGGGGTATAACACTCCACACGAGGCAGTATCGTTACCTCCTAGTATCAAGCATTTATTTTACCCATCTTGATAAATTTATCGCAGCATTTACATCCCGATCGTGATGGCTATTACATGAAACACAACACCACTCACGTATTTTTAAACTCCACTGCCCTTCTGGTTGAACTGAATGGTCGTATTTTACTCCGCAACATGAACAAATCTTGCTTGAAGCGAACCATTTATCAGCTTTTACATACGCAATGCCATACTTCTCGCACTTGTATGATAAACATTGAAAGAAGAAGTTTAATTTTTGAGAGGAAAATGCTTTCGATAGTTTTTTGTTTTTTAACAGGTTTGAGATAGATAAGTCTTCCACAACAATCCTCATTGGTTTGGTTTTCACCAATTTAGCTGTCGCTTGATGGATATGGTTATTTCGGATATTTGTAATTTTCCTAGATAACCGCAGGTGCTCAGCTTTTGCTTTTTCATATCCGGCAGATTGAATTTTTACACCTTTTTTAAATCTCCTAGACATACCTCTTTGCGCTGACTTTTTCCTTTTCAAAAGTTTTTTAACCTTAGCATCTTTGTTTATATTTCGTTCTTTCATACCATTAGAAGCTACAAACAGCTCTTTTAAACCAACATCCAAACCAATCGACTCATTCGTTAGTTCTTGTAATTCAAAGTCTTCTTGGAACCCTACACTAATCCACCAGTGACGACCATCAAAGATAACTCTTGGATTTAATGGTTTTTTGTTTCTTGGTAGTTGTTGGCTTGTTTTCACTTCTCCAATAGACTGAATATGAACGACTTTCTTTCCTATAATCAGTCTTTCATAATTGGCATAAAATCCTTGAATCAAATCTTTTTTGGATTTATAAGAAGTGTGATACCCATTTTTGTACTTTTTGAACGAATTTTTTCTCGCCGTATCAAAATCTTTTGAAGCCTGTTTAGGAACTTGTGCATTAATGTCTTTTAACCACTCATATCTCTTTCGCTTCTTGATCTTTGTAAATCGTTTCTGTAAAGCTAACTGTGAAACAGATTTTCCAAATAGCTTATAGTATCTATCACTCATTCTTTTACAATAGCTATAAGCGAATCTTGCAGCACCAGCATGGTTTCTAAGCACTTTTTCTTGTTCAGGCGTTGGAATCAGTCTAACTTTCTTCGCCAATATCATCAGCATTCTCCTGAGACTACTCGGATGCAAACCTGTTAATTCTGATACTAGACTAACTCGTAAAAATTTCATTATTATTCTTACCTCATCAAACTCAAGATAGAACACATGTTTGATAGATTTAATTAAATGTATCTCGTTCAACTAAGGGCGCAATTCCTTAGCCAGTTCTCTTATGAACTTCTCATGCTTTCACATGAGCGCAGACTATATGTTTATCTCTTTAGAGATAGAGGATTTTTCCACCACCATAGGCTTGTGGTGTACTCTCGTCAGTTATACGAGATAGTCGTTGAACGTTCATCCTATCCATTTTGACTTAGATGATTCGAGGCGGAAGACCCATTGTTCTAATGTTTAGGATTTAACCTTGCACCATCTGATTGATTTTTTCTGCTTTCGCAACATTCACGCTCGCCATTTCTAGCCACGTTGTAGTTCAATCAGCTTTAGGGATTGCCCGCAGTTAACCCTCACTACTAGCCAATCACTTGACTAGCAGGGCTTACTGATCTATTTAATTAACTTTCGTTATAATTGGTTAAATAAATCGTAACAGTTAGTTACCCTTTCCTACGTTTAAATTCTTAAAAAATTTAGTGATAGTTCTTGAATGTGACAGCTTAATAGAAATTTATTATATTAATAAAAAAAGTAAACTTTTTCACAAAATCCTGTCCAATTACATGCGACGATCCCATCATAAATGAAAATGATATTCAGTGTCAATTTTATTGATTATTTGTACACCTAGTTTTCCATCTCAATTTCTTCCCACTTTGTTTCTTATAAACAATGAACTCTTGCCTTTAAATAAAAACACCTCCATTGCATTTGCATACTTAGTATGCGAATGCAAGAGGTGTTTTTCATATATTTTCTGCTTTGTTTATTCGTATAAGTTTTTAATACATAGCTATTTTCTAGTACACAATAACTGGATCATACGTGTTCAAACTATCATATACAGTTTTGGCAACGTTAGGAAGAAGGTTCACACAACCGCCTGATCCTCCTGTTAAATAAGCATTACTTCCCCAGTCTTTTCGCCAGCCGGCATCGTGGAATCCTTGACCGCTATTTGTGAATGGAACCCAGTAATCTACTTTCACTGCATAATCAGCTTTCCCTACTGCGCTACCTCTTAGCGTATATGGTGTTCGTTTGTATAGAACGTACCACACACCTGGTGATGTATCTTCACCTGTGCTATGTTTACCCGTTACTACGTTTGTTGTGACGACTAATTTCCCATCTTTGTAAATCCAAATTTGTTGATCTGCAATGGAAACTTCTGCATATGTGTCTCCGATACCATTATTCGATGTTGTTTTATAACCGATCCCTTCCTTCTCCCAACCATTTCCGTGAATATTAGAAGCAGAAAGTGATTTCTCACCTTTCTCAAAGGCTTGCCCAACTTGTTTTGTCTCTTTTTCCACATCTAGTGCCCAGCCGTACCCTTGACCTTTTACTGATATAACCGAACCAGAATGTGTTTTAAAAGCGAAGTCTTTATGTAATGTAGATTTAGCCTTATTAATTTCAGCAATCTTATTCTTAATTTCGCTCGCATCGATTGTCACTTTCATATCCTTTGACATAGAGGCATTTTGAATTAAATCTTTTGCTTTTAATGAATACACTTCATTTTGCACTTTATAATCAACAGACTGCGTAAGAAGATTCTGTAATGCTTTCTCTTCTTTTTTAATAATCGGATCGTTTTCTTTAATAGGCTGTATGTATGCAGATTTTAAATGAATTTCGCTTTTATGCTTCTGCTTGTCGTAATCTTTTAGTAAACTCGTAACGTCGTACTGTTTTCCATCAACGCTCTTCGAAATAACAATTTTTCCTTGTTCAAGCTTTGCCATAGCATCTTGAG
This sequence comes from Bacillus cereus group sp. BfR-BA-01453, assembly GCF_022662915.1. Classification (NCBI taxonomy): domain Bacteria; kingdom Bacillati; phylum Bacillota; class Bacilli; order Caryophanales; family Bacillaceae; genus Bacillus; species Bacillus cereus group sp. BfR-BA-01453. Next base: position 149,473 of record NZ_JAKUEN010000004.1, on the reverse strand, counting down.
GTGCTTTTAATTTTTCATTCATGGAAACAAGCTTTTCTTCTACAAGTTTTTTCATCGTTTCACTACGATACTGCTCTGCCTTTTCTGGTAGCAATGAATACTCTTTTTCCTTTGAAGAAGGGAAAAATGTCCACTGGCTTTTTAATAGTTTTTTAACTTGCGGCAAATCTTTTTCCGTCAGTTCCGTTTTTGTCTCTTTTTCATCTAAAATTTGTTGTTGATCAATATAAACTTTGTTCGCTAGTCCAGATGTTTTTAATTTCTGTATTGCCTCATCAGCGCTCATACCACCGACTTTTGTATCATTAATCGTAACATTTGAATTGAAGTGAGTTGCCTGATAATAGCTCATTCCTCCAAGGAGAAGTGCAAGTACACCGCCACCTGCTGCGATAAGCTTCCAATTTGTAAAACGTTTTTTGGATCTTACCCGTTTTTTCTCAACTTCTTCAACAGATTCATTTACTGTATTGTTGTTCATCAATCTTTCCCCCGTATACATTAACGTCAATTGATTTTAAACCAAAACCATTGATTAGTGTACCTCATTTTTCCTGAGATTTCATTGTTTTTTACCAAATTTTATCTCATTTAATTGATTAAACTTTGATTTTTTAATAGAAAGATATATAAAGATGGTAGATAAAGTGAAAACAGATCACACGAACCGCGCTCTTATGGGCCCCTAGCATTCCAAAAACTTTGAAAAATGATACTCTCAATGAACTTTAACTTAGTGAAATAAATGTTAGAGGAAAGCACCTAAGAATAGCTTATATTTATGAAAAATATCCACAAAAAAGGGTCTACATGTAGACTCTTTTTTGTAGATATTTTAAATATCGTATTTTTATAAAAACAGAATTCTCCTATGCTTCCCGCTTTTCACCAAGGTTCACAACATTTACTATTGGCCTAACTCATTTCACCTTATGGCCTTTTATCATCAACAACTTTAAAACATTATATATGTTTGTACCACGCTTTGTTGATACGTTCACTCTTTTCAGGTGTTGAAGTTTTATAATCATTCTTTGTTGTAACCCTATTATTAGAACACCCTGCAATAGTGAGACAGCATGTAGCCAATAACGCTAATAATATTAATTTCTTCAAATAGCCACTCCTACATAAGTAAAATATTATATTAAGAAAATTAAACATAACATCGAATCTTTCTAAAAACAATATATTTCCTAGTATTATTATTCATCGGCGATTTAACGGATATCTTAAGATGTACGAATCCGCTTACAACCCTAGAACCTCATGTTCAGTAAGTCAATATCCAATTTCCATTTTATCCGATTTTCAATGTTTATTCCAATATAAAAAGATAGCTATTTTTGTTGAAAACTAAGTGTCTTCCAAAATAAAAAACTATAAACCCCATATACATTTATTCAACCAACTTCTCTCCTGTAATAACCTGAAACAAAGTGGCTGCATTTTTCCCTTCTAATTGAACGTACTGACCATTCCCCACTATGATCTCTATTTTATCCTTATTAGGAATTACCCAAATTTGATACAACACAGCTTTCGCCTCTATTTTCGGATTTTTAAATTGAAAAACAAAATGGTAATCAGCTGGACGAGACATTTGCACTTTTTTATTTTCAAAATGAGCATCATTTAATATTTTCTTTACTTGCTGAACTTGCTTATTATCTGTCACTACCTTAAAATCTTCATATTCATTATCACCAATATCTTTTTGCACTTCAATTCTTTGCTCTTCATTTCCTAGTATATTTCAACAGCCAGTTACTATTAATATACAGATAATAATAAAAACTAAAGACACATTTCTATCCTTCATATTCATCTACCTCATTTCATAACAATCCAGATTATTGTAAAATAAAGGTAATTAATTTATAGTTAAAAATATAAATAATATAAGGAAAGGAGTATGATCCATGCAGTTAAAAACATACACTTGGAAAAGCTATACGTTTCTCTTTGCAAGTATATTCGTTACGATTAATCTCTTTCTTTTCACACCTATTTTAGACAGGGTTGGAGTAGAATATGTTGTGCCTTTCGCTTACTTCATATTAGCTTCCGCTGTTATAGCAATCCTATTAGCGGTAATATCTTTTTGTAGTCGAAATGAAAGGAAAATTTTAGCAATTATCGGTTTATGTTTTACTCTATTTAATACAGCAATTATTTTATTCTTCCTTTGGTTCGGTTACCATTTCACTTAAGTGAAATATAAATAAACTCCATAAGCTACAAATAAAATTAATAAAATAAAAATACCGAGTATCGTGTATATCATCCATTTTAAGTTTGAACTCATATACTCCCCCTTCTGGCCTCCTAATAATTCCAGTATATAACAAAAAGCATTGGATACCCAATGCTTTTTCACACTTACGCGAATAAAGATGTATTCGCATATAAAGCTGGTGAACCACCTGAATGTACGAATAAAATGTTGTCTTCTTTATTAAATGTACCTTTTTTAATTAAGTCGATTAGTCCCGCTACTGCTTTACCTGTATACACTGGATCAAGTAAAATACCTTCTGTTTTTGCAAGTAATTGCACTGCTTCCACCATTTCTGGCGTTGGTAACGCGTAACCTGGCCCTACATATTCATCAAAGCATGTAACAGCTTCGCGCGGGATAAAGTTTGGAATACCAACGTGAGCTGAAGTTTCATCTACAAGTTTTGCTACTTTCTCTTCTTGCTCTGCTTTTCCTCTACTTACGTTAATTCCGATTACTGGGATGTTACTTTGTGTTCCAGCAAAACCTGTAATTAAACCAGCGTGCATGCCGCCGCTACCGCTTACGCAAATGACTGAACTGAAATCAATTCCTTGATCAAATGATTGCGCCATAATTTCTTGCGCACAAGCAACGTATCCCATTGCGCCAGTAGGATTTGATCCACCAACTGGAATGACATATGGTGTATTCCCTTTTTCACTTACTTCTTTCGCAACCTTATGCATCTCTTCCATAAGATCTGCTCCGTTTCGTACAACAATGACATTTTCAGCACCTAATAAATGATATAAAAAATAGTTTCCGTTAAAATCTCGCTTCTCTTCTGGCTCAAGCCCTTCTTCTAATACAAGAATACATTTCATTTTTTCTTTTACCGCAGCTGCCAGTGTTAGGCGGCAATGATTGGACTGAATACCACCAGCTGTAATTAACGTATCTGCACCTTTTGCTTGCGCATCCGCAACTAAAAACTCTAACTTTCTCGTCTTATTACCACCAGCTGTTAAACCAAGTAAATCATCTCGTTTAAAGTAAATAGTCGGTCCACCAAGTGCCTCAGAAAAATTGTTTAATTTTTCAATTGGTGTATATGACTCTGTATATTTTTTTCTCGGGAATTTAGCTAAATTCATAAATAACGCTCCTTTTATACTTCTTTCACAATGTATGTAACGTTACTATTATTGCATGTAAAAATGATGAAGTCATCTTTCTGGGGTAAAAATGTGTTGGAATTCGGTTTTGGCGAATGGAATTGTATTAAAGGTTTTATCTTCAATACGGTACATGAAATTATAATAATGATTTTAACCATATTACGGTACATGAAATTTATATCGACGATTTTTCAAATATATCAGCGATTCTTAATTTATATCGGCGGTTTTTCAAATATATCGACTTACCGACAAAAATCGACAACACAAAAAGACCCACTCATTAGAAAGTGGGTCCTCTCCAATCACTTATTTTCCGAAAATCGAAGAAGCTGCGTTAATCCTGGTTCTAAATTCATTTCGCCTTTATGTCGTACGTATACAATCTTGTTCCCATCAAATTTTGGAGGATTTCCTGGATTATACGTCAGCCACTCGTCCGTTCCTTTTACAGAGTACTCCATATACTCCGTTGCACCGACGATTACGTTTTTACTATCATCTGCCGTTACATTTGGTGCCATTTGTGCAATTTTCGAATCACTAATTAATAATTTCTTTATTTCCTTATCACGTTTGTAATCGTAAGCTGTCACCATTACATCGCTACCATATGCTTTCACTTGCAACCCTTGTTTGAATGAATAACCATCAGGAGCAGTCTTCTCTCCTCCATTTGGTCCAGCCGACATCCAGCCCGTTTCAATACCACCTGTATTTACAACTGTAAATCCTTTTTTATCTCCGCCTGCAATTTTCTTTTTACCAGCCCAGTCTGGCAAGTTTAAATCCCAGTGCGTATGACTCGTGAAGAAAACGACTTGCGGATAGTCTTTTAATATATCGTACAATTTATCAACGTTTAAATAGTCTTGTAAATATGGTGATTGTCTTGATCCAGACACAGTATCAGGTAAAACGTGATGAGAGAAAATGAAAATTGGTTTATTTTTATCTTTTTGGCTGTACTCTTCTAAATTTTGTTTTAACCAACCTAGTTGCTCATCACTCATATATACTTCGTCCCACATTTTTGAATCGTGGTATTTCATATATTTTTCAGTTCCTAAAAATAAAAGCGGATAACCGTCTAATTCTTTTTTATGATATACCTTTTCTTGTCCACTAAATTTCAGATAGCGGTTAAATAAAGTTTCCTCAGTTACACCATTTGGCCATGTACTTTGAGAGAGCTTCCCATCAGCTGTCCATTTACCAGCGTAAAATTCATGATTCCCAACAGTTGACCATACATTCTCTGGATGCTTATTTTTGTTTAATACTCGCTTTACATCATCATATTGGGACTGTTGTCCAGTTGGCGTTATATCCCCATTCATAATAAGCGCTCTAGAAAGCGGCGTCACTTTGTTCATATCTTTTAATACGTGATCAAAATCTCCTAAATCACCTTGAATGTCACTAATAACGTTAAAAGTTGTAGCTGATTTTCGAACTTGCTCTTTCCCTTCCGCATGTGCTGAAAATGTCGGTAATAATGCCGCCATAACTGCTAACGAAGCAACTGTCTTTTTCATACAAATTCTCCCCCTAATAATAGAATGTACAAACTGACATATTCTGCTTTCTCTTAGGTGCTTGTCCAATTCACATTATAAGGAGGGATTGTAAAGATAGATGGAGTAAAAAATTAAGTGTTTTTTAAAAGATTTTGTTGTTTTTTGCACTCCACAATTAGTGATTCACGCCAATCTAGCTTTCTAGCCTTTAACATTACATACATGCAAATTTTGATGTTAAATCTTTTCGTTTCATACGTTGTTTTTTATTACTTTTAATTTAAGGGTTTACTGATTTTTTATCCGAGGACAATGAAATTCATCAACAAGATAGACATGAGGTTATATTTATGGTTTCAGTTAATGTCCCTAAAATACTAGTTCGGTTAAGCAATTCGATATATTCCACACTACAAATATTTATTTTATAAAAAGAAGAACCCCAAACATTTTGAGTAAAATGTTTGGAGTTCTTCTGGCCTCCCTAAGTTTTTATGAAAAAGATTGATTATTTTATGTAGCCTACTAAAAAAACATTTTGTTCAATCAACTAACAGAACAAGATGAAACACTTATAACTCCTACAATTTACGAATCTTATCCTTTTTTGCTTAAAAGCGATGTTTTTTTGCCATCGGTTCTATATATGTATTTAATATCCACATTAATACTTTCCATACCTTTTGTTGGCTAGGTGGTAAATGAGCGTTATATACATAACTGTATTCAATTTGCTGTGTTGCACCACGATTTCGTTTGAACTCTCCAGCCCCAGCACTACAATGACAAATTAAATCTTTTTCAATAGAATCCATTGTAATAAGGAGGGACAGTATACGGTATAAACCTTGTTGCTGGTCAGTGTTTGTATGATAACCAAGGATCGGCGTTGTCATAACTCCATCCCTAATAAAATAAGCAATGACACCATCAATTGTATTCCCTTTTTTTATGGCCTTTATCTCAAATAAACGATGCTGAAGAGCATTCCATAAATAAGCGGGTGTAAACATTGGGTTATGGGCAGAATATTTTTCTATATATAGTTGGTTGTATAAATGGGAAATTTGTAAAATATCTTCTTTTGTTAATTCTTCATTCGTAATGATTTCATAATTGCTTTTCTCTAATAAACTTTTATCATTTAGTAAGTCTTTTCGTTTTTTTCGATTCATTTTTTTATACTGTTTCGGATCAAATAAGTATATAGAACGAGACATAATTTTATTGTAACCGACTGTAGATAATGCTTCTGTCGTTGCGGGATATAATTTGTTATTTAAAGAGCGAAATAGAATAGTATGCTCTGGAAATTTCTCAACTAATAATTTCGTTATTTGTTCGATTTGTTGTTCGTTGATAGAGTGATACAGATTTGTTGAAAGCATCCAATTATTTACGACAATGACTTTATTAATATTCGTACGTCTTAACCAATTTCCCATAAGATGAATCGGATAGGTTAATAGCTTCTCTAGCCATGGTTTTTTCAACTCCCATAGCTCTTCTAACGCATAAGATATGTAATGTGTATAAGGAGAACATACATATGAATTTTCGAACTCTGCGTTATTAAGAGTGACTGGCAAGATGAGATCATCAACTTCTAATAGAAAGAGCTGCGTGTTAACATTTTCAATAAATGCTGTAACGCCCTTTTGAAAAAAAGGCAAGAAACTATCTCGTACATACGCTCCATCTTTTTTGGATTCCCAATCAATGCTATGCAAGGAATGAACATCATGTAACTGAATCATTTATGTTCACCACGCCTTACAAAACTTTCTATTCTTTTTAATTTTTTATCATATACTTGAATATCGTAATGTGAAAAGAAAAAATGTGGTATCGCACACTTTTTAGTAGACCATAGTGTATGTAATTCTTGCATTACCTTTGATTGACATAATTCGAGATTTTCAGGTAGTGCTTTAAGTTTAATTTCAATTTTGTCTACGCTATGTTGTATTACTTTAAATTCTTGAATGTCACTAGATGCAAACAAAATTGCTCTTCTAATGAAATCTGGAAAAATAAATATTTCGCTATGATCCACTTCACTTATTCCAATAAATATATCGTCACATCGACCATCAATACGTTCTAATGCTAAGAAAGGTGAGCCACAGCTGCACGGCGTTTTTTTCTCAATTAATATGTCATTGAGACGATAGCGTATAATAGGCTGTGTTTTCCTCATGAAATCAGTAATTATGGGAACAAATATCCCTTTCTCTTGATCTAAGTATTCTTTTTCAATATGAACGAGGTCTTCATTCATGTGTAATGTCCCATGCTTGCAGGTGGTAGCAAGAAAACCTTCTGTACATTGGTAAACTTGGTGTACTGTCTGCTTGAAAGTTGCAGAAATAAAGTCTCTATCAATATCTTCAAGCACTTCTGCTACAGAGATAATTTTCTTAGGACAAATTGTAATCAGTCCTTCTTGCTGCCAGTAAGCAATTTTCCGTAACATAGACGGAGGTGCAATTAAAATAGATGGCTTTACTTCATTTAATCGCGTGATATGCTGTTGAAACGAATCTAGTAAATCAAAAAAATGAAATGAGATTCGCTTATTTTTTGTCGCTTCGTATAAGTTGCTATTTGCACGTAAGAAAAAAGCAATCGTGTGTTTATGTAGAATGCTAGAAGGAAGCACCTTTCCAATAATCGAGCCAGCCCACAACGTTTGTTCTTCCTCGGAAACGAGAAAAACCCCACGATTTCCACTAGTGCCTGATGATAAACCGACAGTTATATTACGAATGGTTGGTGAGAAATTCCGGGTCTTCTCTGCTTCAAATGCTATATGAAACGCTTCTTCCTTTGAAATATGGACTGTATTTAATGTATCAAAATGTTCCATCATTACTTCTTTATCAATAATGGGGAGTGCACACAAATTTCCCTTTTGAATTTCATGTAAAAACGGCTTATATAACTGGCGATAAAAAGGCGACGCCTCTATCGTGAACAAAAGTTGTTTTTCTATTTGTTGTTTATGAAACTGTTCCAATTGTTTGCGATTTGAAAATCTCAAGCCATATTTTGTTTTCAAGTATTGCTTGAGAATCCGTAGTTTATTCATAGTACACCTCTGCTTTAATTTTATCCCATGTATGTTCACAATGCGTTGGTACAATTTCAATCTCAGATGATGTTTGTGATAAATGGTGTAACTTCTCAATATTCTTCCGGTAAGACTTTGGGTCGCTCGTTAAAAGGTTGGCAATCTTACTAGGAAATACAAGGTTTTGATACGTTTTACTTAGCCACACTGCGTCTGCGCAAAGAAAAACAATTTTATTACTCTGTAAATGGACGAATATACCAAATTGACCAGTTGCATGTCCTGTTAAGTCAACAGCAAATAATGAGCCATCATCAAATACATCATAGCCCTCTTCAAACTTTCCATATGTAGAAGGTAAGTTAAGAGATGGAGTTCGATCAATGAATGTCATCCTCTGCTCTAAATCCACTGGCAATGTATCTTTTAGGCACCCTTTTAATAGAGCACCAAATTTACTTCTCTTTTTAATATCCTCATAAGCTTTTGCGAAGGTTAATATTTTCGCTTTTGGAAAATCGGGTAAACCCGCTGTATGATCGCCATGAAAATGAGAAAGAATAATATATTTAATTTCTTCTGGCTGAATACCATCAAGAAGAAGTTGCTGTTTAATAGATTGCTCTTCCGTAAAATGAACAGGCGTCAGTTTTGCATATACAGAGTAAGGGAATTTTTTTGTCGCTTCTTTAAAGTGTCCTGCATATCCAGTATCAAATAAAATATATCCTAATTCTGGATGCTGGAGTAATCCTACTGTTGCTGGAAAACAGATTTGTTTCCAACTGCCCTTGGAGTATGCGATTTTTTCTGGATGTGTACAATATCCTGTATCATATAGCTTTAAAGATTTGATTTTCATTGTATTTTCCACCAGTCTACAAATTTTGTAATTCCTTCTTCTATACTGACCTTTGGAGCATATCCTAGTTCTTCTTTAGCTTTATCAATACTTAACGTCTGGCTTTTTGAAAGGACGCTAACAGTATACTTTGTAAGAATAGGTTCTTTTCCGAATAAAATAGTTTTTGAGACTCCTTCTAATATAGCCGCTAGTGTAAAAGCAGTTTTGTAGGAAATTTTTTTATATCGTACTTCCTTATCAAGGCGCTTCATTACATTTTCTATGACCTCATATAAATTGATACGTTCATCATTTGTTATATTGTACTTTTGCCCTAATGTATGTTTTGGGGAATGCATACAAAGAAGTAAAGCATCTACAACATTCTCAACATACGTAATATCAACAAGAACATTTTCTGTACCAATTCTCGGTAAAGCCCCTTTTTCACATACTTTAATAAGACGCGGAAGAATTGCGTTATCCCCTGGTCCGAATAAAGCACGCGGGCGTATTGTGATAACTGGTAAACCATGTACGAAAGCTTGATCAATCGCTTGTTCAGCTATGTACTTCGTTGTTGCATAATGATTTACAAACGTATCAGGAAGTTTCGCATTTTCTACTACATTTTGTCGCTCATCATAATAAAAATAAATACTTGGCGTTGATACGTGGATAAGGCGTTTTATACCATACTTTTGACTTCCCTCGATAATATGTTTCGTTCCTAACACATTCGCATTATAAAAATCTTCATATTTGCCCCAAGGGGAAGAAAGTGCGCCACTATGAAAAATATAATCTTTATCTTTACAAACTTGTACCACACGCTCCCTGTCTTCAAGAGGACAATGAACAAACTCGATCCCATTTTGTTCTAATACCTTACCGATTGTTTTATTTCTTCCCGTTGCCGTTACTTCATAGCCCATATTTTTCAGTCGAAAGGCGAGTTTTTGTCCTAGAAAGCCCGTTCCACCAGTTACTAGCATTTTCATAAATCTTCACCATCCCACGATATGTCATATGTTGTTTGCTCTAAAATAGTCCGTTCATGTTTATAACTTTCACGCCATAATTTATACATGCTAAAAAACTGATAAAAAAATGGTTTCCAATCATTGTGACGATAAACGATATCTGGATAAGAGCATAGAACTTTTAACCATCGTTTACGTTTTTCTTTACTTTTTAAATAAGGAAATCCATATAGAAGCATCGCTAACCGAATTGCACACTCCGAATTTTGTTTTGGAACGAATGAATTGTTTACTTTTTCATTAAAAAACGCGGGCAATATTTCCTCATCGAATAAATGTAATCCACTTGTACTACGTGGATTACATTCAATTGGAATCGCATCTCCATTCTCTGTAACGATAAAATCAAAGGCAATTTGTCCTGAGAAATTTAACTCTTTTACAATATGCGTAACAAACTGATCAATTTTAGGATGATTCATATGCTGAAACGCAATGGTAGCACCTAAGCCTGCCGTGAATTCCGTTTTATACGTAGAGTGAGCCAACACTTCCCCAGATTGTGCAATACTGTAGGAACAATGCTGCGTTCCTTGTATAAACTCTTGCATAATATAATTTGGCTTACGTATCATGCTTTCTTTTAGAGCAGCCTCTTTTGTCATAAATTCCACTTTATCAGAAAACCGGGAGTAAATCGGCTTTAATACAAAAGGAGTATGAGCTGGTGTTTTGTGCATCATTGACCTTATCGCTTCTTCATTATTTATTCTATATGTTGCAGGTACTTGCCACCCTAAATTTTCTACGAACTGAATAAATTCCCACTTATTATGCAGTAATGAAAGTTTTTGAAAATCATCTACTAATACATGACAAAATGCACTTAATTCCTCTTTATATTTAGATATATAAAATACTTCTTCACAAGTAGGAATAAGCAAATCTACATTGTGACGTTGAATAATGGATAGTAGCGCACGAATACTTTCATTTGTTTTCCACTTTGGAGATGGGATTTCATAAAAGTAATCCGTACTCTTTGAAACTTTACTTAACGGATAAGGAATACTATCTGCAATAATAACGGTATGTCCAGCGTTATGAAACAGTCTGCATAAATGCAAAGTTGCTGGTGCACGTGCTCCTGTAAGTAATACTGTTTTCTTAGTATTCAAGAAGGATGCCCCCGATAGAAAGTCCCGCAGAAGTACCTAATAATAATATTTTATTTCCACGTTGCACTTTCTTTTGCTTAATCGCTTCGAAAAGAGCGACTGGAATAGATGCGGAAATCATATTGCCGTAGTCTTCAAAAATAGTCATAAAGCGTTCTTCATCTACCCCTAATTTTTTACGAATGAGTCTCATAGCTGGTCCACTTGCTTGGTGAGGAACAATTAAATCAATATCGGCTAGAGAATAACCAGTATCCATAAGGAGCTTGTCGATAAACTTCATTAAATACTTAGAAGATAGTTTAAAAATGGCTCTTCCATTCATATCGAACAAGAAGTCTTCTTTTCGTTCCTCACTATACTCCCTAGGATGAATCATCGTTCCACCGCCACGAATTTCTGATAAATGCGCACCAGAGCTATATGTTTCCATATGAGAAGCAATAATAGAAGATGAATGATCGCCTTTTGTTATGACAACAGCTGCCGCACCGTCACCGAATAAAATACTGCTTTCATTTTGTCCCCAATTTAATCCAACAGAAGAAATTTCAGAAGAAATAATAACAACATTTTTGTATCTCCCGCATTCAATTGCGTATGAAATTGTATCAAGTGCTGTTATGAAACTTAGACATGTTGAATTGATATCAAAACATGGAATACCAGAATGCTGTAGCCCGAGCTGTTCTTGAATAAGTGATGCAGTAGAAGGAATCGCCTGTTGAATCGTTCCGCTTCCGCAAATAATACAATCGATATCATCCCATGTTAACTTCGCATCTTCTACAGCTTTTTTTGCAGCCTCAGCCCCCATATAAGAAGACGTTTCCCCATCAACAAAGTATCGTGTTTTTACTCCAGCTTTTTTTAATGTCCAGCCTTCTGGTACGTCTAACATACGATCTATTTCAAGAGAATCTACTTTTCGTTTTGGAAGATATGTGCCAATGCCTTTTATACTAATATATCTTTTCATTTTCTATCGCCTCTTAATCTTTTTATAAGTTCAAAATTCCGTCATATATAACTACTGTTGTGGATACATACAGATTCTTTTGTGGAATTCTGCTATCCCATTATGTACATCTAACTCTATTTTTCTTCAACAAAGAGCCAGTTCTCTACTTGAGAACTGGCTCTTTTCGCATGAGAATTCTTCAAATACATAAACTAGAAAAAACTTTTCTATCAATTTAATTATATTATAACAATTATCCGAAAATAATTAATAGTATTTTTTGTAAATAAAAGTGAATATGTGGTACAAACTTTTGTGAGATGATAGTTTATTGAGCAGCAAATATAAACATATGGAACGTATATACATCTCATTTAAACATCTTCTATTTTCTCTTTTGTTTTCAAAAAAATGATTTCTATAATTGGATTGACAGAGCTTTAGATAGTAATGCCAAAGATATATATACCTACCATCACTAAATTTAATTTCCTTTTCTTTTATAGACACATCACTATGCCCTATAATACTTTCCATTTCTACTATTCATGTCTTCCGCTCATACAAAACTCTCTTTGGATTTATAACAATCATTACAACTGCTACCACTAAATAAAATATCGCGTTATACATGATTAGATTTATTAAATTTCCGTTTATAATACCAATAAAAAAATTAAAGAATTGATGGATAATGATTGGAATAATTAAATTCTGATTCAAGTTGTAAAATGCAGTCATGACGATTTTTATAGATATGATAGAGATCATAAAAAATAGAATATATTTAATTAGGTCCATGCCAACAAATCCTGTAGTAAACCAAATAGGTAGGTGCCACATTCCCCACCAAAAACCAATAATTAGCGAAGCTTTTAATGGTGAATACTTCTTTTGAAGTTCAATTTGTGCAAAGCCTCTCCATCCTAGTTCTTCTCCCAATGGCCCCGCAAGAAAGTTTTTAACAAAAAAATAGATTAGCATTCCCCATGAAGAGACAGTAAAAATAGAGTCTACTTCACTATTTTTAGACACGACAAACAAAATCATTAGAAATATAAAAGTTTGAATCGCACTCATAATAAGAAGGACAGAAACTTTAAGTTTGTTCTTGAACTTGTCTTTTACAAATTGTATAAAGCTCTGACCGGGATAGATTTTTTTAAATAACACGGCAAAAGCAAAAGTTGAGGACCAAGACGATATACAAAACATTACATCAAAAACCCATGCTGGGAATCCTAGCATACTTATAGCTCCTACAAGCAAAAAAAGTGGCAGAAAAATGATATTGGTTAGTACGATAAAACTAGCTACTGGCTTTTTTAATTTCTTTTCTCTATTCATGCACAATCCCCATTTCAAACTAAGTATTTCGTAAACATAATAGTATTTATATTTACAGATACTTTCAGCTTAAACCTGGGGGTTACTAACAGGTCAATACATGTCTGCATTATTTTACAGGTGCATAAATTTCTAAAAATATACGCTCAAGTTCATCTTCATACGTGGTAAGTAATATATTTATATACACTAGCCCCAAAAGCTCATATCCTTGTTCTATTGCTGCTTTTCTTAAACTCGATTCCACGATATGATCAATACTCTTCCCACCAGTTGACCACCTTCCATCCTCAATAACTGTATACATACATTTTGGATGCGATAAAATTTCCCCTTCTAACTCTATGTCAAATTCCTCTACTTTTCTTACAACTATAAATTTATCTTCTATAATACCTTCCTCATTAAAACTTATAACTCTTCGTAAAGATGTTAAAGTAACTGCTTTTTTTAAACGATCCGTATTTTTTTTCAAAAATTCATACTCATCATACGCAGTAAAATGCTCTATTTCTCCATTTACTTCTAATGGCTCCATTTCTTTTACTACATATTTCCCTAGGAATTGCTCTATTTTTCCGCAATCTTCTTTTACAATTTGAAGCTTTTTTAAAAGGAGTTTTTTATATTCTATCTCCTCTAAAACTTCTTGTTCTTTCTCTTCCAACAGTGATTTTATTTCCTCTATGCTCTTACTTTTTCTTAATTCCTGAATTTTTTTTATTTCGATATCCATTTCCCTATAGAAATTGACTGTTGTTATATCATATATATCAAAATGATTATATTTTCTATACCCATTCTCAATATCTTGCTTCGGCTTGACCAAATCTTTTTCCTCATAAAACTTTAAAGTATCTCTAGATACATCTAAAAATTTAGCAACTTGTCCAATTGTGTACATTACGCTCTCCTTTATCATTGCTACTTAATTTATTACATTCATACTTCATATTCTTTACATTATCGAATTTCCCTTCCTAGTTAATATTTCCCCCTTGTTGTCCCACAAAAAAAGACACAGAGATTCCTCCCCATGCCTACTAATTCCTACTTCTTCACCGCATGCACATAATGCACCGTCTCAAAAGCTTCTAAATAATCGTTTCGTCCTTCAAAATATAATGTATGAATATCCTCTGGCGATAAATGTTCATAAATGAGTAAGCCCATCTTCTCTAACAGTGCTTCCATTTCGGCATAAGAAAAACATGATTTCATCGGTTCTCCGCCTACTGCAGCCATTTTCACCATATTTTCCACTCGATTGGACAATCCTTTTTCCGTAAATAAATTTTCATCCGGATAATCGAATACGATAGAGCTCCCCTCTGGAACCATTTCGAATAAGTATTCTATTAAACTAGAAAGCTCCTCTTTCGTTAAATAGTACGTTACACCTAATAGACTAAAGAACGTCTTTTTATTTTCAAATCCTTCATTCTGTAACTGCTCATAGGAAAATCCTTTCGTGAAATCCATCGAAATAAAATGAAGATTATTTGAAACTTCAAGTTCTGCTTCTTTTATTCTCTCCTTCTTAAACCCTTGTGTAGAAGGATGATCCACTTCAAATATTTCTATATTACTCTCTAATTCTCGGTGTCTAAAACTGAACGTATCTAATCCCGCACCGAGTATAACGTATTGTTTCACTCCCAGCGTAATCTCATGTAGTAATACTCTTTCACAATATGCCGCACGTGCTAAAGGTGTTGGTGATAATTGAACTTGCGTAATCCATTTTAATATTTCTTTCGGATTATCTTGAAACTGCTTTGCAATGTCTGTATTGAAAAAATGTATTCCTTGAACCATGTTCATTTCAATTTCGTTACGTTCTTTTTTTGAAATAAAATCTTTAGCTACATAATCATCAAAGATTTTAGGACGATCAAATTCACTGTGATACGCCCTTCCGAAAGCTGATACTAACGACGTTACACTTGCTTCACCTTGTTTCACGCACATACACTCTCCTTCATTTTCACAAAAAAATAGGGTCCCCCCGGCCAGGAGAACCCTATTATACACTTTATTTTTATATTGGTAAATTATAGCATAAATAAGTTTTTTTGTCAAGTTTCCAGCCTACTATCACTTCGGCACTTTGTATATTCTCTGGCAGGAAAATATTCAATCTACATTGAATATTCCAGACTATAACAACACACATGGAGGCCAATATGAAACGATTCGTCATTATTACGGTAGGAAAAACACACAGCGGTAAAACTACATTCGCAAAAGCTTTAGAAAAAGAGTTACCCCACTCTTTCGTTATGGATCAAGATAACCAAGCTGAATTTATTAACACGCATTACGAAAAATTACAGCCGGCTGAAGGCCCTAATACATTTAAGCACGGTCTTTCTAAATTCATTGTTGATTATGCGAAAGGACATACAAATTTACACCTTATTATTAGTAACTCCAATCGCAGTAAAAACGGAAGGTTATATTTACTAAACGAATTATTTCCACAAAATGAATATGTACGCATACTCGTTCATTTTGACATTCCAGATGATGTACTTTACGAAAGAGTGGCTCGAAGCACGCGAAATACGAATATTTTTAGAGGTGGATATGCTAGTTTCAAAGAAGTACTTGATCGACAACAAGCTGAATCACTTCACGAAGATGTCGTAGATCCTGTAGAAAACGAGGCTGATTATTTGTTTGTTATTCGCAATAGTAAAGATGTAAGCTTTACTATTGAAGAAATTGTTCATCTAGCTAAAGATTTATCCCCTACTCCAAAATAAGAGACTATAAGAATTACATAATGATAGATTATTATGCAAATCCTTCCTCTAAGCGCCTAACATAGTATATAATGATAAGATAATCTACTTCTATATGCTCATTTTTACACAAAACAGTTCATGCATATGAAAGAAAAGAGGTACAAAAATATGAAAACAAAACAAACAATCGCTGCGTCTACACTAGCTTTAGCAATGATTGCTGGCGCAAACTCTGCTCATGCGGAAGTAACTGATGCTACTCCTCAGCAAAGTACGGGAGATCGATTAGCTGAAATTAAGCAACATAAACAAGAGTTAGATGCGAAATTGCAGCAACACAAAGAAAACGTGGATCAAACATTGAATGAACTTAACAAAGTTAAGGAAAATGTTGATACGAAAGTGAATGAACTACACGAGCGTAAACAAGTTGCCGATGAAAAAATTAACGAAATGAAGCAACGTAAAGAAGAGTTCGATGCAAAACTTCAGCAAGACAAGCAAATCGCCGAAGATAAAATCGCTGAAATAAAAGAGCATAAAAAACAAGTAGAAGATAAAGTTGCTGAAGTGAAAGAACATAAGCAAAATATCGATAATAAGGTTAATGAGATTAAAGAACATAAACAAACTGTCGATGAAAAAGTGAATGAAATGAAACAACATAAAGAAAACATCGATCAAAAGGTTAATGAACTTAAGGAAGTTAAAAAACAAGTCGATGAAAAGTTAGCTGAGTTAAAGAAAGCGAAACAAACTGCTGAAGACAAACTTGCTGAGCTAAAAGAAAACAAACCGAATACTGGTAACACGTTAGAGGAACTTAAGAAAATTAAAGGTAATTTAGATAGCCTTTCCGCTAACTTAGAACTAGCGAAACAAGATGTGAAAAACAAACTAGCTGCATTACAAGAAGCTAGACAAGATTTAATCAATAAAATTAACGAAATGAAACAAGCGAAACAAACTGTTTCAGACGATTTATCAAAGAAAAAACAAGACTTAGATATTAAAATCAATGACTTTAAACATACTGAGAAAAAAATTGATGACAAATTAGCTGAGATACATACAACGAAGCAAAATATAGATAACAAGATCAACGAAGTATCTCAATCGAAACAAACAGAAACAAAGACTGGTACTACAAATGCAAACAATAATGCTAGAGAACTCCCTAACGCTGGTAGTGAGCAATCAAATAATATGGCTTTAGGTATGTTATCTGTATTAGGCGGAATTTTATTAGTAACTCGAAATAAAATTAAAACATTATTCTCAAAATAAAGCCATTATACTTATTAGAAATAATTATACAAAGGCCAACCGCATGTACGGTTGGCCTTTTTCTTTATATTAATTGTCCATCTCGAAGCGTCAATATACGATCACATACATCAAGCATTCTTTCATCATGTGTAATCATAATTGCTGCTTTTTGGCTCTCCTTCACTTCACGTTTCATCATTTCAACAACTTCACGTGCGCGTTTTGAGTCTAAACTTGCCGTTGGCTCATCCGCTAATATTAAATCTGGGTTGTTCATGAACGCACGAGCAATTGCTACCCTTTGTTTTTCCCCACCAGATAGTTGATTTGGATAATGATTTTTTCTTTCTCCTAATCCAAATGCCGCTAATAAATGATCCGCACGCTTTTCTGATTCTTGTTTGCTTTCTTTTTTCAGCTTAGCAATGTAAAGTAACTGTTCCTTCACATTTAAATATGGAACAAGGTTTGCAAACTGGAAGATGAAACCGATTTTTTTCAAACGAATATCTGTCATTTCCTTTTCTGATAACTGTGTAATATTTTGCTCACGAATATAAATATCCCCTTTTGACGGTGATAATAGTGCACCCGCGATTGATAATAACGTACTTTTTCCTGATCCAGAAGGACCGACGATTCCGATAAATTCTCCAGCTTTCACATCAAGTGATATCGGATGAAGGGCTGTTACTTCCGTATTCCCTTCTCCGTACACTTTACTTACTTTGTCTAATTTTAATAATGAAGTCATTACATCCCGCCTCCAATTGCCTCTAGCGCATCAACTTTTAATACTTGGTATAACGAAATAAGTGTTCCTAAAATACTAATTAAGATAAAGATTGCTGCATATTGTGCAATCATCGGTGTTGTTAATAAGAACGGCATACCTGCTGGTAAAATTTGTTCTAATCCTTGTACAAGAACGATACTGATTACCATCGCAACGACTGATAAGAATAACGCCTGCACGACTAAGCTATTTGCTAAATACGAATTCTTCGTACCGATTGCTTTTAATACACCTAATTGCTGTGTTTTTTGCAGTGTAATAACGTAGAAGAATACACCGATTAGTAACGCAGCGATAACTAGTAAGAATGCAATAATCATCGTTAATGTTCCTTGCTCTTCTTTAAATCCTGGAATGCTTTGCAATACTTCTTTTTTGTCAATTACGTGTGCATTTTTAATCTCTTTATCTGTGTTAAGTGCAATTGCACTATAATCTTTTTGATTTGGTTGCGAAATAGCGCCCCATACGTCTTCATTTACATAAACGACTGGTGTATGGCTAAACATTTGATCTTTCGTAAATCCGACGATTTTAAATTCTTTCTTTGAAACAGGATCGATAATTGTATCCCCAATATCGATTCCTTTTTCTTTAATTGATTCGTCAGCAACCATTTCGTTATTTGCTGTACCTAATTTCTCCCCTTTTACAATTTTCGGTTCTAAAAATGAATCCCGTTCACTTGAGAAAATAGCGATATCAACCTTTTTCGAACTATCTTTCTTTTCATATGTTGAAACTTTCACACGAAACGGAACGGCTTCTTTCTCGCCTACTTGATTTACTACGTTATCTACATCGTCTTTCTTAATTTGTGAACGAAGTAATTTATTTTCCGCATCATCTGCTAAAACGAACTTATTTGCCTCCATATTTTGAATCGATGAAGCATTATCATATGATAGTCCATTTGCTAATCCTGAAATAACAAGAACTAAAAATGATAATAACACCATAATCAGTCCGATTAATCCGTATCTTAATTTTGATTGTTTCAATTCACGCAGAGCTAAAAACATTTCGCTCGCTCCTTCCTCTTTCTTTCTATGCACTTATCATAAAAAAGAAATATGAACGGAATATGAACAGAAGATTACAGAGAGTAAGATTTAATTTTCAGAAAGTATTGAAAATAAATAGAATCCTTGATACAATTCAGTCAAATAATATTGACCGAGTAATTTAATTCAAGGAGTTGATCATGTTGAAGCCCGTATTAACACTAACTACTTATAGCCAACTAAAAGCATTAAGCGATCCATTACGTGCCGAAATGATGATACGTCTATGCGAACGTCCTTATACTGGACAATTACTATCTGAGAAATTCGGCATTTCAAGGGCGAAAATTCATTATCATTTAAAAGAATTAGAAAAGAATGGGCTTATAGAGATCGTTTATACAGAAGAAAAGAATGGGATTGTTCAAAAGTTTTATCAATCTGTCGCTAAAGGCTTCACCCCTGCCGCAGATCTATTACCTCATTTAGAAATATTAAGCGAATCAGGTCGCCAAATCTTTTTACAAATGATAGAAAGAACGAAAAGCCAAATTCTCGCTGCACCAGAAGAAGCTTTTACATTACAAAATGCAAGTGAAGATCCAGCTAAGTGGAATTACGTTTCATCCTGCTGGGAATTTGATGCTACGCCAGAACAATTTCAAGTGTGGGTGAAAAAGTTTTATGAATTAATGGCTGAATTAAACGAAATCACAAAAGGTGCAGATAAAGATCCGAATAGCAAACCTTATTATATTTCTACTACTGCACTTCAAATCGCTGAGAGAACAATGCAGCAATTTATTAAAAAAGAAGAAAAATCGTAATACGATTTTTTTTACATAAACGGTCAAATTTATTTTACCGAATAAATTTCTTATAAAGGAGTAGATAAAGTGGACATATTGAAAAACCGGAATTTCCTCTTATTATTTTTAGGAAGAATTTTTACTAACATAGGAGATAGCTTATACTACGTAGCAGCAATGTGGCTCGTATATAAGCTAAGTGGTAATCCTTTTTATTCTGGATTGGCTGGTTTCCTTACGTTACTACCTTCTGCATTACAATTTCTTACCGGCCCATTCGTTGATAGATGGCCAATTAAAAACACTCTCGTCATCACACAAGTACTGCAATGCATTCTTATATTAATCATTCCTATTACACACTACTTCGACCTACTAACCGTCCAATTACTACTCATCATTATGCCAATCGTAGCTTTTATCGAACAATTTGCCTATCCCGCACAATCAAAAGCTTTACCACTTCTACTGCATAAAACACAATTATTAAAAGGAAACTCACTCTTCTCATTTGCGTATCAAGGCATTGATTTAATTTGCACGACGCTTTCCGGCATATTAGTAGCACTATTTGGCGCCATTACTTTATATTTGGTTGACTCCTTAACATTTGCGATTACAGCTCTTTTGTTCTTTTCATTGAAAATGCCACAGCAAACCGATACGGGCACATCACTTTCAACTAAACAATATTTCTCTGATTTAAAAGAAGGCTTTTCAATCGTCTTTCGTTCATTAATGAGCGTCTTCTTAATCGGTTCAGTTGTTGCCAATTTTTCTATCGGTATGACGATGGCGATACTCCCTTCTTTCGCTGATTCTTTAGGAGGCGTGAAATCATATGGCTTCTTCTTAGCTGCTATATCAGCAGGTAGTCTGATTGGTGCTTTATTCAGTTCATGGGTTGGTAAACGTAATGTTGGCCGCGCTTCTATTATTAGCTTTGCGACTGGTGCTATCTTTTGGTTTCTCTCTACGGTTGTACCGTTTCAATGGCTATCTATTCTCTTATTTGGTCTAGCTTGGATTCCAATTGGAGCCACGAACATAGTATTTGCGACAATTAGTCAAATTGTAATTCCAAATCAATATATTGGCCGCATCAATTCAGTCATGCGAAGTATGAGCACAATCGCTATGCCGTTCGGTTCTTTAATTGGCGGATATGCTGCAAATGTATTTAGTAGCCAACTTATTTTTGCGCTCGCTAGCATCGGGATTTTATTTATTTCTCTCGTATGGCTACTCCATCCGAAATTACGAGCATTGCCGAAAGCTGATGAAATTACAGCGGATACCTTTGGGGTTCGGTTTAAGGAAGAGCGCGGGAAAGGTGCGGCTTTATAATAGGAGTTAGGGTACGTGAAATTTATATCGGCGATTTTTCAAATATATCAGCGCAACTCGAATTATATCGGCGATTTTCACAATATATCGGCGTAACTCAAATTATATCAGCGATTTTCCGATTATATCGACTTACCGACAAAAAACGACAAAAAGAAGAGGCCGTTCCCAAACAGCCTCTTCCCTCTATTTTGGAAGCTCCACCCGAACAGTCGTCCCTTCCCCTTTCGTGCTATAAACCGAAACAGTTCCGTTATGCAGTTCAACAATCTTCTGCACAATCGATAATCCTAAACCGCTGCCTTCTACATTTCTTGCTCTTGCTGTATCTACTTTGTAGAAGCGATCAAAAATACGATCCATTTCTTCTTTTTCCATTCCGATTCCGTTATCGGATATAGAGATGATAACGCTAGACTCTAACTCTTCGACGAAAAACTCAATGGTCCCACCCTCATTTGAAAACTTGATGCTATTCGTGAAAATGTTACTCCATACTTGATGAAGTAAGTTCTCATCACCTTTTATAGTGATATCCGGCACATCAAATTCAACGGCAATATCTTTCTCACGCCATTTCCACTCGAGCATAAAAATGACGTCTTTAATTTGCTTCTGCAAATTGAATTCTTTTATTTGTAACACTTTCTCTTCTTTATCTAATGAAGCGAGCGTAAGTAACTGTTTACATAAACTAGACATTCGCTTACTTTCGCCCTCAATAATTTGTAAGTAATGGTTTCTTTCTTCCACACTCATCTTTTCTGTTTGCAACGTCTTCGAAAACCCTTGTATGGAAGAAAGCGGCGACTGGAATTCATGTGAAACGTTCGAAACGAATTCTTGTCTCATTTCATCTAATTCTTTTATACTTTTCGTCATCTTTTGGAAGCTTGTAGATAACGTTCCTATTTCATCTTTTCGTTTTACATCTAATTCGATTTCATATTCACCACTCGCAATTTTTTGCGTAGCCTTCGTAAATTTACGAATCGGACGAACGATGTAACCTGCTGCAATCGCTATAAAGATAATGCTTAATAGTACGATAAACCCAAGTAATACCGCTAAGAAAATTCGCATCTCGCCAAATTGGTTTTGAATGTCAGGACGAATAAATAACGCGTACTGTTTATCACCGTGCTTTAGCGGTACACCGACACTATTTATTAATTCATTATCGAAAAAACCGGTAATAAAGAGGCGAGTCGGATATGTAGAAACGCCATTAAACGTTTCCCCTTGCAGTACTTTATGAACGGTATCATCACTAATAGACGTCTTACGAAACGCATTACCAATACGCTTTCCATTCTTTTGATCATCGACAATATAAATCTCATATCCTAACTTCGCAATAGAATGTAAATACGCCTCTTGATTTTCTTCACTTTGCTTTTCATATAACGATTTAACTTCCTCAGCATACTTTAAAATCTTTTCGCTGTTATACGGTTTTAACTTCACTTGATAATATACGTTCGTCAATAAAAAGCCGATAATACTACTAAGTAGCATAATACCGACTGTCATAAATACAAATCTAGAATATAGTGATTTCATCTTATTTCAGCTCCAACTTATAACCGAGTCCGCGCACTGTTGTAATTTGAAAATCATCCGTTCGTTTTGAGAAACGATCTCGGAGCCTTTTCACATGAACGTCAACCGTTCGTTCATCCCCTTCAAAATCCATTCCCCATACTAGCTCAATTAACTCTTCTCTTGAAAATGTTCTCCCAGGATAACTAGCTAATTGTGATAATAATTCAAATTCCTTTAATGGAAGCAAAATCGTCTGCCCGTTACACTTTACTTCAACACCTTTACGATCAATTGTTGTTCCATGGAGTGTAATTATGTCAGCGCTCAGCATTTGATAACGGCGCAATAAAGCTTTCATACGGAAAATAACTTCAGCTGGCTCAAATGGTTTCACAATATAATCATCTGTACCAGAGATAAAGCCTTTTTCTTTATCGACTAACTGATCTTTCGCCGTTAATAAAATAACCGGAATATCATGATACTTACGTATTTCTTCACATAACGTATAGCCATCAACGAACGGCATCATAATGTCTACGATCGCAAGATGAATATTTTCCTTCTCTAATACGTCTTGCGCTACCTTTCCATCTTCTGCCTCAAAAACTTTAAACCCCTCTTTTTGTAAATGGTAATGTAACAACTCTCTAATATGTTTATCGTCATCAGCTAATAAAATATGTATCATCTTCATTAAACCCTCTCTTGTTCATCCTTCTACATCACTACATTAAGAAACAATTGGTTTTTTTGCAAGAAAAAGAAAAGGATTCCTTAGAAGATACTCTTGTTATCATTGTGGTCAGCTGCTTTATTTTTCTTATAACTTGGTGATGTACTCTGGTGTACGAATAAGTGATCCAATACTTTTTTAGTAAGTGGCATAAAGAAATTCAGTAATAGCCCACCTAAACAAACGGTTAATATAGTTCCAATACCAATTGGTCCATGTAAAATCGTTGCCATTATCAAGAACATAAGGTAAATAAATGTTCTTGATATAAAGATATTCGTTCTCGTTAATTCTTGTATGATTAAAGTTAATCGGTCAATTGGAATGGGAGCAAAATTTGTTTGTAAATATATCGCAGTTCCTAATCCTGTAATAACTAAGCCAATTCCAAAATAAATCATTTTACTGTACCATATTTCTGATGTAATTAAATTACGTAATAAAAATAGCCACACATCAATACCAATGCCCGTTATGAATGCTGTTAACAACCCTAGTACCTCTGGTCTTTGTCTTTTTAATATTGAATTACAACATATTAATAATAAAGCTATTATTATTTCCCAACTTCCCACAGTAAGCCCTACATTTAAAGAAAGTCCTACTAAAAGTGCATCAAAAGGTGAAGTACCAAAATCTGATTGTATTGTGAAAGAAATACCAAGGGTTAATATTAAAATTCCTAATACATAAAAAACATACTTCATTTTAATCAACCTCTTCATTGTCATTTTTATTGCATTTACAACAAAAATATTTTATATTAAATGTAACTTCAAATTGTTGCATTTGCAATAAAAATAAAAGATAAGGAGTTCATTATGAAAGAAATTCTTCGTGAGATTGGCATGATTGCAAGGGCATTAGATTCTATTAGTAATATAGAATTTAAAGAATATGAGCTTACAAAAGGTCAGTATTTGTACCTTGTTCGAATATGTGAAAACCCAGGAATCATTCAAGAAAAGCTATCCGAGATGATAAAAGTAGATCGTACAACCGCAGCCCGTGCTATCCAAAAGCTTGAAATCAATGGATTTATCGAAAAGAAAGAAGATGAATCTAACAAGAAAATCAAAAAACTTTTCCCAACAGAAAAAGGGAAAAATGTCTATCCTTTTATTAAAAGAGAAAATGATTATTCCAATACTGTTGCATTAGAGGGATTTTCCGAAACAGAAGCGGAAACTATTTCTAATCTTCTTCAAAGAGTAAGACAAAATATAGAAAAAGATTGGGAATTTGTAAAAAAGGGAAATAAGAGAGATTATTGATTATATAAAGGAGCGAACTATTAATATGACTACACATATAGAAAAGTGCACCCTTAAAGATATACACAAACTTCAAGAAATTAGTTATGAAACATTTAATGAAACTTTTAAACATCAAAATTCACCCGAAAATATGCATCATTATTTGGAAAAGGCATTTAACTTAAAGCAATTAGAAAAAGAACTATCCAATATCTCTTCTCAATTCTTTTTTGTCTACTTTAACGATGAAATTGCTGGATATTTAAAGGTCAATATTGATGATGCTCAGTCTGAAGAAATGGGCAATGAATCACTTGAAGTGGAGAGAATTTATATAAAGGGCTCCTTTCAAAAACATGGTCTTGGTAAGTATCTACTAAATAACGCTATTGAAATTGCAATAGCAAATAATAAAAAGAACATTTGGTTAGGCGTATGGGAGAAAAATGAAAATGCTATTGCTTTTTATAAAAAATTAGGTTTTGTACAAGCTGGCTCTCACTCCTTTTATATGGGCGATGACGAACAAGTTGACCTTATCATGATCAAAACACTCATATAACTTTTTTGAGAGGTGGGCTATTATGTATATTCCAAAGTATTTTAAAGTCACAAATGTTGATGAAATTTGGGATTTTGTTCAA
Source organism: Bacillus cereus group sp. BfR-BA-01453 (assembly GCF_022662915.1). Taxonomy (NCBI): domain Bacteria; kingdom Bacillati; phylum Bacillota; class Bacilli; order Caryophanales; family Bacillaceae; genus Bacillus; species Bacillus cereus group sp. BfR-BA-01453. The sequence continues at coordinate 124,009 of NZ_JAKUEN010000004.1, read as the reverse complement.
AAAAACTCTTTTGGAACAATTGTCACAACAGAAAAAGAAAAACCAATCGCAACTCATTTGCCCTTTGGATTAACTAAAAAAGGTGATGATTATTTTATTACTGGACATATGGCTTATGGGAACCCCCAGTGGAGAACATTTGAAACTTGTGAAGATGTCCTTGTAATATTTCAGGGACCTCACTCTTACATCTCTTCTTCTTGGTATGAAAATGAAGAAGTGCCAACATGGAATTATCAAGCCGTCCATATATATGGTAAAGCGAGTATTTTAGATAAAGAGGAATTAGTAGATGAATTAACAAAAATGTTGAAAAAATATGAGGAGCATCGTGAAAATCCAGTATTATGGAATAAACTTTCCCCTACTCTGTTAGAAAATGAACTGAAAGGTATAGTTGGATTTAAGGTTAAGGTGGGAGACATCCAGGCTGCATATAAATTAAGTCAAAATCGAAATGAGACGGATTATCTTAACATTATTGAGAAATTATACGATGAAGGAAATCCAGATGCAAAACAAATGGCAAAACTCATGGGGAGTAGGTTAAAAAATCACATATAATCCATTGTAATTCAACTCTCACATTTCAAAATTAAAAAACAGGCTGGAGCGCTTTATCGGCCTTTTTCTTTAGAACGTCAAAGGTTGAACTGAAAGTGAATGGCGTTTAATTAAAAAAGAATCTATTTTGAAAAAAGATGATTCAAAATAGATTCTCACGTTTTAGTATTAAGATTATTTTAATGAAAAACAATTTTTAAGCCTTCGAAATATCAACAAATCCTTCTCCAAATACGTCACGAACATCGTGTATAGCAATGAACGCAGCTGGATCTGTAGTTTGAACAATCCGCTTTAGCTTGACTACTTCTTGTTTATTAATAACAACGTAAAGAATGTCCTTCGGCGTTTTCGTGTAATAGCCATGACCTGAGTACACAGTAACTCCTCTACCCATTAAGCTAGTCACCTTCCCGGCAATTTCATCCGGCTTATCGGAAATAATCGTAATGGCCTTTTTCGGATTTAAACCTTCAATTACAAATTCCATTACTTTCGTTCCTACATATAACATAATAATTGTCAGCATCAACTTTTCTGCACCAATGATGAAATAAGATGAAAACGCAACGATTAAATCAAAGAACAGTAGACCGTAGCTAATGCTCCAACCTAAGTACTTATGTGTCATCCTCGCTAAGATGGTAGTACCTGCTGTCGTTCCACCAACACGAATAATAAGACCAATCCCGCACCCGATAAATATTCCACCGAAAATGGCATTTACGAGCATTTCATCGGAAGCAATCGTCCATCCTTCTGTTAAATGAAGGAATAGCGAGTTCGTAACTACAGCGATAATCGTATAAATTGTTGTGATCTTATTTAAAAATTTATAACCGACTATTAACAAAATGGCATTTAAAATTAAGTTAACTAAGCCCGGTGACCATTCAAATAAATAGTACGTAATAATCGTGATACCTGTTACTCCACCCTCACCAAACTCGTTCGGGATAACAAACAAATTGACACCTAACGCAAAAAGAAATGCACCAATAATAATAAAAATAATGTCTGTCGTTCTTTTTTTCATACAGTACCTCACTTCTTATGTAAATATTTATTCTGTCATAAACTCTCACCATTATATCGTGGAATATTCAAATCGAACAGTGGTTTATTTTTATTTTAATATAGGATGATAAATCAACTTTATCCTATATCCACATGTAATTAAAAAAGGATAACAACTGTATTTATTATGTACTACACATAACGTTTTGATTTCACATACAATTGATGCTAAAAAATGAATATGAACCGTGAATTGCTTCATTTGTCTCAATAGCAGAATAAATAAAAAAGTACCCATCAAATGATTACTTGATGGGTACTGCATGGTACATTTATTATTTACAGGCATCTAATTAAGACCAAATCCAAACATCATCACTATTTTCAACGTTGTTTTTTACTTCATACACTTTTTCGATATGATCAACTGTGTTCCAGTTAATAGAAATACCCCCCCATCCCACATACTTCATATCAATTTTCACTTTCTCACCCGTATGAAATACTTGTCCCTTTGTTAAGAAAACATCAATAATCACTTTCTTCCCGTTTAGCGATGGATACTCCACTACGACATATTTAGTAGCACCGTCTCCCTCATCTTCCATCGTTCCTACTTTTGATACTTCACCAATTACATAATCAGGTGAGCCATCTTCTTTCATGTGCATGCCTAACTTGTTTGTTGTATTTTCAATTGCAGTTGCAACCATATATTCTGTAAAATTACGCATCATAGATCCAGTAGCTTTTACTTCATCTCCTACTTTCACATTTGAAAATGAATCTATATATACACTAACAGGTTCTTCGTATTGCTTAGATTTTACGACAATTACACCGTTATCTACTTCTACTACTCGTCCTTCTAATGTTGAAAAATTCGATTCTATAGAAGCTGCATTCGCTTTTGTTAGTTCTAACCCTGGTAAATTCGTTCCTGATAATGCTGCGATTCCTAAAGCACCTGCTAAAATTAATTTTTTCATACCCATTATGAAACATCTCCATTCATGATGATTTTATTTTTGATTGGATACGACCAACCTGTAACTATTATAGTTACAGATTGTAGGAAATAGCAACCCTCTTTCTTATGCAATGATGCATACTGTACTTTTTAAATATACAGCAAGAGGGCTTTAATTTAATTCAAAGCTAAAATAACCTTATGACCACGGTATAAAGAAATTAAGAACTACTTTCGGTCCTAAGGTTATCGAATACCTTTATAAAAACTCAATCAAAATTTATTCAACTAGTTGAATAATGAACCATGTCGAATTTTATTTTCATAAAATTCAAATTTTAAGGAGGTTTTACAAAATATTACACAGAATTATTCGTATATCGTAATATATTCGGAATTTTTTTACGATTCGTTTCATTTTATCTACCACGTTTAGACAAAATGAAATAAAACAATAAAAGGAGAGATATAGATTGAAAAGAAAAATTAGTACAGCTGTTGTAGGGTTATCAGTGTTTAGCTTTGGTCTTTTTGGTGTAAATATTGGGGATGGCGGCGTTGTAAAAGCTGAGCACGGTGAAACTTTTTCTCCGAAATTAGAAAGCCATGCTGATTTTGCTGCTCCGAAACTAGAGACACATGCTGATTTAAGCTCGAAATTAGATTCACATGGCGACATTTGGGCTCCTTCTTATAATAAAGGCGACGGTGGCGCTCCTGCTTATGATCATGGCAGACCTCCTATTTCATCATACAATATAGGGGATACTTGGGCTCCTTCTTATACAAATACTCATGGAGAAGGAATGGCTCCTAAACAAGAGAGTCACGCTGACTTCTTTGCTCCTACGTTAGAAGCGCATGGTAATACTGGCGCTCCTGCTTTAAATGTTGGTGATACGCCGACTCCTAAACTTGAGAGCCATGCTGATACTCCTGAAGCTTGAAGGACATGGCGATACTCCTGCTCCGAAGCTTGAGAGCCATGCTGATACTCCTGCTCCAAAGCTTGAAGGACATGGCGATACTCCTGCTCCGAAGCTTGAAGGGCATGGCGATTTCCCTGCTCCTAAACAAGAAGCTCACGGTGAGACTATTTAACACAAAAATCCTAGCTATTGTAGCTAGGATTTTTACCTTCTTACCCTATTCACACCTCATGCATACTTTCTCAACTTTTATTTTAGCATTGTACATGTGGCATCATTTTATTAAGATTCTATAGTCAATTGTGTCCTTTTCTTCATAAAAACACATGGACTGACAGGTTTTACCGACCTATATAATTCTGAATATTTTTTATCAATAATAAATTCCATATAATTACTTTTCATTGTGTTACCATTATAGTTACAATTATATAAAAAAATATACAAGGGGGCTAATATGAACATTTCATTAAAGGGGCATACATATACAACAAAACATTTAGAAGCTTGGTACCATGCAATCTTAACGCAAAACGTTAAGGAAGCACAAATTCAGTTTCAAGAAGCTAAAAAAGAACATAAAGAAATGCTTTTGAAAGAAACAGAAACATTTCCACTTTATCACTTATATTACGCATTACTCCAGTTCCGACATACAGCTCTGACAGATGGACTATCAATCACGAAAGATAGTTTTCAAATCATAGAAGACCAAGAAAAACCAGAAGATAAACATTTATCTTATCTATATCATTATTATAAAGCGATTCACTTAACAGCTATCAATAAATATCAGGAAGCAGACGAATATTTCTTAAAAGCACAAACACTTTTATCCGGACACAGTCAAATTGAACATGCTGATTTCTATTACCGATTTGCAACTTATCATTATCATCAACAACAACCAAGTTTTGCGATTGTAAATGCTTCTAAAGCATTAGAAATTTTCGAATCGCAACACGGATGTGAAAGAAATATTTCTTCCTGTTTAAGTGTACTTGGTGCTTCTTATGTAGATGTAGGACATTTTGAACAAGCTGAGGAAAGCTATAACAAAGCGTTAGATATTCTTCAAAAATTAAATGAGGAATCATTACAACTTTTTGTGCGTGGTAATTTAGGACTATTATACGCAAGTCAAAATCTATCTGAAGAAGCAATCCGTCACTTGACGCAAGTCGTCGAAAAAATCCCATCTCACTACAAAGCCATATTCTTACTTGCACAAGAACATGAAAAATTAGGACTTATAAACAAAGCAAACCACTACATTGAAATAGGGAAACAACTTATTTCTGAACTTGGTAACGAAGAGTATAAACATCACTTTGCTATACTAGAAGTTTTCACGAACCAAAATGAATTAGATCAAATTGAACCGATTGTTTTAAAAGGAATTGAATACTTCAATAGAGAATCCTTATATAGTTACGTTTCTGAATATCTTGAAAAACTAGCTCTTGCGTTTTATAACAAACAACAACATGAGAAAGCAAGTTTATACTTTTTTAATAGTACAGTAGCAAAAAAATCAAATGAAAGAGGGTTAAAGAAATGAAAAAAACAATTGGTAAAATCGCTGTAGGTATTGCATTTACAGGTATTGCTGCATTTGGATTAAATGCAGGTTTCACAAATCAAGCTGGACACGCTCACTTCCCGTCTCCACCAGCTCCTTCTTTTTCTGAGGGCCATACTGGCGGCGCTCCTGCATTAAACATCGGCGACACTGGTGGAGCTCCTAAACAAGAAGGGCATACACATTTCCCTGCTCCGAAAGTTGAATCTCATGGCAATACTGGCGGCGCTCCTGCTAATTCTTAACATGGTACAGGTGTATAAGTCACCAAAATTAAAAACTATTTAGATTACTGTTCTTATATGTTTATAAGAAAACCATTCGATGTTATGTGGTTTTCAAGTCTAAAAATACACCTATTAGTTAGGTGTATTTTTATTTTATCTCTCTATCTAATAATTAAAGAATAATCCGCTAAAAATCCCAACAAAAAAACCGAATAAACTACCTATACTTCAGACACTTTAGCACCAAGAACATTGCGATCTTTAGTGACACTCCGATGCCTAAAGGCGATAGCTTTCTTGTTTAGGAAAAGCTGTAACCTCTCCATTCATAATGATTTTATTTGTGGATTGAATACGACCAACTTGTAATAATTGCAGTTACAGATTGCAGAAAATAGCAACCATCTTTCTTATGCAATGTTGCATACTGTATTTTAAATATACTCAACACTAAGACTGAATTCATGAATACCAGCAGGTAAACAGATCGATGATGAAGAAATAAATGTGATGCATCATATTTTTCAATGCTACAGTTTGTATAATTGTAGTCCATTACATTATGTAGGAGCCGAGTTAACATGTTAAAGAAACCAAACAGATTACAGCCAGGTGATATTGTGGCAACAGTAAGCCCTTCATGGGGAGGCGCAGGCGATTCTGAGATAAGTTGGCGATATGAACAAGGAGTAAAGAGGTTAGAAGAAGTTTTCGGTCTTACCGTTATCCCAATGCCAAATAGTTTAAAAGGTAGCGAATTCATTTATAACAACCCACAAGCTCGTGCAGAAGATTTAATGACAGCTTTTAAGGATACTCGCGTGAAAGCAATTATTGCGAATATTGGCGGTGAAGATAGCATTCGCTTACTTCCCTTTATAGATTTTAATGTAATCCGTGAAAACCCGAAAATTTTTATGGGGTACTCTGACGTTACCGTTTCACACTTGTTTTGTCATAAAGCAGGAATTTCCTCTTTTTACGGTCCAGCCATTTTAACTGATTTCGCTGAAAATATAGAGATGGATCCATATACGGTTGAAATGGTAAAGCGAGCTCTCTTTTCAAATGAAGTTATTGGCGAAATTCAACCAGCTCCTGAATGGACGAGTGAGCGTTTAGAATGGATAGAAGTAAATAAGGATACAAGACGTACGATGCAGCAAAACAACGGATATGAGGTACTTCAAGGCTCTACTACTGTACAAGGGCGTTTAATTGGTGGGTGTATCGAAGTATTGGAATTTGCAAAAGGAACGGAGCTTTGGCCTGAGAGCAAACATTGGGAGGATAGTATTCTCTTCTTTGAAACTTCTGAAGATCATCCAGAACCAAGTTATATAAAGTATTGGTTACGAAATTATGCAGCGCAAGGCATTCTGCAAAAAGCAAAAGGTATCATTTTCGGTAAACCGAAAGATGAACAATACTATGAAGAATATAAACATGAAATACTGAAAGTTATGAGAGAATATAACTTAGAAGATTTGCCGATTCTTTATAATTTAAATTTTGGCCATACCGAACCGAAGTTTATTTTACCTTACGGCGCAATGGCAGAAATTGATTGTGGAAATGGATCGTTCTCTATTTTAGAAAGTGGCGTGGAATGAATAAAATCACTCCTATGAGATATGAATGTGAATGGATACTTTTTAAAAGTATATAATTGGAGGGAGATTACGTGTATGGAAGTAACATTTACAGTAAGTAAATGGGATGAAAAACCAATTGATGATACTAAAAAAGATTTCCCTATTAATATTGCCCATGTTGAATATGATATTGATGGGGAATTAAAAGGAAAAGCTTTTGTTGAATACTTATTATATTATTTAGACTCAAATATAAATGATGGTCACTTAGCTACTGCTAAAATTTCTGGATTTTTACACTTTGAAGGAATTTATAAGGGACAACAAGGAACATTCACAGCTATAGAGCAAGGAATATTTGATAAAGGAAATTTAGATTCCCCAGGAACAATTATGAAAGCTACCGGTAACTTAGAAAGTCTAAGAGGATCCTATCATTATCAATTTACAGGTCAAACTAGTAAACTAATTTTAGAGTTTGAATTTTAGCAAAATACCTTATAATTTAGTGGAAAGGACATTTCTTGTAATACTAGGAATGTCCTTAAAATTCGTTCAAAGGTGATTTTTTCGCCTACCTATAATTTAATTTCATTGGTACCCCTCCTCAAAGCTCTTTTAAAATAAGAAAAACCGAAACTAAAATTATTTCGGTTTTTCAAAATAATGAAGTCTATCATTATTTTAAAGAATGTACAAATAACCCACTACGCAGTTTCGGTTCAAACCACGTTGATTTTGGTGGCATAACTTCTCCAGCGTCTGCGATTGCTAATAAAGATTCCATTGATGTCGGATATAGCGAGAACGCCGCTTTATATTCACCGCTATTTACAAGACGTTCTAGTTCTTCTAATCCGCGGATTCCTCCGACAAAGTCGATACGTGAATCAGATCGCGGATCATGTATTTCAAGTACTTGGCTTAATAAATGATCTTGCAGAATAGATACATCTAAACCTTTCACAAGATCATTCGCATCAAACGTTTCCTCTTTCACTGTGAGCTTATACCACTTCTCGTTCACATACATGCCAAATGTTTTTGGTTCATTTGGTTTATACGGAGAAACAGATGCTTCTTCTACATAAAAGTATTGCGTAATTTGATTTAAAAACTGTTCCTCTGACAAGCCATTTAAATCTTTCACAACTCGGTTATAGTCCAAAATTGATAATTCATCGTGAGGGAATAAAACTGATAGGAAGAAATTAAACTCTTCTTCTCCTGTGTAATTCGGATATTGTTCTCTTCGCATAAGCCCTACTTTCGCAGCTGATGCGGAGCGGTGATGTCCATCTGCAATGTATAGATTAGGAATGTCTTCAAATACGTTTACTAGGCCTGCAATTACTTCTTCATCAGTTATTTTCCAAGCAACATGCCTAACGCCGTCTTCCGCTGTAAATGTATAGATTGGTGCATGTTCTTCTTTCCAGTTTGCGATGAAACGTTTCACTTCTTCTTTTGTACGATATGTTAAAAAGATAGGACCTGTATTTGCGTCACACACATCTACGTGGCGAATACGATCAAGTTCTTTTTCATGACGCGTTCTTTCATGTTTTTTAATTGTATCGTCTTCATACTCATCAATAGATGTACAAACGACAAGACCGGACTGCGTTCTTCTTTGCATCGTCAGTTCATAAATGTATAACGCTGGCTCTTCGTCTTGAATGAACACTTCTTCTCGTATCAATCGATTTAAATTTTCACCCGCTTTTTCATATACGCGATCATCGTACGGTGAAAGCGCTGGGTCTAAATCAATTTCTGCTTTATCAACGTGTAAGAAAGAATACGGATTCCCTTTTACAACTTCTCTTGCCTCTTCACTATTTAAAACATCATACGGTAAAGCTGCCACTTCCGCTGCTTTTTCTTCTACTGGACGAATGGCCCGAAACGGTCGGATTTTTGCCAAATTCCTCTCTCCTTTACACAATCATTCGAACGGCTACAACACCTGTAATTTTACTTATATTTTCCACAATGTTCTCTTTTATTATATCATCAATTCCGTTATCAATATCAATCATCGTGTACGCCCAAGAATGTTTACTACGATTAATCATATCCGCAATATTTATATGATGTTCTGCTAAACATCCTGTAATTTGTCCTACCATGTTTGGAACGTTTTGATGCATGATTGTAATACGTTTCTTTCCGATATACGGTAATTCTACGTTTGGATAGTTGACTGAATTACGAATATTTCCTGTCTCTAAATATTCACGTAATTGACGCGCTGCCATGACTGCACAATTTTCTTCTGATTCAGATGTAGATGCACCGAGGTGAGGCGTCGCTGTTACGTTTTTCATTTTAATCACATTTTCATTTGGGAAGTCCGTTACGTAATGTGCAATAATGTCTTCTTCTAACGCTTTTTGAAGAACCTTTTCATCTACAAGTTCTCCTCTAGAGAAATTGAATAAACGCATTCCTTTTTTCATTTTCTCTAGAGCGTGTTCACCAATAATTCCCTTCGTTTGATTCGTAAGAGGAATATGCAGTGTAATATAATCACATGTTGCAAAAATTTCATCTAAACTAAATGCTCTTTGCACATGTGTAGAAAGGCGCCAAGCTGTTTCAACTGAAATGTAAGGATCATATCCGACGACGTCCATCCCTAACGCTAACGCATCGTTCGCAACTAAAGCACCAATTGCGCCAAGTCCGATAACACCTAGACGTTTCCCTGCAATCTCTGATCCAACGAATTGTTTTTTCCCTGATTCAACAAGCTGCGGTACTTCTTCACCTTCTAAATTTTTCGTCCAGCTTACTCCGTTAATAATGTTACGTGAAGACATAATAAGACTGGCGATAATGAGTTCCTTTACTGCATTAGCATTTGCCCCTGGCGTATTAAAGACTACAATCCCTTTTTCTGTACATCGCTCGACAGGAATATTATTTACCCCTGCGCCAGCTCTCGCAATCGCCTTTAAATCTTTTGAAAACTCTTCTTGATGTAAAGAATAGCTGCGAAGTAAAATGCCATCTGGGTGGTCCATTCTCTCCCCTACTTCATAGCGCTCTCCGCTAAGCACTTGCAAACCTTTTTCTGCAATTTGATTTAACGTTTGAACACGAAACATATCCCCATCTCCCTATCTATTCTCAAGCTCAAATTCCTTCATATAATTTACTAATTGCTGTACGCCGTGTGCTGGCATCGCATTATAAATACTTGCGCGCATACCACCGACTGAGCGATGTCCTTTTAGCGTAACAAGGCCGCGTTCTTTCGCTTTTTGTAGAAACTCACTGTTCAGCTCTTCTGACGGTGTTGTAAACGGAATGTTCATAAGTGATCGATACGTAGGATCAACTGGTGAAGTAAACATTTTTGATTCATCTAAGAAATTATAAAGAAGTGAAGATTTCATTTTATTTTGTTCTTCAATCGTAGATACTCCGCCTTGCTCTTTCAGCCACTCTAATACAAGTTTTGTTACGTAAATACTAAAGGACGGCGGTGTATTATATAAGGAGTTATTTTTACTGTAAGTTTCATAGTTTAACATCGTAGGACAATAACGATCTGCTCCTCCAATTAAATCTCTTTTTATAATTGCAATCGTTAAGCCTGCTGGCCCTAAATTCTTTTGCGCTCCCGCATATATAAGACCAAACTTCGAAACATCATATCGTTCTGATAAAATATTTGAGGACATATCCGCAACGAGCGGTACTTTATCTACATGTGGAATGTCCACATACTTCGTTCCCTCAATTGTATTGTTCGTTGTAATATGTACATAATCTAGTTTTTCATCGCCTAGTAAACCATCCAGTTTAGGAATTGTCGTAAACCTCTCATTTTCAGAAGAAGCAATCACTTGTACTTCTCCTACTTTTTCAGCTTCTTGCATCGCCTTTTTAGACCATGAGCCAGTCAATACGTACCCTGCTTTTTTATACTTATTCATTAAATTTAACGGTATCATAGAGAATTGTAATGAAGCACCACCTTGTAAAAACAATACTTCATACTCATCAGGAATGTTCATTAATTCACGAAGTAAGCTACCCGCTTCATCTATAATACTTTGAAAATAAGAAGATCGGTGACTCATTTCCATAATAGACATGCCTGTCCCGTTATAATTTACAAGCTCCTTTTGCACTTTCTCTAAAACTGGCAAAGGGAGTATTGATGGTCCTGCTGAAAAATTATACACTCTCTCCATCACCCGGATGACCTCCCTATTTCTCATTTTTGTATTTTTTAAACTTTCTGAATTATAACCCACAATACAAGACACGGTCAATTTGTTTTCTATTATTACGGCGTAAGACGCAATGGAATCGCTTGCAAGTGCCAATGTTTTTATAAACACACAAAAAAGTGTTAAGTACATAATCGTACTTAACACTCTAGTAATAAAAGAATAATAGCTAATTGTCCGTAAAGAACCGATCAAAAATTTGATAAATTGCAGAAAGACCAATGAGCCAATAAATAGTGTCCACAAGCGCCGGCATAGAACCAAACCATTTCTCAACTACATTGTAATCTAACGCTACAAATAACCAATTCAAACCGCCAAGAATCACCAAAATTACTGTAAGGTAAGACAAAAATTTCATGATGATTGCCCCCTAGGTGATAAGATGGTGAAAGGCCTTTCACTAGAAATATATGTGGTAAACTTTAAAACTTACCTATTTTATAAAAATTATTTTCGGTACCAGCCATTAATAACTGCTGCCGTTTCTTGACTATGTATTTGATACGCATGCGTACTATTATTAGATCCAATAAACCAAATTGAAAAGCCTTTAAAATATGGCTTCGGTTCTAATACATTACGGTAAGCGCGCCATCCGTTTAATTGTACGTCTTTTGAAAACACATTAGTAACATCTGGATTCCACGGATTTTGCAAGCCTAGTTCACGCGCTGGAACGTTAAATCCACCAAAGTAAACTGGCTTTCCTGTTGCTTTATGTAATTGTTCTAGTTGCTGAACAACATTCTGTCCACGATTATATACTGTCGTCGCAAACAAACTTTGCTTCACTTCTTCGTATGATGGATTTCTTTTTCCTGAAACTTCAAACCAACTATCGATACTAACAATGTCTACCTTCTTTAAATACGGACGGTTTATTATCTCAACAAACTTCGCTTCATATGAAGGATCCCAGCTTGCTGTTAGCCACCAATTCATTTGATACAAAACATTTCCTTTATACTGCTGGCGAACAAAATCAATCGTATCGCTCCAATATCCTTCTGCATATTCCATATTCACGAAATTAGAAGCAATCTTGAGCCCGTACACATTGTATTTACTTGTAATCGAGTTAAAAATGTCTTGCAAAATAACCGTTTTCCAATTCCAGAAGAAATCATTAATATTACTTGGATTCCATTCCGTTTCTCCAACATTTCCTTGCTGAATATATGGGAACGGTTCCACTATAACTTGAATATTACGCTTTAATAATTCTTGAATTAAAATAATAGCCTGTTGCTTTTGCGCTTGATTAATTACCATGTTCGTAGAAGTCACATTCGGAATATCTACCTGAATTGGTACATTTACTGTATTTAAATTTAAGCGCTCTACATCAGCTAACACTTTCGCTACATTTCCAACTTCCCATACCGTTACATTTCCTGATTTGATTTTTCCAGATTGAACAGTATTTACATCTGCCTGTACATTTCCTTGAAAACAAAAAGAAAACAGCATAATAAACACTCCTAAAAAACTTATTAAACTCTTATTTTTCTTCACAACTTTCCCCCTATAATTTTTGGCTTTCTTGATTATTTTATACAATGTTTCATATATATTCCACAAAAAATCCAATAAATTTTTATTGATAAAAATGCTATTCATCCTTTATTCACATCTTATTCATACTAAGCTCCTAAAAATAGTAAGATAAATAAAAAAGGAACGGATTTCCGCTCCTTTTTTATCTTTTTACGATTATCAATCCATTTCCCTTTTAGGCTCTACCAACATGATGTGGGATTCCTTTTCAGTGAAAGGTTTATGCTCAACGCCTCTCGGGACAATAAACATCTCGCCCTTAGAAATTTTCACCTGTCCATCACGGAAATCGATGAACATCTCCCCTTCAAGCACAATAAATAGCTTATCCGTATTAGGATGCTCATGCCATATAAAATCTCCATTAGCTTTAAAAAGCTGAATTTGATCGTCATTCATTTCACTAATCACTTGTGGATACCAATAATCGTTAATTTTAGATAACTCGTCATTTAGTTTAATAGGTTGGTAATGGATAATGATCCCTCCTCATTTTCAACTTCCACTATATTACAGTAATCTAAGTAAAAAAGTCGTTATTATGCTTAAAAAGAAAATGCTCAGGCCAGAACTTTTCATTCAGATAGTACAAAGGAGTGATTTCAATGAAAGTACTTTCAATCCAATGTTTCCTTTAACTCTCCATAAGTATAGAACAGTGATTTTCAAATAAGAATGGACCCCTGTTGACATTAGTATGGATTATTGATGAACTTCTCGCGATATTTAGTAGGCGAAATGCCAACTCGCTTCTTGAAAACTCTACTAAAATAAAAAGGGTCTGCGATTCCAACAGCCTGCGCAATTTGTTGTACAGGCACACCACTTGTACATAACATTTTTTGAGCCATCTTTATACGATAGTTCAATAAATATTCTGCTGGCCCCATACCTGCATGCTTTCTAAACACGTAAGAAAGACGATTTCGATTAACATTATTTTGTTCTGTAAGCGTATGTATTGTAATATCTTTATAATAGTATTTATGAACGTAACTAGATATTCGTTCGAATAAAGTATGCGATTCATAGTTGTTTTCTCTATTGACAACACTTAATAAAGCTTCATTCAACGCTTCACGAAATAGCATTTCCGTCTGAAACATCGAAATGCCTCCTCGCTGATTATACACATCCCAAAGACGCATAAGTAATTCGACAAGACGAGGAGATTGTCCTGTTAATAATTCAAAATGCTGATGAGTAAAGCCAGAATCTTCTCGTTCTGAATTGCTTATCCGATATAAAACAAGAATATATTCCCAGTTTATTTCACCAAGCATTTTATGGGCTAATGTCATTTTTGCACCCCCATGTATAACTTTTCCTGGGGAAAGGGTATACGGCGTACCATTAAATTGAAATTCCGTCTTCCCTGTAAGTGGAAATACAAATCCTGGGAAAGAATCTGTAGACTCAGCACAAGGCACACCTGGATTTTTAGCATAACGATATACTCCTTCTACTCGGAAAGGAGTATTGGCAAGATACTCTGCTAACTCATTCACGTCCAACTTCACAATGCAAGCCTCATTTCAATAATAGTTTTCTTGTAATTCGTGAGATTAATTGGTGTACATTCTAGGCAACGCTAAACTAAAAATAGTACATACGACTTAACAACATCTAGTTATTAACCTATAAATATATTGTTTTTCATTTATTGACAAAAGTATCCTCCCTATATTATTGATAATGATTTTCATTGTAGTTTGATAAAAAAACATTTGTCAAGTTGGATGGCCTAGAAAAATGATGAAACAAGGGGTACAGATAGACGGTTCTGTTGCAAATAATACCTGGCCTTTGTTAACTAAATCCCTCAAAACTGGAATGATCATGTTAATAGTTTTATTAGTTACAGCACTTGCAGCATGTGGAAAGAATCGTAATCCTGAAGAAGTTGCTACAGCGTATTTCGAAGATGGAAACAGCCTACTATCAAATTAAATGATAGTAGGCTGGCTGTTAAAATGATTTAAGAACTAGGTTATATTCTAAATGATAAGCTTTCATTATCAAAAAGATTATTACTAGTCCCCTCCACAAACAAAAACCCCCTATTACTTCGGCTCTAAATTTAACACCTTCCCCTCTATCCCCTCCGTATTCAATGTAGTCGTATGATACGTGCCATTTACCCAATCATCTATTTGATCATGATACCAATCACTTCTAAAATGTCCTGATTGTCCTGGCCCTACAATATGATAACCGTTTGACATATCCTTCGTATCAATAACGAATCGCCAAGACGCTCCATGATTGACAATACCGTTATCGCCGTAACTCGCCGCTTGAACGGTAACTTGACTTCCGCCAATTGGAACTGGTTTCTCACGATTAAACGCAAGTAGCGCTAACATACTAGATGATTTTGAAATTGGGTGTGTAAAAGCAAGTTGGTGATAATCCCCCCACTTCCACTCCGTAACATCTGGTCCATATTCCTTCTGTAATTTCTTCATTACATTTTCGTACGATGTATGCACAACTTTTGTGAATCCTCCATACTTCGTAAACCAAGTGCTCTTTTCTCCTGCTACTTCTTTTCGAATCAATTCATCCACAACTTGTGACTTCCCTTCAAATAACTCCATCACATCTTTCGGAATTTCTTTTGAAAATAACGTATTTGAAATCTCCTTCATTAATAAATGGAATATTAACGGTGCCGCGTCATCTTTACTATCGTAAAAATTCCACTTCGTTAATTGTTTTACGCCTTCTTTCTCTACTTCATGTAAAGACGCTTTATTTAACTCTTTTAACAATATAGGAGCAAATTCTTTCCCATATAAATTTTTTTGATCCATCTGTAATTCTTCTAAATCTTTCACCGTATACTTTTCCTTCTCTTGTAAAAACTCTTGAATACGCATTTGCCTATATGGCTGCGCCCACGTATTACTAATATGATACGGATAATTATCATCTACAATTTTATTATTCGCAGTTGAAATAAACCCTTGTTTTGGATTGATTACTTTTGGTAGCTGATCATACGGGATATACCCTTCCCATTCATATTCATCTGTCCATCCTGGAACAGGTAAACTACCATCACCTTTTTTACGCACTGGTATATTTCCATTTGCTTTATAAGCAATTGTGCCGTCATTTGATGCAAATACAAAGTTTTGAGTTGGTGTATGAAAATCTTGCAGTGCCGTTTCAAACTCATTCCAGTCTTTCGCCTTATTCATATTTAATACAGCCTTTAATTCAGCGGAAGGCTCCAAAGCAGTCCATTTCAAAGCAAATACTGTTTTCGTCTTCTCTTTCCCTTTATCCGCAAACTCTGAAATAACTGGACCATGCCTCGTAACGGTAACGTTATACGGTATTGTCTTTCCGCCTTTTACTTTAATAGACTCATCCACAACAGTCGCCTTTTCCCACTTATCGTTATATAGAAATTCATTTTCATTATTAGGATTTCTCTTCTCAATATATAAATCTTGCACATCAGGACCTGTATTCGTAACGCCCCATGCTATTTTGTCATTGTGTCCTAATATAACCCCGGGTACGCCAGCGAAAATAACGCCACTCACATGTAAATCTTTCATCTCAAGTTTCGATTGATACCAAATAGAAGGTGTCGCAAGTGATAAATGAGGATCATCCGCTAAAATTGGCTTACCAGACGCACTCTTCTCACCGCTTATAACCCAGTTATTACTACCATTAAACTCTGGTGGAATGATTGCTTTTGCAAAACTTTGTGCTACGTCTACATTTGTATTTTTCAGTTCAGCTAGCAATCTAGGGGCATCTTTCGGATATGTAGGAAACAGCTCATTTGCTTGCTCTTTCGGTAGATTTTTTAGCGCCCAATACCGAAACGCCTGTCCGTGCCAATGTCCGCCTAAATCAAACGCCATATACTTTCCAATCGTTAACGTATCCACAATTGACCATTCAGCAGGTTCATAGCCTAATATAGTAAACTCAACTGGCAATTTCTTTTCCACTTTTGCCTCGCGTATAAAGGCATTCACCCCATCAGCAAATGACTGCAGAGCAAATTTCGCTTCTCCATCATATTGGCTAACAGACGCTTCGGCTGCTCGCCGTAAACCGAGCGTTCGAAACAACTTATCTCGATCAATAGCTGCTTCCCCTACAACTTCACTTAACATCCCAGAAGCTTGCCTTCTACTTAAATCCATTTGAAATAATCGATCTTGCGCTTGTACATACCCTTGCGAAAAATATAAATCATGTGCATTTTCCGCTTTAATATGCGGTACACCTTTACTATCCCGCTTTACCGTAACAGCACGTTGTAAATCCTCTAGCTTTATCGTTCCATCTATCTTTGGCATAGATCTAAGTGTATATATGTTCAAAAAAATCGCTGTACAAATTATTAACAAAAGAACGATACTACTAGACCAAATGAAAATTCTCTTACCCCTAGTTCGTTTCTTCTTTATAACAACTTCCATATAACCCCTCCTTTCTCAAACTATTCGCTTCTATTTTGAAAGAACCTTTTAGAAAAATTGAAAAACCCCTTCATTTTCCTACAAATGAAGGGGGAATTTTTATCGTTTGTTACGCCAGCTTTCATTATGACCAAGATTTGAATCGGTCGCTACTTGTACATCATATAATATTTCACTAAAGAAATACTTATCTACTTCTTTTGGCACAATGCGTCTTTCATCATCAATTTCATCGTATTCATATGAACCACGATTCACTGTACCTGCTTTATAAAATTCAATGTCATACACACATATATCTTCTTCGTCTTCATAGCCAATTGGTGCTCCGCTAAATGACAGTTGTGCCCCTAATCCAGTGCGAGTATCTTCTTTATAAAACGTATAATACACACCGCCATCTTGAACTGATCCGCGAATCCATCCAAGTTTCGTCATCTTACCGAATAACGAGCGACCATTTAGTAAAATACCGCCAAATCTCTCAACAGTAACCTTATCATCTTCCTCTACTACAAACACAGGACGTTCAATTTGTAGAAATGGCTGGACAATTTTCGAGTTTTCCAGTTGCTCTTCCCACATTTCCTTTTCCGCTCTAGATAATTCTAACGGATGAATTAAACCGATTACAGTTCCAGATGAAACCTCATGTTTCTCTCCTATCATTGAGTAAAACGTACCATCTTCTGTATAACGGAACATTTTCAGTAACTTGCCTTCCGCATACTCACCCCAAATAAGTGAAGTGGAAAATTGCTTCATAATTGGATTTTCCAAAAATATCGATTTCCACGTATCATATGACCAATAGCGTTTTAATGATAGAGCAGCTTCCAGACGTTGTTTCTGCATGGAAAGAGCATTCCGAAGCTCTTTCTTTAAAGTGGCTAACTCTCTCTTAGCTAATTCAGCTTTTTCTATATCATCTTTTGTATTCGGCTTTGGAAGTGACTTCATACGTTTTCCTTCTTCTGTCTCTAATTCTATTTTTGAATCAGAAGTTAAAATAGCAGTAAAACATCTATTCCCAAAATCAATCTTCTTCTCCCCACGTATATTAAAGCCAAGATCTGGTACTAGTTGATCTTCCAGTTCTTCTTCCGTTATACCACGGGTTTTCGCAGCAAGACTTAATGCTTCTTTTGCCGCATTACGCACTTGTTTATGTTTATATTTAAATGCCATAGCATGAATAAACATAAGTGCAAGCTTAGATGAAGACAAACCTAGAGCACGAACAGCATCTGCTGCAATCTTTCCTCTCATATCTAGTACCCATTCATCGATTTGCTTTTTAAGTATACCGACCATTTTGTCATCACTATATATTCCATATAACGAAAGAATACCGCGTTTCTTCACATCTGCATCTTGAAAAATCCATATTTGATAGATTGCTTGCACATATTCTTTCAGGTCTTGTTCATTTAAAGTACTCCCAATTACTTCAGCTGCCTCTTTCTTTTCAATGACAGCATCTGAAATATACTGTTGTATATAAGCTAATGGAATTGTAGCATCCGCAATTTCATTTGAATGACGAAGACGGATTTGCGGTTCCTCCCCAATCAATTGCAGAAGTGAATTTCTTTTTTGTCCCGTTACGATACGGCTACAAAGTTCTTCTATATTTTCTGAGCTCCTCCCCACTTCAAGTAATGGAGCAAACTTCTCGGCTAAAGAGGCATTCTTCTTTTCTTTCAATGCTTCCTGTACGAGTTGTGTATATGTTTCAATCCTATACGCTAGTAGTATTTTCATCACATTTTCACGAACAATTTTCTTTTTATTATGAAGTTCAACTGCTACATCCTCTGCCGCTTCTATGTCTTTTGAAAGCAGTTCAACTATAGACTTACGTAATTTTTTAGATGAATCACCTAAGTTTTTAATTAAAACCGGACGTGTTTCAACCCTGTTATCTCTTGCTAATTCATTCAAAATATACGCTTTTGCCTCAGCAGAATACATATCAAATCGTTCCATTATGTATGCCTGTTCTTTTACAATGATCGTAACGAGCGCTTCCTTCGCTTTATTTCTCTCTTCTACATAATGTGAGACTTGCTCAACTGAATAATCAATCAGCTTTTCTTTACTTAGCCCGTAAGAAAGGAGATCTTCTATTATTTTTTCTGGTTCTATCCCTCTAGCCGAACATTCATACAGAAGTTCATATAAATAAACACTATATACATCTCCAAATTCCAGAGTGAGTGCCGCTTCTCTTTTTGCCACATCATCTATATCCCAAAGAAGTACAACTTCTAAAACTGGCATATCCCAATACATATTTCTATACTTCGGATTTTTAAGTATTTGCTTCATTTCATCAAATGACAATTTCCCGAGTAAATAATCACGATACGTATCCCGCACCGTAGACAACTTAAGTTGCAAAGCAGCGACAAAAAATTCCTCTCTCATTCTCCCTCTATTTAACTCATGTCCTTTTTCAGCTAACGTTCGGGCGATTATGAGGTAATTACTTTTACTTACATATTGTAAAGTACGTTGAACAAATTCAGGGTTTTCTTCCGCCACGGAGCATAACATTTCATATTCATACGTCTTACAGAATTCTTCATTATTTAAATCATGTTGCCTCAGACGGTGTGCAAAAAATCTTTCCTCAGAAATCCAAAACTGTTTACAAAAATTTTGAATTTCATCATATGTTTTTTTATTTACACTACCTGTTCGTTTATAGTTTTGAGGCTGATCGAGAGTTTGACACACGTAACGCGTAGCATGATTCATAAAACCCCAAACGTTTTTCTTCGCTAATATTTCAACATACCGCCTCGCAATATTTGAATACTGATGAATGCTAAATAATAGTCGCCAAATATATTCTGGTAAATTTCCACCTAAAAATAATTCCCTATCACTCTCACCTTTTATATATTTTTCAACTGCTTCAACCTTTACCTTTTCTCCATTCAAATTCAATATAAATTCAGCATGTTCTTCTAATCTCTCGTCCAATAAAGTGCTATATGTATAGAACCTCTCATAATTTACTTCAAACATTACGAGAAGTAACGATAATTGCTGCTGATTTGGTAAAGTGTGTAATTGTTCCTCTATATAGTTCGGTTTCTCTTTTGTTAACTCTTTAAGAAAACTATACGCCTCATTCACATAACTAGAGATATTAGTTAAATATTTACACGCAATTACTACCAGTTTATCCAATGGAAGTGCACTTTTCTCTAAATAAATCTTCATATTAGCAAAATCCACATACTTAAACCTTATTATAAGAACATTTAACAATTGCTCCCCTAACAAATAATAAAATAACCGAAAGAAAGCTGGATCTTGTTTATATACTTTCCTAAAATCATTTATAAACTGATTTGCAAAATCGCTTCTATTTTGATCTCTAATTGTCGTTAGTTGTATATGATTTAAAATCTCTTCATCTTTCGTTTTTAAATAACGCAATGATAATTGTTCCTGCTCTTCTGTCATATGGACATATTGAAACAACTGAGCTGCATTTGTAGTCAAACTTTGTTCCCCCGCATCTGTTTATGCTTTATAAAAATACCCTTATTTACTTGTAGTATAGCATAAAACCAACCGAAACGAACATATATTCTATATTAAATTAATGTAAATTAAAACACACTACTCAAAACACTTCTCCTTCTCTCTAAACTACCCATCACACACTTCTCTCCACCATACTTGCTACACCAATTCCTCAAAATCCCCTTCACATAAGCAAACGTTCGCTTATTATGTTCAAACGCAATTTTAAGTGCCTCTAATACTTTCTCTCCTGAAAGTCTTTGTATCCAATTCTTCAATTCCTTCACGATATATGGGGATAGACTACTTATATTTTGTTCGTAAAATTTGTAAACTTCACTATGCTGAGTATCCTCTTCCCCTTCCTCATCTTCTATTTCTTCAACAACTTCTTGTAAACTACTATTCCCTTCTTCTTCTGGCATACCAAAATGCTGTAACAACAACGGAATCTTCCATTCTTCTTCCAGACATTTACGTAAAAACATATGTACGAACTTTTTATTTTTCACAATTTTTAATTCACGTAGCACACACTTTTCTACATTCGTATTTAAAATAGGGTTATAGTGTAGCCAATTTATGATGTATAACTCTTTCGTTTCCGCATCATATAAAATCTTGCCGTATTCCACAAATCTACTTAACAATTTCTCAACAGTTTCCATACTGTAACCTGTTTCCAGCTCTGCCACTCGCTTCGGTAATACGTAAATTCCACATTGCTTCGTTTTCGTACCAGTTAACAAATATATGTAAAAATAACGCTCCTCTGGCGTTAAATCTAATATGAATTCATCTTGCCAAAAGTTCACTTGCACATTACGGTACACCGCCATATGTTTACCTCCCCCTCGCACTTATAAAAAGGCAGATTTCAATCCTTCAATATATATATAGGAGTGAGGAATTGATTTTTGCAGTTGAATTCCAAATTTTTTTAACTACTACAACGACGGTTTTATTTTTTCGCGCTTTTTTGTTCTTGTAGTTGTTTTTGTTTTGTTTTTTCTTAGTGATTTATTACTTGGTAGGTGCTTATAAGGGGCTTGGAAGGGGCTTGGAAGGGGCTTGGAAGGGGCTTGGAAGGGGCTTAATAAGGGCTTATATAAAAAGGAGCTGTTCCAAATTCTCATTTTGGATAGCTCCTTTATCATTCTTTCTATTTTTGACTTGCATCTAACATCTTCACTAAAAAGGCAGCTGCTTCACCACGAGTTGTTGTCCCTTTAGGATTAAACTCATTATTTCCAACACCAGTAACTACTTTTAAGCTATATAATCGTTGAACAGGCTGTTTATATGTGATCAAATGTTTATCCCTAAATGGCAATGCAACTAATTCACCTGTAACACCTTTATACTGTAATGCGTTGTCAATCATGATCGATGCTTCTTCACGTGTGATAGATGCGTTAGGATCAAAAATTCCGCCGCCACGACCGCTAATAATTCCTGCGCTTGCACTACGTTTAATACCGCTATGAAGTGATGGATGCGCTTTGTTAATGTCTACAAATGACTTATTTCCTTCCGGTAGCTTGAAAGCATTTGAGATTAATGTTGCAAACTCAGCTCTCGTAACATTACGATAAGGCGCAAATACACCGTTTCCTTCACCGTTCATAATTCCTAGGCTGTTCAGCTTACGAATGTTCCCTTCAAACCATCCACCTGTAATATCATCTTTTGGTTTTTGTACTTCTTTATGTGGCATATTATAGTTTATTTTAATCCAACTTGGGTTATAGAAAATCCACTCATCGTTACCTACTTTATACCAACCATTTTTAACTGCTAACACTTTGTAACGATCTCCATTTGAAGCTTTACGAACGATATGATGTTCAAGTCCCGAACCACTACGTACGTTTATACCATCACCATTCACTACAAGCTCCATATTAGGTTCAGCTGGATTATATTCATTTGAATCAAATAGCTCATTTCTTTCTTGTAAAGGCGAATCAATTTGTGCGTTAACATTTGCATACCATTGAATCCCTTGTACGAAGCCAGTCCAATTCCCACGAGAAATTAAAATATCAGGACAGTTTTTCCCGCTCCATTGTTGATGCCTATAAATGCGGTCCGCACTAATACCTTCTTTATTCATTAAATAACCTGCAAGTCTCTTTGCATTCTCTAACGCTTTATTGTAATCTCCATCTTGGTTAACTGAAATTTCAATCCCGATAGATTCTCTATTTCCTGATCCATCCCCATCTCCTGCATGCCAACCGTTTTCGTTTGTTGGTAAGTGTTGATAAATTTGTTTATCGTCTACAGTAAAATGCCAAGAAGCTGTTCGGAACGTACCTTCCGTTGCTTGTTTATACAAATATTTCGCATGATTTTCAGCATTTGCACCACGAGCTGTGTTTGCAGTCTCATGAATTGTAATGTAGCGTGCTTTCATCGGATTTGCAGGACGAATATCAGGATTTCCAGCTGGAACAATCCACTCTACAAACGGGACACCTGCAAGTGTTCCATATTTCTTTGTAGTCATCGATGCACTATACTGAATAGCTCTTCGTTTTTCAACCGGCTTCAGTTCACGAGTAGAGCCATCATTTCGACCGTCTACATGTTCAAATGCCTTTTCAATGTTTGAAATAGCTTCATCTCCTGCTACTTCACCTTTTTTCGCTTCTTTCATTTTATGTAACTCTTCTGTTTCATCATGTTTATGTTTATATTCTTCTAGAAGAATTTCCTCGTTCTCTGATACTTCTGCTTCATTAATTTGCATGTAATCTGGAGTTTCTAGATTGAAATTAGAATAACGTAATCCGTTCGTTCCACGTTCCCCTTGTGCAATACTAATCTGGTCAGTATGAGATTTATTTAACTCTTCTGCTGATATTGATAAAGGTGCACTCCCTAACATTACTAGACTTGTTGATAGTCCGATTACTCGTTTTTTTATATTCATTGCTGTAATCGATACCTACACTGTTCGTGTAAATATCTCAACCTCCCTTTATTTTCTCATTCGTGAAAGACTATGAATCTACTATGTATAAAAATATGGTTATTCCGCCTTTTTATAAACACTGCATTTTATCCCCAGCAGGCGAATGATAGTTTCTAGAAAATCCCTTAACAGACATTATTTTACAACCAATTGCAATCGACGTCAAAAGTACTTCTTCCCTTACACACCACTACTTCTCAAAAATAGATTCGGATACCTTTTACTGATTTTCTTCAACAAGAAGGATCTTTGTAATTTTTCATAACTATCAAGTATCTATTAAATAAATCCTGTTTCTTTGTACTTGTTCTCTTTAAAAATATTAACATTTTTACATTCTTACGATAATATAGATGTAACCTTTTACATTGAAATGAGTTTTATTTGGAAAAGATTTCTCATATTGATACCTGAAATGAAGAAGACCAAAAAATGATGAAGAAAAACGAGGGTACACATGATATTCAGCAGATGGTATATATTTTGAAGGACTAGAAATAACACCGCTAGAATGGCTTGAAAACATAGTTGAACTATTAAAACAAACAGTACAAATTTATTAGAGAATACGTTATTTAAAGGGGATGAACTGATTGTTACATACGATTGTTTACGATAAAGCGAAGTACCATTATGAAGGAGATTTTCCTGAAGACTTACCAATTGATCAAGCTTTTGTACATACTGGTATGTTTTTAGGATGGATACTTGAACATAATTTATTTAGTGAAGAATTTGAAGAAGAGTCCCTAGACGAAATTAAACAGTTTAAACTTAGACAAATGACTGGCACAGAAATTTATATGAACTGGGATGGCGTTTTGGCAGACGACATGTTAAATGACGAAGGCAATCAATTCGCGATGTATTACTTTAATAATGATGAGGAATGGAAGTATATAAGTGATTACTCAGACGTTTTTATAGACGAAGAAACTCTCTACCACGTAAAAGATACTTGGGAAAACTATTTCAAATTAAAAGAAGTTATTGATAATAGCTATAATTTTTGGAAAGACAACTTACAAAAAAGATAATTAATAAAGTCGATTTCTTATCTCCATAAGGAATCGACTTTATTAATAGTAAATTTAAATATTTTTTCATTTTAGCTTCTATTACAAATTCCCTTTAACGTTTTCGACAATCTCGTTTATCGTATTTCGATCAAACTTATCACTAATTTCGTATGGCTCACGATCTCCTACTAATTGTACGCCTATGATATCATTACGGTCCTTACCATATTGTACTTCAATAATCGATCCACGCTCTATTTGTTTCCAAACGAGACTTGCTTCATCTTTATTATCTAAAATAATACAGTCCTCAATATTTTCATCAATCCCAATTAACTTATTATCATCCATATATCCAACCTCGTATTGTTGACGTTCTTTCGCTTTTCCGCTTACTACTATACCTTTGCTTCCATACGAATAATCCGTATAGTCCTTTTTCTCTGATTGTATCGCTTTCGGTTCTTTTGCTTCAGTTTTTTCAGTATTTCCACACCCCACAATCATACTAATTGGCATAACTACAGTTAATACTACTCTAGTAAATTTCTTTATCATTTATAACCAACCTCACATGTTTCACTTTACATTTATCCTCTTACCAAATAATAACATAATAATACCGAGAAAGAGCCAAAGATACAGGGAAACTTTAATCAGTAGTTTTTCATCCTAAAAATCTAGACTTTCAAAATCACTATCTGCACTATCGACAAATTATAGAAAGTAGACATCCTACTCACATAAGATTTAAAATTAGAAAGTATGGAAACATGATAAAAAATATAGGCTAGTTGTTCGCAATTAAAATGGTTTTTACATGAAGAAAGGAAGTGCACAGCTTTGGATTTTAAAACAGTTATGCAAGAGCTTGAAGCTCTAGGCAAGGAACGAACGAAAAAAATATACATATCTAACGGTGCGCAGGAACCAGTTTTCGGCGTAGCTACAGGTGCTATGAAACCAATCGCAAAAAAAATAAAAATAAACCAAGAGTTAGCAGAAGAACTTTATGCCACAGGCAACTACGATGCTATGTATTTTGCAGGCATTATTGCGGACCCGAAAGCTATGAAGGAGTCTGATTTTGATCGATGGATAGACGGAGCGTATTTTTATATGTTGTCTGATTATGTGGTGGCAGTTACTTTATCCGAATCAAATATCGCTCAAGAAGTTGCTGATAAATGGATTGCAAGTGGTAAAGAGCTTAAAATGTCTGCAGGCTGGAGTTGCTACTGCTGGCTTTTAGGAAATCGCAAAGACGATGAGTTTTCTGAAAGCAAACTTTCCGATATGCTTGAAATGGTGAAAAAGACAATCCATGATTCGCCAGAACGAACTAAATCCGCTATGAATAATTTTCTAAACACTGTAGCAATTTCCTATGTACCACTACACGAAAAAGCAGTCGAGATTGCAAAAGAAGTTGGTATAGTTGAAATAAAACGTGATAATAAAAAAAGTAGTTTGCTAAATGCTGCAGAGAGTATTCAGAAAGAACTTGATAGAGGAAGACTTGGTTTCAAGCGTAAACATGTAAGGTGTTAGATGATTAAAAGGGTGTCAATCTAAGTAAAATTGACACCCTTTTTTAATGAGAAAAATGAATGAATTCCCCCTGCACACCTTATCCGTTAAACATTTCTTCATTCAATTTATAAACCCTATCTCTTTTCTCATCACTTTTGACAAAAATAAGCTTTCCTTCTTTAACAAATCCTTCTAATAGTAAGCATACTTCTCCATATGCTTTCGGCTTATTCGTTGTGAATCTTTCATCTGATATTTTTCCAGCTCGTATTAATTGTTCACACAGCTCAAGTGCACTTATTTCTTCAGAATCCATTAATTCCAATATATCTCTTTGCAATGGTGATAAAGGTACTGGTATTTCAGCTACCTCCACCTTTTCTTTCGCGTTTTCTTCTTCAAATAAATCTTCAAATGAAATTTGATTCATTACTTCTTTTCCTTTCTAACGATTGATTTGTATAAAGCGTAGTTATTGTTATGTAGTACGTACCTTAATACATACATGTCAAACTCATGTACATCGTTTCATATAGTATATTTCGATTATACCAAATATACGTTCTGTTTTCTATCGTAGAATGGAAAACAGAACATTTTACTGTATGTATCATCATTAAATAACGCTGAATATCAATTATCCACATTTTTGGTTATATTATCAAAATTTCATCCACATTACGGAAATAAATGACAAATAATTATAACTTACATGTTACAATTACGATGCATGCATTTAATTGTATTAAATGCATGCATCGTAATGAGTATATTTAATAAAGTTAAATGAAACTGGGGAGGCTTGCGCAAATGGGGAAGAAAACAAGCAAAGCTAAATTTTTTTTCGGATTCGTAATCACCGCAGCACTAGTAACTACAACGATGGTAGGCACAGCTAATGCACAAACAACTACGAATAACTATAAGGTAGCTAGCAATACGAACACTGTATTTACAGATGTACCAAAGGACCACTGGTCAAAAGATGCTATTGATTACTTAGCAGCAGCAGGGATTTATAAGGGGTATGGAAATGGGAAATTTGGTTTTGGTGACAATGTTACTAGAGGACAGGTAGCTTCTTTAGTCAATCGACATTTAGGTTTAAAAGTAGACGATAAACAAGGAAATATGTTTAGTGATATTACAAATCATATGTTTGAAAAAGATATTAAAGCCATTGCGCAAGCTGGAATTATGACAGGTGATGGAACAGGTACATTCCGTCCAGATGATGTATTAACTCGATATGAGATGGCAGTAATATTACAAAAAGTATTTCATTTAGAATCAAAAGAACAAGGAAAATTTAAAGACGTACCAAAAGGTCATTGGGCTTATGAAGCTGTAAATACACTGCGTAGTAACCGTATAGCACAAGGTGACGAGTCAGGTAATTTTAACGGAAACACATTTGTGAAGCGTGAGCAGTATGCACAATTTTTCTATAATGCAATAGCAAAAAACAGAAATTATAATTTCAACATCAATTCAAAAGAAGAACTGAAACAAATGTTAACAACAGCTTTAGAGAATGGGACGTTTGGTCCATTTACATTAAATTCATTGCGTAAAGATATATCTGAAGTAAAAAAAGAATATGGAGTGCCTGATGTTTTGAAAAAAGCACCATGTACAGAATGTGATGCACCTAATATAGCGGTATACGGCGATTATAATATTGACATGTACCCTTGGGACGCTAGATATATATGGGTTAAAATGGATATTTCTATCAATGAATTAAAAGAGTGGTTTGGTGAGCCCGATTTAATCGGAGAGGATATGACTAGCGAAGGCTTTATATATAATCGAGGAAGCTATTCTCTTTATTTCAGCTTCTCTGATGGTTATATTCAACGCGCTGAAATATCTAAACGTGAAGATCGTTAATAAGTTACAAACAATAAAAAAATCCTTCAAGAACATGCCTTTTCTTGAGGGATTTTTTTGTCTCTATCTATTTAACATAATACAAAGCTATAACACTCCTACTGATTAAACTTTATTCTTCTTAGTGCTCCGCTTCCCATTCACTTAAATACGTTGCATATTCTAATTCATCTGGATTATCATGTAACATAGAAATAAACTCTAATTTATTTCCATCACAATCTAGAAAATATACGCTTGCAGCTGGCATCCACCTTTGGACAATTGGCTCTTCATTTCCTTTCCCCTGACTCCCTACTACCTCTATTCCACGTTTCTCTAACCATAATTTAGAAATCTTTAAAAACTCTACATCTACACGAAAAGCGAAGTGTTTCATCTCAAAATCTTCATTACTATGTACTTCCCATAATCCAAGCATTTGTTTTTTATTTTTTCCTATCCAAAAGAAAGCAACCGGCCTTTCCGATAGTTTTTTTGCTAATATTAAACCTAACTTATTTTGATAGAAATCTATCGCCTTTTCTAAATTTTTCACATGTAAATGCGTTTCATATATGCTTTGTATCATTATGATTCCCCCTCCCCTACATTCCAATTTTTTAAAAACATTTTGTTTTTATCATACAAATAAATACATTTGAAATCATCCTACTTTTGTATAATTCCCCCTTACTACAAAGGTATATATCTAGCATTATCATTTATATCCCAACACCAAATTTCAATCAAAAACACATTTACATTCTAGTAAATACATTCTTAAATTTTTATAATGTAATAAGAGTGACATCTTAACAATAGAGGAGGAACCGTTCTGGATAAAACTAAAGTTATGGCTTATTTTAGTATAACGGGTGATATATTCCCTGTTGAAGCAATTACCGACGCCCTAAATATCGAACCTACAAGAACTTATAAAAAAGGTGATATTGTCGCAAGACGTGATAATCCGAATCTTGTATCCACAAAAAAACTATATAGAAAAGAGACGGATTGGAATTTAAGCACTGGCTATCAAGAATCATACGATATAAATAATCAGTTGTATGTTATTCTAAAATCACTTGAAGAGAAAACAGAACCATTAAAACAGCTTAAGAAAAAATATGATTTAGAATTTCTATTTATGGTAGTCATTCAAATTGAGAATAACGAATCACCCGCAATGTATTTACAAAAAGATATACTTGATTTCGCTAGTTCGATTCAAGCAGAAATTCATTTTGATCTATATATTTACTAAAAATAAAAACGCTATTGATATTGGAATCAACAGCGTTTTCTTATATGACTAGATGTGTGAATTATTTTGTGAGAACAAAACAGATTCATTTTTCATTTCATTCTCAAAAACTGCATAGAGAATTCGCTCATTTTGATTTGCTTCCATTTTTGAACTCCACCTCGTTTGCACACTGAATTTTGAATTAACAAAAATCCAAAGCTAGTGTAACTGCTCTTCCAGGAAGATTTAACGTTACAATTACGCATTTTCTATACAAAAAAATATAACTATTTATAGTATGCTTTATGATATTATTATTTTCTTCCAAATGACAAAATTGATGACGTACGGATTAACCAGCACTCGGCGTATTTACCTATTTCCCTTTGCAAAATTTTAGCTTCTTATAGTTTTAGCTCTATAATCCATACCCGAACAACTAACTTCATCCTCTCTAGAAAATATCCATTCATTCTATTCAATTCCTAATCTACCTATTCCTTTATTACTCAGTAACAAAACAAGCCACCCAATTCAAATGAATTGGGTGGCTCTATACTATAAAGAGAATTTGCTATTTGTATTACTTCAATTTCCCCTCAAAAACAATCTTCCTACCGCACGGTTCAACTACTGTTTTACCGTCTTTCTTCACCTCATGAAAGATTGGCTCTTCCATGCGGCGAGACGGTGCATAGCCTTCTTGTTCCATACGTGCTAAGCAGTCTGTAATTGTTTCATTTTCGAGTACTTCAAATTTCTTTTTATTAGGTTGTTTTGTCATGCCCTAACCTACTTTCTATTTTTCTTGATGCGAATTGATTCTTCATGTAAATCATATATAACATTGCGAGAATTCCCATTATAATCATAACCGCAATAAAAAAGCTTGTATACTGTATTTTTTCTATAAATACGCCTCCTAATACAGGCCCCAGTATACTTCCTAAACTAAAGGCGATTCCAGATAATATATTACCTGCTGGCAATAAGTGTCTCGGTAATAAATCTGTCATAAATCCAAGTCCTAACGAAAAGCACGATCCAATGACCATACCCGCTAACAACATGCAGGCAAAGACGATCCAATAATATTGATCAAATACGGCTGCAAGTAAGAAAATGCCCGTACTTATGCTGAACGTCCACGTTAAAATACGGTCCCTTCCGTATTTGTCACTTAATATGCCGAGCGGAATTTGTGTAATAATGCCCCCAACTGCAAATGCTGGTAATAAGAAGGATACTTCTGAAACGGACCATCCTTTTCGAAGCGCGTATACTGGTAAGTTACTGTTTAACATTGCTTCCAGTACGCCATATGCAAGTGGTCCCAGCAGTGCAATCCATCCTAATCCAACAACTTGTTTATAACGAGAAAATGATGATTCACTCTTCACTTCTCTTTCATCTTGCGCCGGGAATGCATTTTTTGTTGGTAATAATAACAGCCAACCTATTAGACAAAGTATAGTAGATATAATAAATGGCGTTGCAAGACCGTACTGAACTGTGCTTGCTAAATACGGACCGACGGCAAAACCAATTCCGAAGAATACACCGTATATCGATACTTGTCTACCTATTTTACTCGGATCCGATGTTGTCGTAATCCATGTTTGTGTTCCGACATGTAGCATATGATCTCCCACGCCAACTAGAAATCTAAGGATAAACCATACCCAAAATGAAAATGTTTGTGTAAAAAAGAATAATGAAATAATAACGAGAAACCCACCAATGACGATAATTGGCTTCATTCCAAACTTTTGCATCGGTTTTTCAAGAAACGGTGAGATCACTAATATCCCAATGTATAGTGCTGTCGCATGAATACCGTTAATACTTGAACTAACCCCTTCTTGTTCAAAAATCATTGCAATGGCCGGTAAAAGCATTCCTTGTGACAAACCCGAGATTGCTACAATCCCAACCATAATCCAAAAAGTAAAACGCATTGACATTCCCTTTCCCTCTCCTTCTCACGCTTTCCACTTTTCATTATAAACTGTTTCTGCAAATGCGTGTACGAATATTCGCAATAAAAAAGAAGCTAAAAGAATGAATCTTTTAGCTTCTTATCCTTCCCAAACTTGTGCTTTCACATTGTTATGGAATTGCTTGAAATACGGATGTTTATAAAAAGCAGTTTCATACACGTATTGCTGTGTACTAGTGATTGGTGGCTGCGGGTATTGCAGTTGTAAAGGAACTACAGCTGGTGAAACTTGCATATACAACGGAGCTATCATCATTTTTGTATACACATGATGATGATATGGAGAATGCGCAATTAAGAACGGATGGTGCATGGATAATCTCCCCTTTTACTTACAATGTTATAGTATATGCAATACCTTTCATTTCGGGGATTATTTCTGTTCTAACCAATCCTCTACATGCTTTATAAATACGTCTAAACAATCAATAAACGGCGAATGACCGCAATCTTCTAATACCTTCAACTCTGCATTTGGCAAATGTTTTGCTAACTCCTCACCGACTACTTGTGGTACGACATAATCTCTGTCACCTTGTATGACGAGTGTTGGCGCTTTAATATGATGAATTTGCTTACTCCCCTCTACAACCCCATTATGTTCATCTGAAATATTAAATGTAATGAGCGCATAATTCACATCTACGAAATTACGTTGCGTTAACATATCGTCTAAATACTTTTCATAACGATCTGGTTCAGGTTGATTATGTGTATATATTAATAAATTCCATACTGTACGGTAATATAATTTATTCATATTTTTTATCGCATCTAACACTGGTGCAATCTGTACGGGATCTTGTGCAATTTCTTCTTTCGTCTTTACTAAGCTTGATACGATTGGTTGCCCGTTTATATCCTTTTTAAAAATTGGATATCCCTTCATACCCACCGATTCTACTAAAATTAACTTTTCGACAAACGTTGGATGATTCGCTGTAAATTGCATCGCAACACCACCGCCCATTGACCAGCCCATTAATGAAAATTTCTCTAGTTTTAATTGATCAATAAATAGTTTTACATCTTCTGCAAAATCTTGTATTGAATCTATCGCTTTATTATATGTTGATTGACCAAATCCTCTTAAATCAAGAGCGTAAATATGGTATTGATCTTGCAGCTTTTCAATGACTAAATCCCAATGTTGTGACGATGTCATGTTTCCGTGAATGAGTACAAGAATTTCTGCATTTTGCCTTCCAACTTCCTGATACGCAATCGTTTCTCCGTTCGATAGTGAAACAAACTCCATTGTTGCAGGCTTAATCATCACAAGTTCCCCCATTCTTTTTAATAGAAAGAAAATTCTTTACTTAATTAAAGAATAACACGCAGAATGTATGTTCTCAACAAAAAAGCGATACGAAATTTTTACATAAATCAACATGTCTATTACTAGACAATTATAATAAAAAAGTATATAGTTAGCTAGGTAACTAATTTGAAAGGATCAACATACATGGACGAAAAACAACATTTTTTTCACATTGTCAGCCAGACTTCTCGCAAGTTTACGAAGAAATTTAATGAACGCGTATCTCCCACTGGATTATTTAGTGCGCAATGGGCTGTAATTTTCCGTATTAATCAAACTGGTTCTTGTACGCAAACAGAATTATGTCAGTATTTAAATGTTGAGTCACCAACGATGACTCGTACGTTAACACGTATGGAAACGATGGGATGGATTATTCGTACTGAAGGAAAAGATCGCCGTGAGAAGCTCATTTCTTTATCAGAAACAGCGATAAAAATGATTCCGGTATGGCAAGAAGAAGTTGATACTTTCGAAGAAAAGACGCTAGAAGGTATTAACGAAGATGATTTACATCAAGCATTTCAAGTGTTACAACAAATTATTAAAAACTTAGATTAAATTGGAGGGATGACGATGCAAAGTGAAAAACTTTGGACGAAGGATTTCCTCGGAACTTGTTTTAGTAGTCTATTTCTCTTCTTAACATTTTATATGCTTATGACTACTTTACCCGTCTATGTAATAGACGGCCTAAAAGGAAAACCTGAGGAAATTGGTTTAGTTGCAACTGTTTTTCTTATTTCATCTGTTTTATGTCGACCATTCACAGGAAAGTGGCTCGATGATTTAGGAAGAAAGAAAATATTATTTATTTCACTTTCACTATTTTTAGCCGCTACCGTTATGTATTTCGGTGCACAAAGTTTATTTTTATTACTAGCCCTTCGCTTCTTACATGGTATTGGGTTCGGTATGGCAACAACTGCAACTGGTACGATTGTCACAGATGTTGCGCCAGCTCATAGACGAGGCGAAGCACTTGCCTATTTCGGCGTATTTATGAGTCTGCCGATGGTAATTGGTCCTTTTTTAGGTTTAACAATTATTTCTCATTTTTCGTTTACTGTATTATTTATCGTTTGTTCCGTATTTTCATTACTTGCATTTTTATTAGGACTACTTGTCAATATTCCGCATGAAGCACCTGTAAGCAAACAAAAACGAGAAAAAATGAAATGGAAAGACTTACTTGAACCATCTTCTATTCCAATCGCTCTTACAGGATTTGTTTTAGCCTTTTCTTATAGTGGTATTTTATCCTTTATTCCTATTTATGCAAAAGAGCTCGGTTTAGCTGATATTGCAAGTTACTTCTTTATTTTATACGCACTTGTTGTTGTCATTTCTCGTCCATTTACAGGTAAGATTTTTGATCGCTTCGGTGAAAACGTACTTGTTTATCCAGCTATTATTATTTTCACAATTGGGATGTTCATTTTAAGCCAAGCACAAACTTCATTTTGGTTCCTTGGTGCAGGTATGCTAATCGGTTTAGGTTACGGAACATTAATTCCTAGCTTCCAAACGATTGCGATTTCTGCCGCTCCAAATCATCGACGTGGTTCTGCGACAGCTACGTACTTCTCATTCTTTGATAGTGGTATTGGCTTTGGTTCTTTCATTTTAGGTATCGTCGCAGCGAAATCAAGTTACCATAATATGTATTTTATCGCGGCTATTATCGTTGCGTTCACTTTACTTTTATACTATGGATTACACGGACGAAAACAAAAATTTAAGAAACAGCGTACAGACGGACAAATATCCGCTTAACGTAAATAAGGAAAGTAAACTTATCCGTTTACTTTCCTTATTTTGTATTTCTTTCAATTGGAGCGTATACTTATAATAGAAATAAAAAGGAGGGACCGATATGAAACTTAAAAAATCTCCCCTACTCTTACTCATAATCACATTCATATTTGTAATTACAGGGCTCGGTTTTACATACTTCAAACATAATAAAACAATTCCGTCGAAAAATAATGTGACGAAAAAAAATTGGTTAGATGATCCATACTTACGTTGGTCGTATACACATATGAAAGAATTCACTTTAATTAACGAGGTAAATCATAACCCAGATCAAGTTTCCCATTTCTCTACCGCTTTGCAAAACTTAGATGATTTTGCTGTAGAGCGTAGATTGGGAAATACAACTCCTCTAAAAAAACTTTTAGACGATAACAAAACAGATGCGTTTGTCGTTGTACACAATGGAAAACTTGTTTATGAACGATATTTTAATGGATATAACGAGAGTGAACCGCATGGCATGGCATCATTAGCAAAGGTATTTACCGGAGCAATAATACAATCTCTCGCTGAAGAAAACCGTATTGATTTAGAAAAAACAGCTGACACATATATAAAAGAATTAAAAAATACACCATTTGGAAAAGCAACACTACAGCAATTAATGGACATGCAAGTTTCTGTGGAATACCCCACTCACGGCTATGAACACCCAGCGTTAGAAAATCAAGATGCACAACTATATTTAGCGAGCAATATTTTACCTCGAGGTAAAAATTACGATGGCCCGATGAAAATTTATGATATGTTACGAGAAGCAGAAGAAACTGCACCGCCTGGTTCCGATTTTTCTTACGATAACGGATCAGCAGAAACACTCGCTTGGGTGATTCGAACGATCACAGGTAAATCATTAGCTGAAAATGTTAGCGAGCGCATATGGTCTCAAATTGGTATGGAAGAAAACGCGTATTACGTAACAGATGAAACAAAAGTTGAACAAGCTAGTGCTGGTTTAAATGCAACTGCTAGAGATATGGCTAGATTCGGGCAATTACTATTAAACAACGGGGAATATAACGGAAAACAAATTCTCCCTTCTTCTATTACTGAAGATATAAAAAATGTCCAAGAAGGTGAACTTGCAGTTGGCCCTGGAGCTTCCATTTCTTATCATAATCAATGGTGGATTCCGCACAATGAACAAGGTGCTTTTGAAGTGTTAGGTAGTTACGGACAAACACTTTACATCGATCCGAAAGCAAATATGGTAATTGTCCACTTCTCTTCTAACGCTACGCCAAGTAATGACATACATTCAACATACTCAAACATGTATGTTGATATTGCACATCATTTAGAAAAGGTTCCACATTAGTAGCAGCAGGAGTTTAAACCTTACATGTATGACTATTTGATTGAACACGCAATCTCTTGTGCTGAAACATCAATATATCTAACAAGGAGCTCTCTTCATAAAGAGAGCTCCTTTTCCTATTTCTTCTTTTCTGTCGGTTGACTTTGTTTAGCGAAATTAGATGAATCATCGAAATTTGGTTGCTTTTTACCAGCATTATTACTTCTACCTTTTCCCATATGTAATGCACCTCCCCTCCTCCTTACTATTCCCAATAAAAATATCCAAATGCTGATGCGCAATAAATTAATAATGAAAACTGATAACATTTAAAAATATGGTGACAAGATTTGCGAATTGATTATGATATATTTAAGAAACGCCGATCTACTTTCACTTAAGTAAAAAAATTGCCCTATAAACAGGGCAATTTGCTCCAACCTA
This sequence comes from Bacillus cereus group sp. BfR-BA-01453, assembly GCF_022662915.1. Taxonomy (NCBI): domain Bacteria; kingdom Bacillati; phylum Bacillota; class Bacilli; order Caryophanales; family Bacillaceae; genus Bacillus; species Bacillus cereus group sp. BfR-BA-01453. Next base: position 87,789 of record NZ_JAKUEN010000004.1, on the reverse strand, counting down.
ATGACTAACATTAGCCGTTGGGTATAATGTTGTTCCTCCAATTGAAACCTTTATTTCATTTGTTAATGGAACATTTTGTTCATTAATAATGGTTCTCCACCATTCCCATGCAAGACCTGTACATTCTCTTGCTACGATTTTTATATTTTTTGAATTTGGTGGAAGAGGGATTACTGTAGAGTAATGGGCTGTTTTGTCTTTGCCACTACCTTCCCATGTTTTATGTGTTAGTACTTCTTTCCCATTTTGATCAAATGTGAATTCATCCCAAGATACATCAAATTGCGCAACGTAAGCACCGTAATGATCAAGTGTCATTTTTGCACTTGAATATTCTGTAGTTGTCGTCTCGATATAATCTGTATTGTTATGAACAGCAGCAGTTGCATTATCTTTTAAGAACGTGCTTGTATATGAAATTGGGTATGCTGGATTTTTAAAACTTAATTCAGCATTATCTTTAATGATATTTCGGATTTCATTGAAATCTTTTGTAACAACCTTGTTATGCTCTTTCGCATCTCCACCTAATACGACAGCAGTAAAGGTACTTTCTTCAAAAATATCTTTGTACTGTCCACTCGTTTCGACGCTGTTATTCTTAAGTAAAGCTTTAAAAGCAGCTTGTACATCTTTACTCTTAGATGTTGTTTCTAATTTTACATAAACCGTTCTACCATAAGCTACATTTGAAACCATAACAGGTGGAGCCGAATTACTTACTCCTTTACGAGTTAGCTCATCAAAAGTAACACTATTATCAAAGAGATCAGATGGATTATTAGGTAGTTCAGCACTTACAGTATAAAATATTTGTTTATATGCCGCCACCATCACTTTCTTTTCTCCATTTGCAACTGCATTAAAGTCAATATTTAGACTGTTATCAAGATATTTAGCATTAACATTAAGAGCACTTGCGATTTGTGATTTACTATAAACCATAGATTCTGTATACTGCATTCTTGCAGGTAACGTATGTGTTGCGGAATACTTTTCATTCCAATTAGATACTAAATCATCTACTGCTCCAGCTACATTACCATATGTCGGATTTTGGACAGTGATTGTATTTTCTTTTCTCATACCAGGTAAGTCTATACTAATATTCAAAGGCTTTCTCTTAGCCACTAATAAACTCGGTTGATTGTCTGCAAAAGCTTTATTGGCAAGTTGTACAGCTCCTGGATACGTACGATTCGCTACAGAATCAATAATCGAAATATCGACTGGTGACGTTGTAAGTGATTTTTTCTCACGTTCCACTACTACAAATTTACCATTTGAATTGATACTTTCTTTTGGAACAAAACTCTCTACTTTATCACCATTTACAGCTAAAACCTCTTGATTATTATATGTAAGATTCCCTATACCAGTATCAATGCTACTAGCATTTTTGTTTATATCATTTGCATGACCGGCTTGTGTTTCTGCGAAAGAAATAGATGAATAATTAAGAGTGCATAGACTAACTAATACACATGTAAGGAACTTTCTTTTCTTAGAATTTTTCTTAATGTTCAGAAAAATCACCCCATTCTTTTTTTAGTAAGATATAATAATGATGGATATATGATAGCTAACGAATAAACTTACATAAACGCTTTTAAAAGTTCTTGAATTAAAGGAATTACTCCACCTAAAAATTTTAAAACTGCCATTGCGATTTCCATATTCCTTCCTCCTCTTTGCTGTATTAAGATGTATTGTATATTTATGCTTTCATTATAATAAGCTTTTACATTTGCATCAATTCATTTTTATATGCAATATTTCATATTAGGGAAAAGCAACTTTTTCTGTCAGGGTGATGATGCTACCACTCTTCTTGAACATATTTCAATCCTTCTAAAAATATCAGAATTTTCTATTTTTAAGAGGTTATGAACGAAACAACCTCGAATAATTGTAATACATATACATAAGGAGGTTGATCTATTTTGTTTCGTTCTTTTACTAATGGTTGCGTCGCCTTAGTGCAACGCTTCTTGCCAGAACCGTTTATTTTATCATGTTTATTAACTGTTTTCGTTATCTTCTTTGGTATGTTTGCAACGCATCAAACACCTGTGGAAATGATTAATCACTGGGGTAATGGCATTTGGGGACTTCTCGCCTTTTCTATGCAAATGGCACTTGTACTCGTGACAGGATCTGCTTTAGCAAATGCTCCTCTTATTAAAAAAGGATTAACGAAAGCGGCAAGACTACCAAAAACAAATGGACAAGGTATTATTGCCATTTCAATCGTAAGTTTACTAGGGGCGTACATAAACTGGGGATTTGGTATTGTTGTATCTGTTTTATATGCAAAAGAAGTAGCAAGACAGCTGGAAGGATTAGATTATAGACTGGCAATTGCTTCTTCTTACTCTGGATTTCTCATTTGGCATGCGGGGCTTTCTGCTTCTATCCCTCTTACGTTAGCAACAGGCGGAGAAACGTTAATGAAAACGACAGCTGGAAGTATTAAAGAAGCGATTCCAATCACTGAAACGTTATTCTCACCATACGCCCTAGTTCCAGTTATTATCTTTTTAGTTACGATGCCTCTCATTAATAAGGCGATGCATCCAGATGAAAAACATACGATTACAGTAGACCCTAGCGTGTTCCATGAAGAAGCTGCCGCTCAAGAGGTAGGGAAAAATACGTTCGCTGAGAAAATGGAAAATAGTATCATTATTACACTTTGCGTTGGATTGTTAGGTCTCATTTATATTTTCAACTACTTTTATACGAAAGGCTTTAACCTTACGCTAGACATCGTTATTTTTATGTTATTAATTGCTGGACTCGTTTTCCACCGTACTCCGATTCAATATATTCGCGCTTTTTCAGACTCTACGAAAAGCGCTTCTGGCATTCTACTTCAATTTCCGTTTTACGCAGGAATTATGGGGATGATGATTGGAGCAAATAGTGAAGGCCTTTCACTTGGAGGAGCTATTTCGAATTTCTTTATTAGCATTTCAAACGAAACAACTTTCCCCCTCTTTACTTTTTTAAGTGCTGGCATCGTTAATATTTTCGTTCCATCTGGTGGTGGTCAATGGGCTGTGCAAGCACCCATTATGATTCCAGCTGGCGCTGAACTTGGTGTACCTGCTGCAAAAACAGCAATGGCCATTGCGTGGGGCGATGCTTGGACAAATTTAATTCAACCTTTCTGGGCATTACCAGCATTAGCGATAGCTGGTTTAGGTGCTCGTGATATTATGGGATTTTGCGTTGTGAACTTACTATATGCAGGATTTATCATAAGTCTATGTTTCTTATTTATTTAAACGAAAAGCTAGTTTTATACTAGCTTTTTTACATAATAAATCATTTATTTCCCACGCAATTTATCACAGTCTTCCACTCTATCTCCGTAAGATATAATGCCTCAAATGCAAAAAAATCTTCACATACTTTTTCAATCTGATGTGGATTTTCCCTCAAGAAGTTCCACTGTAAAGCTTTAGGAAGAAAATGCATTTCATACTCCTTACTTCCCCTTACTACTTCATCCACTTCTCTTTCACAAATTCCTCTTATTAAGTAATCATTTCTTAATTGTATTTGAATTTGCTGAAATGTTTCGCTACATTTCTTCAATTGAAGTAAACATGTAATATACGTTCGAAAAAGTTCGTTATCATACCCACAACAGTTTATAATTCGATCGATTTCATTCATAATGTACGAGCCTTTTCTTCTATTTGTAATAACCACTTTTCCCGCTTCTCTCGTTTACTCGTTTTCACAGATTGAAATACTGACCGTTTTATATCGCGAATGCCGCAAAAACGTAAAACACCTCTCTTCATTATAATCCAATCTGCTGATCGATATAGTAATGCGACGTACCATAACGGTGAGTCTAACGTATTAATTACCCATGCCTTCTTACCTTTCAATAAGCCTTTCGGCAAGGCCCCTTCATATTTATAAGCAAATCCAGCTACGAAAATGCGATCAATAAACCCTTTTAAAATAGCTGGCATCCCCCACCACCATATCGGATAGATGAATAGAAGCATATCTGCTTCTTCTACTAATGTTCTGTACCTGGCTGTTTCTTCTTCATTTACTAAATCACGTCTTTTCTTCTCTTCATTAAATACAAGGACTGGATCAAATTGCTCCTTATATAAATCAAGTACGGTAACTGAATGATTTGTTTCCTGTAGTCCTTTTTGCACATGATTTAAAATTGCCGCGTTAAAACTTGAAGGACTAGGATGAGCGTATACAATGAGTACATTCACTACAAAACAACTCCCTCTATAAGTTAAAGTTTCCCCTTCTTTAACATCTTTTCTACAATTTGTACGTTTTTTGAACTTTGCAATAAACGATTTAATACTGTGAGTAACTCTTCCTTTTCTAAATCTTTCAGTTTCTCTTTCACCTTACTCTCACCAGCCTCTTGCATATCATAAACAACTGCCGCCATATGCTTACAATAATTTTCATATGGACATTCACAATTACTTTCTGAAAAATCTTCGAGATCGATGACCACTTCATAATTCCCTGCATTTCCAGTTACAAATGCAAATACTTTATTATCATGTATTTCAACATCTTCTACATGTCCATCTTCATAATATTCATATCCTCTATCAATAATATATTTCGGAATATGCCTATATAGTTCTTTTATTAAATAAGCGTACATAACAACCCCTCTTCCTTTAATTCCCTTTTGACTTCCAAACCTGCGCATGTTATTCTAATAACTGTCAAATAGCAAGTCTAGATGACAAAACGACTGACACCTATTCGGCGAAGGTGTCTCTTTTCATTTGCAGCCGATATGAAGTGCCTCTTTCAGGCACATTCAATCTTTGACACTACACACTCAACACCATTCCCTGTATCAGGCTGCTTAAGCAGTCTTTTACTCTACATACTTCAAAAAAAGAGAGCTTAGCTCCCTTTTCTCGCCTTATACAATACCCCTTTTTCAGTATAGAGATACTCATCAGCTAATGTAATTTTCCCATCCAGTTTCAACTCATCTAATAATCTTGATAAATAAAATTGATGTAACATCTTTTTCGTGAATTTTCCTTCATGATGCGAAACGATATGTTCTTGAATATCTAACAATGATATTGGCTTATCTTGCTCTATCATATATTCATAAACTGTACTACGCAGTTTTACGTATTTTTCGAGTGTCACAGTAATGCGCAACCCCTTTCTTCTTAATGTAAATTTTCGTAATCGGTTTTTTTGCAATAAAAAAACCTCTCCGATAAGAAGAAGTTACGTATATATCTTCGTCTTATCTCCCAGAACAAATTTGTTCTGCTGGAATTAGCACCTGCATCGCGGTTGCTGGGTTTCATCGGGCCAGTCCCTCCACCTCTCTGGATAAGAAAATATTCACTTAATTCTTACTATACGTAATTTCATTTCAATTGTCAAACAAATATAACAAATTATATTTTCTTCTTTACTGTTCATACTATACATATATGAATATGCAAGGAGGATTATGAAATGCACGAAAATGCCCGCGGATATGTCCAAGACTCTTTTCAATCATTACAAGAAGCAAAACAATGTTTAGAAGCAGCACTACAGACTGTTGAAAAAGATTTTAATCGCGCTCGTATTGAACAATCTCTTTATGCAATCGAACAAGCTATTCAACGCTGTGACTACACCGTTCACATTTTAGAACAAGATTGAAAAAACTTCCCATCATAAGGTGGGAAGCTTTTTCAAATGGCATACTTCATAATTATTGCCGTTATGATTAAAAAATATACAGAATTCACAATTTCTAAAATCCCTACTTTTATAATAGAAATTTTTTTGCCATACAATATAATGGCTCGAATGACACTTGGTATAAAAATAAGGGAGCACCACGGATTAATAGCAAATACGATGACCGTTAACATGATATGATAACCCCAAGATATATAACGATACTTCGGATTATTTTTCTCACGTATCATCGTTTTCACATAAAACGTACTTCCTAAAAAATATAAAAATGAAATAAGCGCAATAAATAATGCTGTTTTATCTATCAGTTTCATTGAAAAATAATAACTAACTAAACCACCTATACAGAAAACAATAATTGCACTAACGTCATTTAATAATGCTCTTTCATTTTTTTGACGAGCGTAATACATATTTACTATAAAGAGTGGAATCATGACTATTACGAATAAAAGAATGCGCCATTCATATAATAGAGAAATCATCCCAAATATGAACGCAATAATAAAATATACAATTGAAGCATGTAAATACTCTTTTTTCCGTTTTTGTTTTATGTACATAAGAAATGGATACGTAGCTAAATAGATAAAGAACCAAGCTAAAAACAATGGAATATGATACATAGTAGGTTTCCCAAGTATGACACTTAATAGAAATGGTATAACAAGCATCGCCCATGCACCATGTTGCTTCGGAATAACTAACTTCATTAACTATACACCTCCCTTTTGAAAATAATTCTCACCTACTATTATACAAATAATTTTATATAGTAACGGATATATATTGGACTATTTTTTGACAATAAAAAATGCTCCTTACAATATGTAAGAAGCATGAAAGAGGCAAACGAATATGTAAGTCGCGACCCTACCTTATATGAGTATGCTTTTCTATACCATGTTATGCTCATCTAATATGCCATATTTCTTTTTAAATCTTGTAAGAATCGTAATCCAAGACGTACTAAATAATAGTAAGAAAACAACATTCGAAATGGCATGGCTCAAATCGAAATAAAAACTTGCGATATAATACGAAATGACTGTTTCCCACGTTGCCTCTCGTATAAAACCGAGAAGTCCCCAGAAATTCATAATCCAGCCAAATAAAAATCCAACAAACAATCCGTATAGTAGTCTTCCCCATAGCTTTTTCATTAAAAACGTATTACGTAATAATCCAGCTATAAAACCAATCATACCCCATGAAAACATTTGCCACGGCGTCCACGGACCTTGCCCTAAAAAGATATTAGACACAATCGCCGCTGTTGCCCCGATCATAAATCCAGTTTCACTTCCGAACACGATTGCAGAAACGATAATAACAAAAGAAGTTGGTTGTACACTTGGTAAAATAGAAAATGGTACTCTGCTTACTGCTGCAATTGCCGCTAACACAGCAACGAGAACAATTTCACGTGAAACAAATGCCTTTCTTTCAAAGCGGATATAGAACGGTAACATAATAACGACTAATAAAAACAAACTACTTAACATGTAATACCCATCCATGATAAGTGTAGTAAAGAGTAATGTGCCTATTATTACTGCAAAAATACATATTATGAATGCAACATATCGTTTGGACACGCTTCGTACACATCCTCCCACGTTAATGCATATGGCAATTGTTTTCGAATGAATCGATTGATAGATGTTGTATAAAAGAAGTTGCCACTAAAAAATTCTTTCGGTGCATCATTCATAATAACTGCTCCGTCAAATAACATCATACATTGATCAACGTATTTCGCTGCAAACTCAATATCATGCGTTGCCATTACAATTGTTGTACCTTCTTTTTGCAGTTTTCTAAATAGCTCTCCTACTCTTTCTTTCTTCCACGGATCTAGTCCCTTTGTCGGTTCATCTAGTAATAATAACGCCGGCTTTGATAATAACGTTGTACATAATGCAAGTAGTTGTTGCTCTCCCCCGCTACAATCATGTGGATGGCGTTCTTTAAGTGCATATAGCCAAAACTTTTTAAGCTGATGTTCTGCTATTTCTTTTCCTTGTTCTCCATATAATTCACGTGCTCGTTCATACACCTCGCCCCACACTGTATCAAATGTAAAATGATAATACGGATGCTGTGATACATACCCAATACTTTTAAATCGTTCTTTCGAATCAATTTTATGTATCACTTTCCCATTCCACTTTACTTTCCCTCTTCTCACTTTTTGTAACCCTGCTAAAATCGTTAACAGTGTAGACTTCCCTGTACCATTTTTTCCAACGAGAGCTACCCATTTTCCTTTTTCAATCGATACTGTTAAATCTCGTAAAATGAGCGGACTATTCTTTTCATATTGGAACGAAATATGCTCGGCACTTAAAATGACTTCTTGCTTTTCACTTTGTACTATTGGCTCATTTACATATGATATCGCTGAAAAATCATTCATTTTCATTTGTGCTTCTCGCACTGTAAACGGAATATCTTTCGCATTCCACTCTAAAAACAATCTTGGAATTTGCGGAATAAATGGACGGAACTTTTCTACTTCCCACATATTTGCTACAACCGTTTTCGGACTACCGTCATACACGATTTGGCCGTTACTCATACAAATAACGCGCGTTGCAAGTGGTATCACTTCATCTAAGCGATGTTCACTTAAAACGATCGTAATTCCAAGTTCTTCGTTAATACGTTTTAACAATCCTAAAAACTCTTTCGCAGCAATTGGATCTAATTGTGCTGTCGGTTCATCTAATAATAATAACTTTGGCTGCATAACTAATACCGCAGCTAAATTGACAAGTTGCTTTTGTCCACCAGATAACGTATGAACAGATTGGTGCAATAAATCTTGAAATCCTAAGAAGCTAATAAGCTCTGCTATTCGTTTTTGAATAATATGTGATGGTAACCCGATATTTTCTAAAGAAAATGCTAATTCTTGAATGACCGTATCCATTACGAGCTGATTTTCTGGATTTTGAAATACCATTCCAATTTCTTGGGCAGATAACAAATCCGGTACATTTTCTAATAAAGTACCATCATAATATGTATCCCCAGTACGCTTACCAATTGGAAGTAATTCCTTTTTAAAATGTTTTAATAAAGTCGTCTTCCCGGACCCTGATCCGCCGGCAAGTACAATAAACTCTCCTTTTTGAATAGAAAGAGAAATATGCTGTAACGCATATTCGTTTTCATCAGCATATACAAATGATAAATTGTTTATTTCTGCATGCGCCACCATAACCATTCCCTTCCTTCCATTATGATTGGTAAACTAATAAACATCGTAAATACGCCGAACATCATTCCATCGTATTGCTGAAATAATATAGATTCAACTCTCGGATAAATGATTAACTTTCCTCCGCCATACGTACTACATATAATAGCAACTATAAATAGAATACTTAAATAACTGAGAGTGTACCAATCGCGTTTTTCCATTCTATACCGAATATATGTCGTACGCTTCGTTACACCAAATCCACGCGCTTGCATAGAATCTGCTGTTTGCAGTGCATCTTCTAACGAACAAATTAATAGTACTTGCAACAATTGCATACCATTTTTAACCCGTTCCACTATGGAACCTGCATCTACTTGTACACCTTTTGTCTTTTGGACGAGTGTTATTTTCTGTAATCGCCTCATAAACAAAGGAACAAACCTCACCGTAATCATCGTTAACAATGCTACTTTCGGTGAAATTCTAGAAAACAAATATAAAAATTTATGACTTGAAATAATATCATTATACGAAGCAAACGTAAACATAATCGCAACTAGTAATAACCCCATTACTACTCCAAACATGATCGCCTCAAGCTTAATACGGCTATCACCTAACCAAAATAATGTAGTTCGACCTCTATGCGTTAATAACGAATTAAATAAAATGACCATCAAAAAGAAAACGATTGTGCTCGGTAACATCTTTCTTATCTTTTCGCTATTCCCTTGCATCACATTGATTATAACAATTAATAGTATTGCTCCAATTAAAAAAAGAGGATGAAGACACATCATACATAGTATCATCACCCCGATATAATAGAAAAAATTCACAAAAGGATGTAAAGAAGAAAAACTTATTTTCATAGTCCTTTACCGAATACCTTTCTTATTTTAATACATACACCCACTCAATTGTATCTCCTGGCTTCACTGTAACTACACCTGCACTATGGTTTGGAAACGCACCGTTCACACGATATTTCCATCCACTAGTATCTGTAATATCTTTTTCATATAAATCATTAATACCTTTTACGTAAATATCACCTTTAGATCCACTCGCATCCACATCTAATCCTGTACGCTGCAATACTTTATAAACAGTATCACCTTCTTGTACATCAACCTTTTTCGCAGCTAATAAGTATCCTTCATTACCTTTTACTGAGATAGTGACTTGTTTTGCTTTAGGTTCTGGTGGTACTGGTGGTACTGGCTTTGGTGGTGGTACCGGTGTTGGCGGAGTTGGTACACTATTGTTCTCTTCTGGATTTTTCTTTTGCTCCTGCTTCGGTGTTTCTTTCGGCTGATTCACAACCTTAGCTTCTTCTTTTACTTCTGGTGCTTTCGGTTGTTGCTGCTGTTGTGGTTTTTCTTCTTGTGCTTTTTGTTGTTCTGGTTGTTTATTAACAGCAGGCTGTTCCTCAGGTTTCTCTTCTTTCTTTACTTCCGGTTGTGCCTGTGGCTTTTCTTCTTTCGGCTTCTCTTCTACTTTTTGTTCTTGTTTCTCTTTTTGCTCTTCTTGCTTATTTTGCTCTTGTTCAGCTTGTTTTTCTTCCGGTTTTTCTTCCGGTTTCGCTTCATCTTTTTTCTCTTCTTGTTTTGCTACCTCTTCTTGCTTTGGTTCTACTTTCTTCTCAGGCTTTACAGCTGCCTCTTCACATCCGGCAAGTAGCCCAAGTGAAAGCAGTAAAGAAATAAACCATTTCACCTTACTCATGTTGTCTCTCACCTTTCATATTAAAAATTAGGAGCAAATGATTGCTCCTAATTTTTGTTAAGCTGCTTTACGTCTCCATAATACATATGCAGAAGCAATACATAATACACCCATACCTACTTCTGTCGCTGCACTATGAGAAGATGCTCCTGTTTTTGGTAACGTGCTACCGTTTCCTGACTTTTTGCTTTTAACCGGTTCGTTATCAACAACAACTTTTAAAGTGTCATCTTTCGTTTCTTGTTGTACTTGTTTTTGTTCTTTTTGCTCTTGTGGTTGTTCAGTAACTTCTTTTTCTACTACAACATTTTCTGAATCCACATTTGGTTTCGTATCGATTTCAGGAACAGATACATTTGACCAGTCATAAATCGATTTCCCAAGATCTTTAAACTGAAGTAAAGCTAATAATGCTTGCTCTGTAGCCATTCCGCTACCGTTTTGATCGCCTGGTAACCATTTAAATTCACCATTTGGAAGTTGATATGATAATAGGTTTTGCATTGCCTTATGAAGACGATTTTGATCTACATCTTTAACAAGCGATAATCCAATAATTGCTTGCGCAGTACTATTTGAATTTTCTTGTCCATCCGCTGAAAAACCACCATTTTGCAGCTGTTCATTATATAAATACGCAACAGCTTTTTGTATAGCTGGTTTCACATCTTCACGGTCTTGATAAGGAGCTAATGCTGATAAAACCATACCTGTTACATCAACGCTACTCGCACTGTCTTTACTGCTTGCACTATCATAAGTCCAGCCGCCATCTGTATGTTGTGCGTTTAAAAGTGCATCTACTAAAGCAACTCGATTCCATTTTGAATTCACTGGCACTTCATATTTCTTCGTATCAAATGCAAGTAAAGCAAATGTATAACCTGTAACAGAATTCACTTTATCTGATTCGTACAATTTTTGAACTAAATTATGTTCGCCTACCTTTGTTGGGTCTGCATTCATGGCATTCATCATAATAATCGTTCTAGCTAAATCTGTCGCTGAAAAACGATTAACGCGCTTTTCTACCTTTTCAGTTACAGCCTTAACATAATTTAATTTCGCTTCGATTGGTATATCCTTTCCAGAACGAGAAAGACCTAACGCTACCCAATCACTTTCAATTCCATCTTGTAACATCTTTTCAGATGTCTTAGAGATCGCGTCATTTACTTGTGCTGCTGGAACTTGAATGTTTTCTTGCTTTGGTTGTTCTGGTTTTTCTTGTTTTGGATCATCCGTTTTTGGTTCTTCTGGCTTTTCTTGTTTTGGATCATCCGTTTTTGGTTCTTCTGGTTTTTCTTGTTTTGGATCATCCGTCTTTGGTTCTTCTGGTTTTTCTTGTTTTGGATCATCTGTTTTTGGTTCTTCTACAGTTTTACAAGTACCAAATTTATCTAATGTTTGTTGTAATGTTTCTTGACTCATATTGTTCCAATCTGAAACAAATCGGAAAACAACAACATCTCCAGATTTTAATTTATAACTATCCGCTCCAACTTCTGCAGATTGATCATTTACATCATATAGCCAGCCGCTTGTAGCCCCAGCCATTAAGCCGTCAATGCCTTTTACATACGTTCCAAACGACATCGTTTCAGCTTCTACTTTGTCCCCCATGACTTTTTGCAGCAAGCTTAAAGCTGTTTCCCCATCTTTAATTTGCTCTTCTTTCGGACATAACATAATGCCCTTTTGTGATTCACCAATAATTGCAAGTTTTGCTGTATTTCCTTCAGCAAACGTAATATGTACTGTATTCGCAAAAGAAACAAATACAAGTGTAACTGCCATTAACGACGTAAGCAGCCATTTTTTTAACATTGCCATCCCAAAATTTCCTCCCTTACTACTATTCACACAAAAAAAGGCCCTTCAAGGGCGTGCAATTGACACTCTTTTTTTGTAAGTGTCGAACAAACTGTGCAACACCTCCGACCCGCATCATTCGCGGCTATATTTGTATAGGAAAAATAATTTTGTTCATGAACGTATCATTGTGATAACATTCACTTTTCTAGGCACAACTTACTTCCATTTAAGTTATCGTAAAACGATAAACCTATACATTCTGTTAATTTTAAATTTCTGTATTATTTTACTATTGACAAAGAATTTTGTCCATGCTTTATCGGATTTATTTTCTAAGAATAGTAACTTACTAACCTTTAACGATGCAAACTCTTTTCACTAATAATGACGCCATCTTCATCCGCATATACATATTCATTCGGCTTCCATTCTACTTGTCCAAATTGCAATGAAATATTCTTCTCGCCTTTCCCTTCTTTTACACTTCTATTTGGCATCGTTCCTAACGCTAAAATACCAATATTAATATTCTTTAGTTCACTAGAATCACGAACATATCCATTTACAATAATCCCTGCCAGCTTTCTTTTCTCCGCAATAGCTGCCAAATTATCACCAAGTAACGCACAATTCGTAGACGCACCGCCATCAACAACTAATACCGTTCCTTCTGGTAGTGTTTGCAATCCTTCTTTCACTAGTACATTATCATCCTTCACTTTCACCGTTGCAATTTTCCCGTGAAATTGTTCTTTCTTCCCAAAAGATCGAAAAGACTGGCGACATATTTGCAATTCTTTTTCAAACTCATCACATAAATCCGTAGTTTTCCACATTTTTCCCCCTCTTTTCCTTATTCTTTCTATTTAACATATTCTTGGATTATTTTCGTTTCCCTGTCTAATGTTGCAAGAATTTGTATGTGCGGGAAAAGGACAGAAAAACTATTGCCTTACGAAGCCACCTTTATTATAATCTATTTCACAGATAAATTTCAGAATATTAAAAATTAATTAAGTGAAAAAGGAGGGGTTTTATGCAATTACAAACTGAAGTAAAAAAACAACCTAGTAAACGAAAGTTTAAAATGCCTGATGCGTATGTACTACTATTTTTTATTGCTTTACTATGTGCAATAGCTACTTATTTCGTTCCTGCTGGAGAATTTAAAAGAGTTACAAACGGGACTGTCACAACGACAATACCAGGAAGTTATCATTCTGTTCCACAATCGCCAGTAGGATTTGTTTCTTTTTTTACCGCTATTGAAAAAGGAATGACACTTGCTGCTCCGATCATCTTCTTAATTTTATTTACGGGTGGCGCTATTGCTATTCTTGAAAAAACAGGTGCTCTTGACGGTTTAATCTATCATGTTATTAACAAATTTCGTAATCAGCAATTACTTTTCATATGTATTGTCGCCGCACTCTTTTCCATTCTCGGAACGACTGGCATTATCGTTAACTCAGTTATCGGCTTTATCCCTATCGGCATCATCGTTGCCCGCACATTAAAATGGGACGCTATCGTCGGCGTAGCCATTATTTATTTAGGTACTTATGCTGGTTTTAATGCTACTATATTATCTCCTTCACCTTTAGGCATTTCACAAAAAATCGCGGAACTCCCAATGTTTTCAGGAATTGGTTTACGCACAGCAATTTATATCTCTTTTTTACTTGCTACCATTCTATATATTAATTGGTACGTAAAACGCTTAAAAAATTCGAATAAAGGAAGCATACTCGGAGATAACTGGTTTCCAAGTAATGCTCTTTCAAGTGAAAAAGAAGCGCAGAAAACAGAAGTTCCTTGGACAATACGTCATAAATTAATTTTACTCGTTTCAGCTTTATCATTAATTGCATTTTTAATCGGCGCTTTTCGTCTACATTGGACAGACGCAGAAATGACTGCTACTTTTATTTTCATCGCAATTACAGCTGGAATAATAGGTGGTATGAAAGCAAACGATATCGCTTCTACTTTTCTAGCAGGCTGCCAAAATCTCATATACGGTGCTTTGATCGTCGGAATGGCTCGTTGTATTTCAGTCATTTTAGAACAAGGAAAATTACTTGATACAATCGTTAACCAACTCGCACAGTCTCTCGAAGGACAAAGCCCGGTATTTGGCGTAATCGGTATGTATGTAAGTAGTGCCGCATTACATTTCCTTATTTCATCCGGTACAGGTGAATCTGTTATTTTTATTCCGATATTAGCTCCGTTAGCTGATTTCATGCACATTACACGCCAAGTTACAGTACAAGCTGTTATGCTCGGCGAAGGTGTAGTGAACTGCCTCAATCCAACTTCCGGTGTTTTAATGGGCGTTCTCGCAGCGAGCGGTATTTCTTATGGAAAATGGATTCGATTTATGGCTCCACTTGCATTCATTTGGTTTATTATTGGACTTATTTTTCTTATTGTTGGCGTGAATATTGAGTGGGGACCGTATTAAAACTATGAAACTTTCTCCCTATTATTTCACCGTTATCTTATAATAATGAAAAAAAGGATTGATTATAGTAATCAATCCTTTTCACTTGCATCTCTCAAAGCTAAATCTCTGCAGCTAATAAATTGTACTCATTGTCAAAAGAAGCATGGATTCTATGGCCACCAAATACATCTCCATCATTGTATTCACAATATATATCATTTTCTCTCATTACAATGTCCATAAGAGTAATAGATTGCTCAAATGTTTCTTTCGTCATATCATATTCTCCTGCATCTACAGCATCCCAATCTAAATGTTCATCATTCTCATCATATTCAGGCCAAAAATCATTTTTATACTCTATTAATTCTTCCGCTATAGCAAGCTTAGCTTTTTTATCAAATTCCTCTAAACATACATAAAGCTTTTCTGCTCTTTTCAGCATTTCATGTACTTGTACACGCTCATTTCTAACATCCAATTCCCAATGTACTTTTCCTTCGTTTTGTTCATATGTATGTAAAGTTTCATTAAAGATAAACATTCCAATCAATTCACTATTTATTGATTTTTCCATGATTTCATTTCCTTTCTATCCCTGAAAAAGAAACTTTAATTAGTTTGATAGACATGGGACTGAACTCCTAATGCTTTATTTTTATGCTGACTTTTTTCATGAAATAAAACTCAGTTATCAGTCTAAACCATTTTTTAGATTTAACAATAATATGTGTGCATTTGTAAAATTCCAATTAAGTTTGTTAAAAATGAAAAATTCTGAAGTTAGTATTTTATTAAATTTTATTTCAACCCAATAGCATTTTTATCCTTCAAATAGCCCCTTTTATTCTAATTTCTGCATTTCTTTCAGCCGTTCTATATCCTTTTCTGAAGCCTTTTCTATTTTATACAATTCATAGCTACCCTTTATCTCATTTATCACTACAAATTCGATTTCATTCCGAACATAGCTTTTCGTTTTTCCTTTTTTATAACCAATAACATTATCTAATATAGTTTCCCCACTATCTTTTTTATATAAATTATAGCTAACAGGTGGACGACCAATTACATACTTATTATCAGAAAATCCGACTATATCATCCCTTCCTAATCCTGTCGAAGCACTCCAGACAAACATAATCTGAAATATAGAATAAACAACAATACCGCATAAGAAAAAAAATAGGATTGATTTAAAAAATAACTTTACAGGCATGCTTCTCAAAAGACATTCCCTCCAATTTCACCTCAGGATAGCAAGAACAATACGTGAATTTTGTATGCTAAGGCACCAAAGTTTTTATAATGTTCCACAGCTAGTTTAAATAGTGCATCCTTACCTCAAAAACTATCGTAGAGAGTAGCTCAGCTTATGACCTTTCTCCCAAAATAAATACATAACTTTATTAAAACTAATCTTTCTACCCATTAACCACACCCCCGTATTATATATTTTAGTATAAATATTTTGGAACGATAAGCCCGCAAAATATTTTGAAATTAAATCTTCCGTTAGAGGGCGCTTTAAAGGTTTATATAAATGTATTAATAATAATCAAAAACACTTGAAGTTGACGTTGGGTCATTTTATATACTGTTAAGTAGCTACTATTTAGCAATTTCATAAAAGAAATTAGAAAAATAGGAGGTTTTCATATGAAACAGGGCGATATTATTATTTATGGATGTGTCATTATAGGTGCAGGTATTGGACTGCTACTGGATCATGGATTTCCTGGTGCACTAATTGGATTAGGAGCAGGCTACTTACTTAAAAATCTTCTTAGTAAAGAAGGTTAGATGCGAAATAAGAAAATAATCGTTAAAGATAAAATCTTAACGTACAGAAAGGTAGGTTTATCAGTTGATACACATTAATAAAGTTGCAGAACTGACAGGCGTTACAGTAAGAACACTGCGTTATTACGATAAAATCGGATTATTAAAACCAGCATCCAAAACAGAGGGTGGCCATCGTTTATATACAAATGAAGAAATAAAAAAACTTCAGCAAGTTCAATTTTTAAAAAAGGTTGGATTTCCGTTACAAGAGATTAAACATATGCTCGACTTCAATGAGTGGGATTGGTCGGATAGTTTAAAGAGCCAATTATCTTATGTAATAAATGAGCAGAAAAATTTAAAGAAAATAGAATTATCCTTACGAGAAATGATAAATGGAATTGCGTTAGAGGGAGAAGAAAGCTGGATCGCGATTCAAAAAATCATGCAATTATCCAGCAAAGATAAAGAAATACAACAGTATTATCGCGAATCTGTATTTAAAGAAAAAGAAATAAAACTATTGGAAAAGGTTCCTAAAATGGCAAGTGACTGTTCTGATTCACTCGAATGGATTGCTCTCATCGGCCAGTTAAAGCGTTATATGAAGGATGGCCCAAAAGCAACGAAAGTTCAAAATATCATAAGACGAATGGAGGAAAAACGCTTAGAAGAATTTGAAGGTGAGGATGAATTTCTAAATAAGCTTTGGGAGATAAGGATGGCTCCCGAACAATCAGAGAAACTTAGTTTATATCCAATCGATCAAGATGTGCTTCAGTTTATGAACGAGGCATATGCCATTTTTATGACTAAAAAAAATAATCCTGAGCCGGAATAAGGGGGAAAGCACAATGGGTACAGAGCAACTTCTCCTAATAGGCGGATTAGCTATATTAGACACGCTAAGCCCTACTACAATAGGAGTAACAATATATCTACTTTTAACAGATAAAGAGCGTCTCACGAAACGTTTATTCGTTTATTTATTGACGGTAGCAGGATTTTATTTTGCTGTTGGCGTTTCACTCATGTTAGGATTAGATTTTTTGTTTAAGTTTATTTCTAGCTTATTTCAAAACCGAATCGTAAGCTGGTCGTTCTTCATTATTGGTGTCATATTA
This sequence comes from Bacillus cereus group sp. BfR-BA-01453, assembly GCF_022662915.1. NCBI lineage: Bacteria > Bacillati > Bacillota > Bacilli > Caryophanales > Bacillaceae > Bacillus > Bacillus cereus group sp. BfR-BA-01453. The sequence goes on along the minus strand of NZ_JAKUEN010000004.1, from coordinate 69,944 downwards.
TTCATTGCAAGCTTCTATATTCCACCTAAGAAAAATTCAGAGATCCCTTCACCAAAAACAAAAAGTATTTTTTCAATGATTGCACTAGGATTCACTACTACATTAATTGAAGCGGGTACTGCATTTCCTTATTTTGCGGCAATTGGTATACTGACTACGTCTAATCTATCATGGGTAGAATGGTCTTCTATTTTAGCTGGATACAACTTGATCATGGTATTGCCCTCTCTCTTGCTGTTTCTCTTCTATCTCCTGTTTGGTCGATGGATGCAAAAACCTCTCGAGAGAATTCGAGTGAAAATCGCTAATAGTACAGGATCAGCTCTGTCATGGATTATGTGTATAGTTGGCTTCCTCCTAATATTAAATAGCCTGGATTATTTATAGGGTATTTATAGAACCTACAATCAGGGGAATATGTTTGAAACTACAGAAGTACTTACACCTACCATTCCCCCCACACCAGTCCGTCTTTTATAGGCAGTTACTCTCCCTTCCATCTTCCTCATATTCACCTAATTTTGATGTAAGAGTCCTACTACCTGGGATAAAATATGATGCCATCCAATTTATAATTATTTCTTCCAGCTCTGGATGAAGTGGCTTTCTTGCTCCTTCTTCATAATTCTTTTTAAAATCTAATGCTTTAAACTCACCTTCAAAAACTTTCAAACTATGATCCATATTTTTTATTACATATACTTCAGAATCACCTTTCACATAATCACTGATCCGCTTAGCTCTTTCAGGGTCAGCCTGAATATCTTTATCACCAGCGATAGCTAGCACTGGACATGTTACTTGTTGTAAGTCTTTATAAATGTCATGCTGAAAATGCTCTCTAAACCATTTTGCATTCATCGGTTTAAAACCAACTTTAATCGTATCTTTTTCTGTATTCATCATTTTCTCTTTTATTTTTTCCATCTGCTTTTCTCCACGTTTCTCCACATTGAGAAGGCGCATTAGTTTTCCCTTTATTCCTTTTTGTTCTTTTAATTCTTTATAAGCAATCTCTCTTTGTCTTTTCGTAGCTTCTTCTAACGATTCCGCAGCTCCTGTAAGAAGGATGAGTCCATTAACTGGTGTTCTTGCATTTACTACAGTTGCTAACATACAGCCTTCACTATGACCAGCTAAAATGATATTTTCCGGATTAACAAATGGTTGTTCTTTTAAATACGTAATCGTAAACTCTATATCACTAACTAAATCCCACATTCCAGTCTTCAGAAATTCTCCGTCACTCTTTCCTACTCCGCGTTTATCAAAGCGGAGCGTCACTACCCCAAGTCTCGCCATTACATGCGCTAAATCTTTATATATGTTCGCCTCAAGCTTTAGTGGTACGATCGTTCCATCACGATCAATCTCTCCAGATCCCGCGATAATGACAATAGCCGCATACTTCCCGTCAGCTTTCGGTTTAGTGAGTGTACCTTGCAAAGTAAACTCACTATTGATCGCTACTTCATATTCATCAAAAGTCATCATTTTGTCCCCCTATTCTTTTATATCCAATTTAAATTTCAAACTCGTTATTATATTTTTATACTCTCTTACATCTTTCATTGGAGCAAAAACTGGATTCTCTGCAATACTTTGTAACATACTTCGCTTTATAATCTCTTCATTTCTAACTGTTTTAGCGCCGAGTGGAAACTCTGCAAACCATCCATCAATCGCATCAAAATAGGAATCACCGTGTAAATGCAGACTATTTACTGTGAAGCTTGCCGCACAAACCGTTACATATTTACGTAACATTTCTAACGCCTTTTCAAAATTCCCTTGCATACAATATACTTGCGCAGCAGCATAGTATACTTTTAAAGTCATATTAGGATGTAATGTTTCTATTTCATATATATCTATTAACATAAAAGCTCTATTCAAAATCACCTCTACTTTTTCAACGCTTGAGGCATTTACTACTACATAATTCGGTATTGTCGCAACGAGTTGTATTAAATGTTGATACATGCTAATTTGCATTATTTCATTCGCCTTTTTAGTATTTCCAAGCATTTGATACGCCTGTGCGATTAAATCTTCCTCTGGAACGTTAGGACGTATCGTTTCACCAAGCAATTGCAATGCTTCATTCGGTTTATTGAGTATAAGATAGCAAGTTGCTTGAAACGATACCGCCTCTTTCACAAGAGAAACATCATCACTTTCTTCCTGAACCCTGCTAAAGAGATACATTGCTTCTTCTAACATTTCAATTCTTTTATCCGTGTCCTCCGTTAACATGTGATGATTAATAAAAAGTATTCCTATTTGAATTAATAATGGAAAACAAGAATAATATTTTTTTATGATTTTCCTGCACTCCATCATTACTTCATCAAATGGTTTTTCACTAAAAGCTTCCGCTAGTCTATGATATAAATTTTTAATATCTTCCTGTTCCATTTGCGGTTTATAACTGATTAGTTCATCTATACTTAGGTTAAAGTACGATGCTAGCAGTGGTAAAAATGTAATATCCGGATAACTCTGCCCCGTCTCCCATTTGGAAACAGACGCCTTCGTAATACCGATATACGCCGCTAACTCTTCCTGTGTAATTCCCTTTTCTTTTCTCTTATCCGCAATTACTTTATGAATGTTTATCTCCTTCACATCATCACCTCATACTTTTATTATATGCTTTTATTTCACACAAAATATGGATTTAAAGTCGACTTTCGTTAACAAAATCAACTGTTAGGAAACATGTCTCTAAAATCAAAGGCAGGGACATATTTGATATGTCCCTGCCTTTTTATTGTGGGGTACCGATACATGGCCATCTAGCTAAGATTTTGAAGTACTTCAAAATCAAACATTGCATCTCACCATAGTTTTCTATGAGATTCCAGTGAACAGCTTATTTATATAGTTTTCGAAAGCGGAAGTTATTTTAAAATTCTATGTTTCGATTTTTTCTTTACCCTTACGGATAAACCACCATATCAAAGCCACAAATAGCACGAAAAACGGTATTATTTGAATAAAGAAAAATCCTTTCCAAAAATAAAGTGGATTATTATATATAAATTCTGTTGACGCCTCATGTTTATAAGAAACAAACGAACCTACCAAACAAGAAATTGGAATTGTAAGTACATTTATCGCTAAACAGATTATTATCAATGATAAATTTTTAGCCTTAATTTTGGGTGAAACAGATAAGAAAAATAAAAATATTGAAATACCGGATATAAGAAACAATGGTATTACATAAAAAATCAACATAATATCCCTCCATGATTTTGATTATACCATCAGCAAAAACAATTTTGATAACCTCACATGAATGGAGTATTCATGTGAGGTTATCAAAACGTCTCATTATCGGCATCAATGAAAAGAGGAAAACATATTCTCACAAGAGAACCTTCTTTTTTTACATGGATCCATGTATTTTTTATACATTCCTATCCTAGCTCAGTTTTAAAATTCTCGTTTGTTACTGAATTAGCTGAAAATCCACATAAAAATTTGCATACTCTTAACCTGGGAATTTTCTAAAAACCTGACGATATCCCTCTCATAAAATCTCCTTTTGTACAGAAATAATAGAGTGCTATAAAAATACCGGTCATATTTTTCAGCAATTGGGCCAGATTATAGAGTGATTTTATTAATTGCGAATCAATCGTTTTGCATTTCATATAATCTTGCCCCTACTGTGCTGCGCTCTAATCCAATTTTACTAATATTTGTTTATGACATCTGACATCGTAGATTTCATTGTTCGTAACAGTTCTTCTTTTGTTATCTTTTCTTGCACATTTTTAAAAGGACCACCTAAAGATTTACCATTTTGATCCTTAATCTCTAGTTCTGTTATCTTTTTATTATTCTCCTGAATGAGTTGAAATAGAGCATATAAACGATCTAATTCTACGGAATTCAATTGGCTAAAGTCAATCTCGTTAATCATTTGCAAAGTTAATAATAATTTATTAGTAGGTTTTCCTTCATCTGGATCTTTATTATCTAATATATATTGAAGAGGATTTTCCATTTCAGATTCCACGTATCCTAATTTTTTTATTTCTTCTAGAGTTGGTTTGAATTTCTTATATTCCTCAAATGTTTTTTTCCCATATTGGTATTCATCACCTACTAGATACGAATAGAGGAGACCTTGTACCTTTACTCGGAATTTTAGATATTTGTTATTTTTTTCTTGTACAGTATGGTAGGTATTACCACCATTATTTTCATTTATCGGGCTCCAATCTGTTACAACAACATCAATACCGTATTTTTCTTTTATATATTCTTGTACCTCAGCTCCATTTTCTTGATTACAACCATTTAGACATAAGAAACATAATACTAATATTACATGCTTCAAAATTTTCATATAAGCACTCCTATGTAAGAATTAATTCTTGAATGTGTGGCACACTACAAAACCTTCTTTTCCTTAGTCATATACTTTAACTTTTACATAGTTTGAATCTTAAATCATTTAAGTTACTTAATTCCCTAAATATACCACTTAAAGTATTACCGTCTTAAAATATATAACTTATTTGTTTTTAGGTCTTTCTCAATTCTATAAGCCTATGTTTCATTGGGCTCATATCTAAAACGTACATTTATACCATGATACCTATTTTACTATAAAATCCGGTTACATTGTTAAAATATCCCTTTTTTCATTTCCTAGTATAGGCGTTCCTTCTACTCAATGAGGGAATATTTATGGAAAGACATTATACAATTTCAAGTTATGCACCATCTATAAGCAGAGAAAACATAGATATAAACATAACAAAACCAAGGTAATATATACGAATAATCACATTTAGGATCACTAATGATAATGTTATACTACTATCAACCAAGAAGAACCCAATAAACTATGATTAATCACTACATCCTCTTTCAAGGGTAGCACCCCATGCCCATCTAGCTAAGATTGGGTATTTCTTGAACCCCTATTAAACACTCTCCCGTCACTTGTCTATCTTTAAGAGTAACTCTGCTTGTTTATTTAAAGTCCTCGCACCGAGGCTTTGTCGTCCCCAAAAATCCAAACAAACGATTCAGATTATATGTTTATATCAAACTGAACATTCAATCTTTATTTGGTTTATCCAGTTTGTAAATAAAAAAGGATAATCCGCCCTCATAATGGACTAACTATCCTATAAATCTTTATCTAAATTAAATAAAACTAGAACTTCTTTCCCTATGTATCATTATTTCGTTATCTCACCAAACTGCGCTCTCGTCACTTTCGCCAAGTCATCCACTTTAAGCTCAATTTGTATACCGATTTTCCCGCCGCTTACAATGATCGTTTCAAGCGATTGGGCGCTTTCATCGATACATGTAGAAAATAACTTTTTCATTCCGACTGGTGAACAGCCGCCGCGAATATATCCTGACACTTTCGTAATATCTTTAACAGGAATCATTTCAATTTTCTTTTCACTTACTGCTTTTGCGGCAGCTTTTAAATTTAGTTCCTCATCTACCGGGATGATAAACACATGGTAATTTTTACTATTCCCTTGAGCGATTAACGTTTTATATACTTCTCTCACTTCTCGTCCAATTTTCTCGGCTACTGATACGCCATCAATTTTTCCATCGTCTGGATCATATGACATCATCGAATATTCAATTTTTTCTTTATCTAATATTCGCATCGCATTTGTTTTATCTTTTTTCATAACGTTCTCCTTAAAAAAGTTATTTCATATTATTAAGTTTTATTATACACCCTTTTCCATTTCTCCTACATAACTTCACGTATATTTCAAAACTAAAAATATTGATAATTCAAAAATCATCTGATATAATTTGGAAAAACTTATGTTAAGGAGAGATTTGTAATGCAAAATTTTAATACTTCTTTCCAACTTCATCATCATACGTAACGCCGTGTATCCGAAGAAAAATTTTTCTTCGTGGGTACAGGGCTTTTCCTGTTGACCCACGAAGCGTTCATAAAGCTATGTGGGTATTTTTATACCTGCATAGCTTTTTTTAATTTAAAAAGGAGTGATTACAATGGAAATGAGAAATGTAAAAGGAACGAAAGACTATTTACCAGAGGAACAAGTACTACGAAATAAAATTAAAAGAGCGTGCGAAGACACGTTTGAACGATACGGATGTAAACCGTTAGAAACGCCGACATTAAATATGTATGAGCTTATGTCTTACAAGTACGGCGGTGGTGATGAAATATTAAAAGAAATATATACACTTCAGGATCAAGGAAAACGCGCACTTGCCTTACGTTACGATTTGACAATTCCATTCGCAAAAGTTGTGGCAATGAATCCAAACATACGCCTTCCTTTTAAACGGTATGAAATTGGGAAAGTATTTCGAGATGGCCCTATTAAACAAGGGAGATTTCGTGAGTTTATACAATGTGACGTTGATATTGTCGGTGTTGAATCTGTCATGGCAGAAGCGGAACTTATGAGCATGGCGTTTGAACTGTTCCGAACGTTAAACTTAGAAGTAACGATCCAATATAATAACCGAAAATTGTTGAACGGTATTCTCCAGTCTATTAACATCCCTACTGAACGAACGAGTGACGTCATTTTATCATTAGACAAAATCGAAAAGATTGGGATTGATGGTGTACGGAAAGATGTACTTGAGCGCGGAATTTCTGAAGAAATGGCTGATACGATATGTAATACCGTATTATCTTGTCTACAGCTTTCAATTGCTGACTTTAAAGAAGCTTTCAATAATCCACTCGTTGCAGATGGGGTAAACGAATTACAACAATTACAGCAATATTTAATCGCTCTTGGAATAAATGAGAATACGATATTTAATCCATTTTTAGCACGAGGACTCACAATGTACACAGGTACTGTATATGAAATCTTTTTAAAAGATGGCTCGATTACATCTAGCATCGGTAGCGGTGGTCGTTACGATAATATTATTGGAGCATTCCGTGGCGATAACATGAACTATCCAACAGTCGGTATTTCATTCGGTTTAGACGTTATTTATACAGCACTATCACAGAAAGAAACAGTATCATCTACAGCGGATATATTTATCATCCCGCTCGGAACAGAATTACAATGCTTACAAATCGCTCAGCAATTACGTTCTACCACTTCCTTAAAAATCGAACTTGAACTAGCAGGACGCAAATTAAAACGCGCCCTTAATTATGCAAATAAAGAGAATATCCCTTATGTGCTTATTATTGGGGAAGAAGAACTTAGTACAGAAACCGCTATGCTGCGGAATATGAAGGAAGGTAGTGAGGTAAAGGTTCCGCTTTCTTCTTTAAAAGACAATACACTAAATAAGTATTTTAATACGCCTACTACGTTATGATTGTGAAGTGTCTTCAAAATGTAAATGTTAAAATAAAAAACTCCATTAAAAATAATGGAGTTTTTTCGCACAATTTAATTTTGTTTAAATATAAATGTCTGTTTATACTTTCTTTCCGCCTCACAGTCTTTTTGTCCATTTTCCAACACTTTAGAAGGCTTTTCTTGCCAAGTTATAATAACTTCAAGTTCATTAGACTGAACGGATATAGGAAAATTCGCATGATTAAAAGCAATTTCTTTACTTAACACATAATCTTTTTTAGAAGTGAAAAGTTCATACTTCGTTCGAGAATGTGGTTCATTTCGAAATACTTCAACGGTTACATGATAAGCGTCCTTCCCAATATCTTGAACCTCGAAACCATACGTATCAAAAACATCCTTTTTAGATGTAACTAAACTAGTTTTTTTATCAGGTTTCTTAATTTCTATTTTCCATCGATCTGACGTTTGAGAAACCGGCAACTGCTTTGGAGAAAAAGCATGAACAGTGAAAGAACTTCCAATTACGAAACAAAATATACAAAAGAAAGAAAAAAGTACTTTTTGCATTAGTATAACCTCCATTGTTTTAAGTTTTGAATTACTGTTCCCTAAAAGCAATGGATGTATTATGTATTAAACTAAAAGTGCCTTCCTACCATTATAGAATTACGTATACAAGTTTTTATATAGATGAGAGCAACTCAATAATTAGTTTACATAAAATAATTACACTCTACTCAAAACTACGCGTATTTAATATATTTGTGAAATTTGATAATAACCACCTGAAAACGCCAATAAAAAGAGGAATCAGCAGTGCAATAATATTATTTCTTAACATCACTTCTCATCCGTTCTCTCTACTATACCAAATTCAACTATTTACTATTATTTTGTGCATTCCTACTCTCCAAAACTTTCTCCATATTATGAGTCGCCCACTCCATCATTAATAGAATCATTGGACGAAGTGATTCACCAAGCTCCGTTAGCGAATATTCTACTTTTGGAGGTACTTCACGGTACACTTCACGATGTATAATGCCATCCGCTTCGAGTTCCCTTAGCTGCAATGTTAACATTCTTTGTGTGATATTAGGTTTTAATCTTTTTAATTCATTAAATCTCTTTGTACCATCTAATAAATGATACAAAATAACCCCTTTCCATTTTCCGCCAATAACCTCAACCATCGCTTCAACTGGACAAGAATATTTATTTAAAAATGGGTAATTCACATTATTTTCGTTTGAACAATCCATAATAAATCCCTTCCCTTAACATTAGTATCTTTTTTGATACTATACCACATAAATGTGCGTACTTGTTTCTATGTTACTTTAAAAATATAATTTGGTTACAAAATAAATTAATGAAAAGAGGAACTTTTATGAAAAATACAAATACAAATCAAATTACAAAAGAAAAAATTATGGAGGCTTTTCATTTCAGACATGCATGTAAAGCGTTCGATCCTATGCAAAAAATTTCAGAAGAGGATTTTAAATTTATTTTAGAAACAGGAAGATTATCTCCTTCTTCTTTCGGATATGAACCTTGGAAATTTGTTGTCGTACAAAATAAAGAATTAAGAGAAAAACTACGACCATATTCATGGGGCGCTGGTGGGCAACTTGCAACAGCTAGCCACTTTGTCATTGTTCTTTCAAGAAATATTAAAGATATGCATTATGATGCAGATTATATTAAACATATGATGAATGATATTATTGAATTACCTGAAGACGCGCAAAAAATTAGATATGAATTCTTCAAAAAGTTCCAGGAAACAGATTTTAACTTATTACAATCTGATCGTGCTGTATTTGATTGGGCATCTAAGCAAACTTATATTGCTTTAGGGAATATGATGACGAGCGCAGCTCAAATCGGGATTGATTCTTGTCCAATAGAAGGATTTGATAAAGAGAAAGTAGATTCTTTACTTCGTCAAGAAGGCATTGTCAATGGAGATAACTTTGAAGTATCTGTTATGGTTGCCTTTGGTTACCGTAAAGAAGAGCCAAAACGTGATAAAACAAGACAGACTATGGATGCAATTGTTGAATGGATTGAATAAGATAACATGCGCTCCTTATAGCTGCATACTCATACGAAAAAAGTAGAATTTCATTTCTCTTATGTATGAAATTGGTTTTTCATGGAAAGATATATTAGTATGTATGCAGTTTAAACACTCTATTTATTAGAGTTGGACAGGAGGAGAATGAATATGTCTGATATTGAAGTTGGCGAAGTGTTTACGCTTAGTGATGAGAATAACGAAGAGCAAGAAGTAGAAGTGCTTGGAGCGATGGATGTCGAAGGCGCTGAATATATTGCAGTTGCCTTTGTTGAAGACATTCAAACAGAAACCGAGGAAGACATTGATATTTTCTTTTTAAAAGTAGAAGAAGATAGTGAATTCTCATACATTGAGAATGACGAGGAATTTGAAAAAGTATCTGCTGCGTTTGAAAAGATTTTGGATGAGCAAGAGCAAGAATAGAATGAAACACACGAGGACGGATACATATCCGCCCTCTTTTTATTTTTCACTCACCCAAAGATTTATGCAGCAATTCCAGTACATCTTTCATCACAAAAGGACCGTCTTGTTTCACATGCTCAGCAAATTCAGAAACGAGACGTAGTGTACTCACACTTTCAACTGGATGCTCTCCTGAAGCACTTTCAGCAGAAAGCATAACAGCATTCGTTCCGTCCAGTACAGCTTGAAACACATCAGTTACCTCAGCCCTTGTTGGAATCGAATGATCTACCATAGATTGAAGCATTTGGGTCGCTGTAATAACATATGTATTCGTTCGATTGCATTCCTGAATCATCATTTTTTGCAAGAGCGGAATAAATTGAAACGGTAACTCAACTCCTAAATCTCCCCTTGCAATCATGATTCCATCTACTTCTTTACATATATCTTGAAAATTCTCGATCGCTTCCATCGTTTCTATTTTTGCAATTAAATTAGGTGACGTTTCTTTATACTGTTGTATAAAATCTCGTATTTCTTTTATATGACTAGGTTTTCTTACGAAAGAACATGCAATAAAATCAACACTTTCTTCTAAAAGAAACTGAATATCTTTTTTATCTTTCTCTGTAATAGCTGGTAAACGAACGATTGCGCCTGGTAAGTTCACCCCTTTATGAGATGAGATATTACCACCTGTTTTCACCTTCGTTTCTATTTTATCCGTACTTACTTTCTCAACGATTAACTCAACTTCACCATCATTAACTAAAATTCTACTTCCAACTTTCACATCATTCGCGATTCCTTCATAATCAACACTTGCTTCCGTACTACTCCCTGTAACTGGTTGCGTATGCAAAATAAAAGAATCTCCCGCCTGAAGTGTAATTTGTTCTCCTTTTATTTCACCTAACCTTATTTTAGGACCTTGTACATCGCCTAAAATTTTAATAGAATCATCTAACGATTTCACTAAACGAATGATATCTTTATGACTTTCATGCGTTCCATGTGATAAATTTAGCCGAACAATTTTCATACCATTGCTTATTAACTGCGCTAACGTTTCTTTATTATTACTTGCTGGCCCAATTGTACAAATTCGATCTATTGTCATTTTTATCACCATCCTTTTTCATTATGATTCCCATAAACCTTCATTACACTCTCCACATAAAAAAAGCCTACTCCCACAAGTAGGCTTTTGAAACTACGAAAGTTTTGTTAATAATTGATTTAAATCTTTTTTCGTTTTCGTCGTTAATGATTTCATTTTATTAATATCTATCTTTTCTTTCTCCGCTCCTACAATTAACGGATACATACTTTGTCCAATTGTTTTAGATTCAGCTGGGTGTGATGTTTCTAACTCTTTCTCAATTACATCCCACTTTGCATTAATTTGTTTTCCAAGTTTATTTACTGTTTCTAATTTCGGATTAGCAGCTAATTGCTTGTCTAAGCTATCAATTAATGCCGCAACTTCTTTTACATTTGTTTTCACCGCTACGTTTTTCTTCGGATCTTTCGTTGTTTTTCCGTCTGAGTTTGCACTTGTACTTTGATCTGTTGTTTTCCCACTAGTCGTTTGATCATTTGTTTTTCCTGTCGTCTCTTTTTCTTTTGTTTTTACATTCTCGTTTTGAGTTGACGTTTTACCGTTACTTTCTGTTCCTGATGATTCTTTCGTATTTTTGGCATCTTTATCTGTTTTTTCATTTGAAGAAGTATTTGTTTCTTTTTCAGTATCTTTCGTTGTTTTTGACGCTTCATCTGCACTTGTCGTTTTTACTTCTCCTTCATTTTGCGCTGTTACTTGCTCTTTCTTTTCTGTTTCTTTATCTGCTGATGGACTACAAGCTGCCATAGTAAGCATTGTACCAATTGTTATCGATGCGATAGCGACCTTTTTCATTTTCATATAAATCCCCCTATGTTTACTTTATTTATCCTCCCCTTTACGATTCGATTTCCCCTTAAAAAATCCCTTTTCATACGAATTACCATCTTTCCGACAGTAATCTTCATAATAATACGTACAAAAAATGATAAATCAATTCGAATATTCGAGTTTCTTCTACTTCATTTTTCTTCTCTTTACTAAAAGAAAAAGAGTATATTGTCATATGAAGAATTACGATCCTTATATAACGATATACTCTTCTATCAAATTTTTATCTTTCTTGACATTTTATTTACACAAAAAAATAAAATTTTCTTTCGTTTTTTTGTTTCTCAATAATTGTTAACATAATATATTTATGAGTAACCACCATTCGAATGAATAACTTGCCCCGTAATCCATTTTGCTTCTTCACTGACTAAAAAAGAAATTAAGCGCGCAGCATCCACCGGTTCTCCTACTTTACCTTGTGGAAACTTCCATACTAAGTGATGCTTCAGCTCCTCTGTAATCCATCCTGTATTCGTCGGTCCTGGATCAACAGCATTTACTGTAATCCCCTTCTCCATCGCAACTGGTGCTACTGATTTTGTAAATGCTTCAATTGCCCCTTTCGTCGCTACGTATGCTAGTTCATCAGGCATTGGCCCGAGTGACTGCCCTGAAGTAAGATTAATAATACTGCCACTCGCCTTGCTTGCATAATGTTTTATAAATAATGAACTTAATAACATAGTAGCTCGAACATTTACTGTATAATGTTTATCTAACTGTTCTACATTTAATTCTTCAATTCTCGTATGAGTAGCATACGCTGCATTATTAATTAAAATAGATGGATCGCCTAACCGTTCTGATACCATATAAAACAAACGATTGGGCGAATACGACTGCGATAAGTTGATTTCTGCCATTTCACATCGAACACCGTAACTTTCAATCTCCTCTTTCAACAAAAAGGGCTCTTTGTCATGCATTCCCCACGGCATCGCTTTATCATACTGAGACCAGTACGTGAAAAAAATGTCTATCCCTTCTTGAGCAAGCACCTTGCATACAGCTGCACCAATTCCATTCAGACGAGTTGCCCCTGTTACAATTGCTATTTTCTTCACCTTTTCTCCTCCATCTATGGATAAATCCTCTGCACGAATACAGAGGATCTATCTATTTATTCAATATTTGACAATATACGTTCTGCACCTAATTTTAAAATTTTAATAAAGATATAATTTACAATCGTAAACATTACAAATAAAACGATAAACATAACCCACAGTCCTACTTGAAGGAAGAAGTATAATAAACCTACTCCCGCAACAATAACTAAAGCTATTAAAATATTAGCTAAAAAATTCCACAAAGTTGTATAGCGACTCTTAAATAATTTCTGCTCTGTATCCCAATGTATATCTGCAGTTTGTGCATCCCAGCGTGTGCCGATTAAATTAATTAACAATAAACCGTTCGCACTTAATAAGAACCAAAGAACCATAAATACTGGAGAAATTCCCGCTACAACTGCCATCGTAATACCGAACACTGCTAAAATAATTACATTAATTAACCAAGCCGTGATTGCTTTCGCAAAAAAGATATCCGAAGCTTTTACAGGTAAATATCGATTCACAAACCAAGAGCTTCCATCACGTGAGAATGAAGTTGTTGCGATGACGTTACTTCCCATTAAAAATAGAGAGGCACAAAGGCCAACACCAATTGCAAGTCCTGCTGATTTTGGATTATCAATATATCCCGTGATCCATTTTAAATTCCCATCTTGCACGAATAAAATGAAGAACAACATAATCGGCATAACGAAAGTTTGTACGATACAATTTAAGAAAAATTGTGGTGTACGGAATAACGTTTTAAATTCTTTTTTCACATATGCTTTCAAATGTGAACTTTGTACCGTAGATTTCTGTAAGCCTTCTGCTGAAATGACTTCTTTTTTTGCTGTACTCGTTGAAAGTCCAATAACCCCTTTTAAATATGTACGCTCTGCAATGTAATAAAACAACACAAAAAATACAAATGAAATAACTGCAAAGATGATTACGTATAAAGGACCCTTCCAATTTGCATTTTCTACTAATGCTACTGCTCCAAAATATGTAGTTGGAAAATAGTTTGTCATTTGTACTAAAAGAGAAGACTGGTTGTTTGCAAGGTAATCCGCAATTGCATCTTCAGAAAACGAGCTTTTATTTTTCCACTGTAAAAACACATTAATTCCTACAATAAATAGTATACTTACGATTCCAATAAATATATTGCCTCGGTCTTTATTTTTCGCTATATTCGTATACCTCATAATAACTGTCATCAGTAACGAAGCTAATACTAACGGCACAATTGGGAAGAGTAAGTAAATAAAAATCATATATATGTAATATGTAATAAATGCGCCACTTTTTAACCCGTACGTAATAAAGATTGGTAATAAAATAAATGAACTCATTACGTATTGTGTAATTAAGACTGTTAAAAATTTCGCCGAAATAATTTGCGCTGGTTTTAATGGTAACGGTAGTAACATTTCAATGTCATTGCTGTAGTAAAATACAGTTAAAATGTTCGTAATACTCATTAAAAATACCCATATACTCGCAATCGCAAGTCCCATTGCGATAATCATTCCTGGATCTTGCCCTAAATGTATCATTCCCTCATACATTGCATGCGTGATAGAACCAAATAGTAAAAAGCCGACAAATAAAATGGCTGCAAATGAAAATACATACGCCCATCGCTTCTTCTTATCTGTTATAAAATCTGCATAATTTAATTTTAATAATACTTTCGTTAACGTCCAAATTTTACTCATTGCCCGTCATCTCCAAGAACATTTTTTCAAGTGATTCGTTGGATTTAAAATGATCTCTCATTTCATCTAAATTCCCTTTAAACTGCAGATTTCCCTTATTAATAATCGCGACGCGGTCACATAATTTTTCTGCCACTTCTAATACGTGTGTAGAGAAGAATACAATCTTTCCTTTATCCGCATGTTCTCTCATCATTTCTTTTAAAATATATGCAGATTTCGGATCAAGCCCCGTTAACGGTTCATCTAAAATCCATACATCTGGCTCATGCACGAGCACACCAATAATAACAATCTTTTGTCTCATACCGTGCGAGTAACTTTGAATTTGATCCGATAATGCATTATAAAGATCAAATTTCTTCGCTAAAGACTCAATTCGTTCTTGGCGTACTTTTTTCGGCACTTCATACATATCTGCCATAAAGTTTAAATATTCAATTCCCTTTAATCGTAAAAACATATCTGGACTATCTGGGACATAACCAAACGTCTTTTTCGCTTCCATCGGATTTTTCATAATATCTATACCGTTAATCGTAATCGTCCCTTTGTCCACCCCATGAATACCAGTAATCATCTTAATTGTCGTTGATTTACCCGCACCATTCGGTCCTAAAAATCCAAAGATTTCTCCGCTAGGCACTGATAAACTTAAATCTTTTACTGCATAGGTAGACCCATTATAACTTTTTGACACATTCGTAATTTCAATCATTACATCCAATCCCTTCCTTAATTACCAAATAACTATATTAATATTATAGCATACTTATATTTTTTTATTTTTGTATTTTTCAGTTTTTAACCTTTGAAATAAATATACAGACCTAATCCAACGATTAAAACGATAGCTAGTATCATATAAATCATCGTAAGCCTTCTAATATTCCCCTTTGTCGCTTTACTATAATTTGCATCACCCTTTCGCCCAATTAACACCGTCGCCACTACAGTAATGACTACAAGTAATACAACGATCATGATCCAAGTTAGCATACCTTCCTCCCCCTCCTTACAACCATTTTACAATATTATCCTCTTTATTTCGCAGTATATTTCCTCTTTTTACTATTATTATGAAAAGAATTGGAAAACTATTATTACTATACATTTTTATATGTGATATATTTATAACATAACGTGAATTATTTCTAACATTGAAAGGAGAATCTATCGTGAAAACAACTTGGATTAAATATTTAGGATTTCTCGGTTTCTTTGGCTTCCTCGGCTTTTTTTACGACAAAGGATTGTTTACTATGTTCTGTTTCTTCTCTTTTTTCACAACGTATAGAACGGTTCAACACGATGAACTATTTGAACAAATCGTCAATAAATCTTGCCGCAATGCCTTTATCGTTACATTACTAACTACCGCTATTATTATGTTTATTGAAATGCTGTTTCCAAACCCGGCACTACAAGAGATTGATATCGCTCTTATTTTCGGCACACTCATTCTTACGTTCGGCTTCTCTATGTTCTTTTACGATAAACCTGTTGATGAAATGGAAGATGCGCCATGGCGTTCGTAACGAAAATAAAAGAATACCGCGCCAAGTTGAACATGACACAAGAAGATTTAGCAAAGAGTGTTGGTGTACGCCGTGAAACAATTAGCCATCTCGAAAAAGGAAAATATAATCCTTCCTTACAGCTCGCTCACGATATAGCGAAGGCTCTTCATAGTACGATTGATGAGATTTTTATTTTTGAGAATAAATAGAAATACCGGCATCCTTCCCATGAAGAATGCCGGTATTTCTCATTTATCACCCATACAAAACAGCATGAAATACGCCTAATAGTAAGTATTGATCCTCTATATAATTCTCATCATATGCATTCATCTCAATATCATACATATCTTCCTCAAGACGAATGTTCCAATCTGCGATTACATATCCTTTTCGTAATAACTTTCCAATCCCAATTGTAGTTTTGTGAACAACATATTCTTCCCTCTTATATGTAAAGGTAAATAAGAAATTTGCATCTAATAACTTTCCGTCACATACAAGTATTTCATGCTCTGCATCATGACGATCAATGTACGTTACTAAAATCCTTCTTTGGCGCTGCCTACTTACATCCTTTGCAATGACGCGAATATTGTCCTTACTATCCTTTATTTCATAAATGATATTACTACCGACTTTCGGAATGAAATCTAGCACTCTCATCAACGTATTTTTATAATACCCCCGTACTGTGCCTACTCTGTCGCTTTCATTGTAAACCTCAATAGGCACCGTATCCGCTTTACTATCACACAGTCGTTTGTAAGAAAGCTGCATCACCCGCTCTCCTCTTAAGTACTGATCAAACGTCACAGGATATTCTAACGCGCGCAGTTCTTTATTTAACTCATATAAATAACGCTGAACACTCTCCACTAATGCTGTAGTAGAAATACATTCCTGAACCTCAAATTGTTGCCAACTGGAAGAAACTCTCCATTGATTGTCCTCTTCATAGGAGAAACTAAGAATTGTCTCATCACGGTCAGGCGTTTCATAATTCATATGTACATTCTGCCCGTGTTGCACTTGCTCCATCCACTGTCCTAAATAAATACCGAGCTCTGCAATCTTCATACGTGACTTTTGAAAAAGTACGCTGTCACTCACGCGAATCGTTATATCCCCTTCGATAAAGCCCTTTACATAAGCATCATACCGTGGCTCATCCTTCTGTGGGATATTCTTGTCTAACTCAAATAAAAACGTTAACATCCTTTTTTCACCTCTAGTTGTTACACAGCTCTTTCCTAAATTGACCGCAGCAATTCAAAATATATCAACGATTTTTTCGATATATCGACGATCCGACAAAGAATATCGATTTATCAACAAATATCGACACAATTAAAATGAAACTACCTTTTCTTCCGCTACTTCTACAAGTTCTAAAATTTGCAGCAGACTCTCCACTTCATAAGTCGGCTTAACACTTGCCTTATTCTCTTTCAAACTCGGATTATACCAACACGTATCAATGCCGTAATCTTCTCCGCCTCTCATATCAGAAGTGAGCGAATCTCCAACCATTAGTACACTTGATTTATCCGTAATCCCAAACTTTTCAAATGCATAATCAAAAATCTCACGTGCTGGTTTTTGATGACCAACCTCTTCTGAAATAATAATATGATCAAAGAAGTTACTTAAAGGCGAATTTCCAATTCTAGATTGTTGTACCTTCGTATATCCATTCGTAATGATGCCTAGCTTGCAATCTTGTAGATTCTCACATAATTGCACTGCACCTTCAATAAGATGTACTTCTTTCCCTAAGTTTTCAAGATATACGTCACTAAATTGCTGTGCATCTACTTCTATATTATGCAGTGCAAACAATTGTCTAAATCGATCTACCGCTAATTCACTTAACGTAATCATTTTATTTTCTAAATCTCTCCATAACCCATTACTAATCTCTTTATAACTTGCAAGATAATCACTATACCCTGTAGGCATACCAAACTGTACAAACGCATTATGTAATGCGTGTTTTTCCGTTTCAGGGAAATCTAATAATGTATCGTCTACGTCGAATAATATAACTTTGTATTTCATGATGTTCTGCTACTAAAAATATAGACAAATGTATATTCTTAGAGTATTCCTGCTTCTACGTGCCCTGCCTCGCTAATCACTTGCTACTACAGTTTGCTGTGACACTCCACAGGCGTAAATTCCGATGTAGCCCACCGTACATATATACAATCTATTTACGTTAGTATTGTATATTCTTTTGCTTGTAAAAGGTTAATCGCTGCGTTCAAATCTCTATCCATTACATTGCCACAATCACATGTATATACTCGGTCAGACAGCTTTAAATCTGTCTTTTTTTGACCGCAACATGAACATATTTTAGAAGATGGATAGAATCTGTCCGCTTGCCGTAGTTCAATTCCATATTCCCTACATTTCGTTGATAACCATGTTTTAAAAGCATAGAAACATTGTTGTGCTACAGCTTTAGATAGATGTTTATTCTTCATCATACCTTTCACATTCAAATCTTCCACTGTAATAAACGTTGGCTTGGTTTTCACCACATTCGTTACAATAGACTTTACATACTCTATTCGAATATTCGCTAATCGAGCATGTAGTTGTTGCACCCTAAGAATATTTTTGTTTATATTCGCTCTTTTATTAGTAACAGGTTGTTCACCTCTCTTTTTTAGATTTTCAAATTTGCGTGATAAAGAGCGTTGTTCACGTTTTAACCGTTTTTCTATCTTTTTTACTTGTACTGTTTTATTTATATTTTTATGAGTTTTTCCATCGCTACGTACAGCGAAATCCTTCAGTCCTAAATCAATCCCTAAACCTACTTTATTCAGCATTGGTTTTACCCTTATTTCTGCTCTTTCACAAAGTACAGATACAAAATATCTTCCTGCTCTTTGATATACTGTGCCACTTTTTACAGTTGCATTTTTAGGGATATATCCATACTCTTTTAACCTTATCCAACCAATTGTAGGGACTTTTACTCTATGTCTTTCTACTGTCCAATCTGTTTTGTTGTTTTTCGGAAAGTAGCACTTCACATCTTGCTTCCTCTTTTTTTTATATCTTGGAAACTGAGATAAACCTTTAAAAAATCGCTTAAAAGCTTTATCTCCATTCATAATCGCTTGTTTTACCGCTTTGCTCGACACTTCTTTAATCCACTGGTCACACTCTTTTGTATGAATGTTGTTTAGCCATTTAGAAAAGTCATAGCCACTAAGAAATTTCCCCTCCGACTCATATGCCTCTTTATTTTTAGAGATATACAGGTTATATACATATCGACACACCCCAATAGTTTGACGGATTTTACTAACTTGTTCAGTTGTCGGTTTGATTTCTATTAAATATGCTCTTTTCATAGGTCTTCATCGTCCGAGATTTTCTTTTTGTATGTTCTCAACCCATATATTCTACAGCTAAATACATGAATAATAGATATTAAATCCTGAACAAGTTCTTCTTGAGGAGATAGTTTTTCATTGTTAACAATCATAATTTCCACTCCCATTTTACGAAGAAACTCTTCAAACCAATCATATCCAAAACGTACAAATCTATCTTTGTGTGCAATGATGATCGTCGAAATATTTCTTTCCATACAACTGTCAATCAGGTTTATTCCACTGTTTTCTTTTGTAGTTTAATTCGCTACCAATACCTTTGATAACTTTATCTACAATTATCCCTCGTGCATTTGCGAAACTCAACCTGATTTTCTAAATCATCTTTCTGACCTGGATTTGAATAACTACTTCGCCTACTTTATTTTCTTCTTGAATACTCATATATTCCTTATACTGTTCTTCTGTATAGTATCTTCTTCCTTTTGGGTTTCGGTAAGCAGGTAAAACACCATGATTGTCCCACCTTTGTAATGTCTTAACAGAGACATTAAGCATTTCTGAAAATTCTTTTGGTTTATATTGTTTCATAATTACTTTTCACTATATATGCCTAATTTTGTCTATGTTTTTGTTTACTGTTTCTTTCTCCTCAACTAGTACGTTATTTACAACTTGTATTTTCTCATTAATCAACTCTTAAGTCGAATTTTTTCTTTTACAAACAGCTACTATCCAGAGATCTTACAGTTGTGTAAAACACACGAGTCATGTTATTCAAAAATAATTAATTGTGAAAACACTATAAATTTGAGATAATTTGGATAATAGATTCAAATTATAAACTGGCAATCCAGGAACTGTATTACTCTACTTATTAGGAAGGGAGCGGAAAAATATAGTAAATTCATGGGAAAGACCTAAAATAAAAATTCGAAAAACAAAAAGTGAATGGGTTGGAGATATTATTGGATATTTATTGTTCTTTGGATCCATCATTTTTTTGATTATCATTTGGGGAAGATTACCTGAGGAAGTACCCGCACATTATAACGCATATGGGGCTGTAGATCGTTGGGGATCAAAGTGGGAGCTTTTACTTCTACCAGGAATAGGAGCATTCATACTCCTTCTCATGCAGACTTTAGAAAAGTTTCCAGAAGTTCATAACTATCCACAAAGACTGGATGAGTCAAATGCTAAAGAATTTTATTTAAATAGTAGAAAAGTGTTAAATCAATTAAAAAATGTCTGTTTACTTATTTTTGCTTTCATCCAATTTGAAACCATTTCAATAGCTTTAAAATGGAGCGGCGGTTTCGGAAAATTATTTTTACCGATATTGTTAATTGGGACAGTTATTCCAATTGTCATAGGGATAATAAGGCAACGAAAAATTTCATAATAGAAACAGGAGGCTAATCCAATTAGCCTCCCCCCTCATTATTTATCCTCTAGCAATAACACTTTCATTTCCTCTAACGACTCTTTCGTAAAGCCAAGTGCTTTTTCAGCATACGCTTCAACTGAACCATATTGCTTCTTAATTTCATTAATCGCAGCTTGTAAATACTCAGCACGAGCTTCGAACATCGCACCTAATATCGCTCTACTCTCATCGTTTTGTAGTTTTGCACCTAAAAAGGACATCATTTTCTCGTTTAACTTTTCACGGAAACCGTTACTTAGTAAATAATCTTCCATTACTGTTTTCTCTGGTACACCTAGTAAAAGTAATAATAATGCTGATCCAAATCCAGTACGGTCTTTTCCAGCTGTACAATGGTTTACTAACGGTAAGTTTTCCGGGTTTTGCGCTAAGTTTAAGAAGCTCACGAATGCCTCATTACCACTTACGAAATCTTGATTCATTTTCACAAGGTATTCACCTGGTTTCCCTAACATAGAAAGGTCACCAACTTGGAAAAACTCATTTATGTTCAAGTCTTTCGCTAAGTCTTGCATAACTGGTAAGCACACTTGACGAGCTCCTGTAATCTCAGGGTTTGGCTTATGCTTCACTTCAAAGTCTGTACGATAGTCACAAATTAACTTTAATCCAGACTTTTGTAAATAGTCGATATCCCACTCTGTTAGTCCTGCTAATTCTTCAGAACGGTACAACTTGCCCCATTTTACTTTACGGCCTTCAGTCGTTTCATAGCCTCCCATATCACGGAAGTTAAACGCGCCTTGTAATGGCAATCTACGCTCAGCTACTGTTACTGCTTGTCCATTACTTCCTACTATTCTAAAATATGGACGCTCATTTTCACTCGGGTTTTCAATTGTACATGATGATTCTCCATTTACCGTTGCAAGTAATTCTCCATTTTCTTCAATATGATCTGGTGAAGTACTCCAATAAATGCGAACTTCTTCTATATTATTTTCCCACTTTATTTGTAACGTATTATCTTCATTTCTTTCTACAGTTGCTTGTAACCCATTTCTTTGCTGCTCCATTCTTTCACCAACGCTTCCTCATATAATCGAATCTTTCTTTATTGTATTATAGAAATATCTATTTTGTCGTTCTCATTTTTCTTTTTATCTTACAAAGAGGCAAAAAGTTCTTTTACTTGTTCAAAATTTGTACATGGATTCCCTCGAAATACATATGCAATTTGTTCATCACCTAAATCTTCATATACCACTGTCCCGCGATCAGGATGCGAATAACACTCTAATCCATTTATAATTTGTTTTGGGCCATAATTCATTGTCCAAGAAGAAACAGGATAATACGCTTTGTTTTTATGCCGACAAACCCAAAGTGCATATAGTTCATTATCTTCATCCCAGTATACATATTGTATTTCATCATTTCCAAAACCGACTGATTCAAGTCTCCAACTTACCTTTTCATGAATTGGCAATTTTACATAGGATACGTCTCCGGGAGCATTCCACCCACGACATCTTCCTATCTCACCCATTTCACCTCTCTTCGCTTGAAAGCTTAATAGGTGAAATGGTGTATATAATATCGTTTTCCCAAGCTCCATATTTACCGGTTGTAATTCAAATAGAAATCGTTCCATTTCATCTTGGTTTACATATCCACGATCAACAGAAACTTCAATTTGTGTTTTCCATCTAGATGTAACGTAACTTTCTTTTCCCTTATAATTTACACCTTTCCAATACACAAGCCATTTATATTGAAAGCATTCTCCTTTTGCTTGAGAAATACAACTATCTGGAAATACTGGCTCCATTATATCGAGGAAAAACTCTTTTACCCGAAACATTCCATTTGGAGTAACAACCTGAAACCAAAAAGTTTCCCACTTTTCGCCTTCATAACGTTCTGAAACTCTTTCAATTTTCCAGCCTTCTAACAATACCTTTGGATACAGTAAAACGAATGAATGCATGGATTGTTTTAACATAAATAGTCCCCTCCCGCTATACGAGTTCGAGAATATAGACCATTCCTCCTCCTAAAACACCCTCACATATCGCTCAGTACAACTAAGCAGCTGACATCCGTTCTTTTCAAAAACATCCTTCATCCACTCATTTTGTACATTTGTCTCACCGATATAATAAGATGCTCCTATTTCTTTTAAGACAAACATTGCTCCTGTAAAGAATGCTGCTTCGTATCCTTTATTTCGCATATTTGGAGCGACTGCGAAATACATAAGTTTTCCTTCTTCTAACGTACCTCTCTCAATATGCGGGATTACAATTCCGATCGGCTCTTCATTAATACTCGCAGTTAAACAATGTTCTTTCCATTGCTCCCCAATTTCCTGTAGCATCATATTTACAAATTGATCATAAGTGACTTGTTCTTCCGTCATCTCACTCCAAAGAGAATAAAAAGCATCTTCACCTACTTCTTCAATCAACTTAAAATCAATGTCACTTTCTACATCTTCTACTTCATATATATCCTTACATACAATCATGTTTTCCGTAACATATTCAAACGAATACGTTTCGAAACATTTCTTATACACATCATAATTTGGGCTTTTTGAAGAAATCTCAAAATGTATGTTTTCTATTCCCTCTTTTTCA
The DNA here is from genome assembly GCF_022662915.1 of Bacillus cereus group sp. BfR-BA-01453. Lineage (NCBI taxonomy): Bacteria > Bacillati > Bacillota > Bacilli > Caryophanales > Bacillaceae > Bacillus > Bacillus cereus group sp. BfR-BA-01453. Next base: position 46,484 of record NZ_JAKUEN010000004.1, on the reverse strand, counting down.
GCCTCAGCAACGCAATACTGCATCATTTCCTTTAATTGCTCTTCTGTAAAAACTTCTGCATTATTTTCTTTTATCATGATTGAAGAATCATTTCTTCTTATTTTAAAATGTTTTTCTAACTGTTCTATAGTCTTCATATACTTCCCTCATCTATGTCATACTTGAATTTCTACTTGTTCTCCTTGCATGAGCAGGATTGTCCTTGAATATATAGAATACTAGAAAACATCGCATCTTTAAAGTGCGGAGGAGGTTCTCCATTGGATATTACAGCATTGCAACAACAGTTAGAGCTTATACAACAAAATGACTATACGCAACTGCAACATATAGATATTAATGAGTTAACTTTGAACATGCTTCAGTATATCGGAACGACTGATAGTTACGTTCGTTACCAACTTATATATAAATGTTTTGCACATTTTATTCATCATGAATTCCTTATGGACGATCAACTAAAATTACTGTTGCAAACTTGTTTAAGTGATGAGTATTTATATTGTGACATATACTCCCCGCATTCAGATGGGGTTTTCACACGTTCTTACACTGTTTCGTTACTTGCGTTAATACTCCAATTCGCTAATTCGCACTACTTTTGTACGGAGGAGGATATCGAAGAAATAAAAAACAAACTCATTACATACACAAACTTAGAAACGGATTTTCGGGGCTATATCGAAAATAAAGGATGGGCTCATTGTCTTGCTCACGTATCTGATGCCTTTACGGAAATTGTTCATAATACGTATACAACTTTTGAATGGTACGAAGAGTTAATTCATTGTTTATTAAATAAAATCTTCATTCCATCTGACCTTTTTCATAATAACGAAGATGAACGCATCGTTACTCCTTTACTAGCGATGTTGTATCATGACTTTCCGCAAGACGAGTTAATTTCTATTATTCATAAAAAAATAAAAAGGCTTCCCCAAATTAGAAAACGCCTTTCGTTAAATGAATATTGTATTTTATGTGCCAACATTAAAACCTTTTTACGCACTTTATTTTTCAGAACGAAAGATGATCATAACTTAGCCTTTACAGCACGGAAAACAGAAAGAATGTTAAAAGAACTTCCTAATTATTATTAGCTATAAGGAGAACAACTATGGGGTATATCGAAGACATGAGAAATTTAGTAGGAAATCATCCACTGATTTTAATAGGTTCACACGCTATTATAGTAAATGAGAAAAATGAAATATTATTGCAGCTCCGTACAGACTTCAACCGCTGGGGCATCATTGGCGGCGCCTTAGAATATAACGAAACGTTAGAAGATGCTTTAAAGCGAGAAGTATATGAAGAAACTGGACTTATTATTAAAAATCCAGAACTATTCCGTACATATTCAGGACCAGATTTCTTTCAAATCTACCCAAACGGCGATCAAGTACACGGTGTACTCGTTGTTTATATTTGCCGAGAATTTCACGGTGAGCTTGTATGTGATCAAACAGAATCAAAAGAATTACGTTTCTTTCCGCTTGATGAATTACCTAGTACTCTTCATCCAGTTATTGAGGGGATTCTTCGCGATTTTCATCACTCCAATTAAAGATAAAAATAAAACAGCCTCATCTCCCGTCATGATAATGCGAAATGAGGTTGTTCATGTTAGATCGTTATCTCAATCTGATTTCCTTCAGGATCACTTACTACACTTTCATAGTAACCATCCCCTGTAGTTCGTGGGCCGTTTAACACAGGGTATCCTGCTTCTTTTAATGTATTCGTTAATTCGTTCACTTTTTCTTCACTACCTACAGAAAAAGCAATATGTGCATATCCTATTGTTTGTGTTTGTAATGCATCATCTAACCCTACCTGCTTCATAAGTTCTAGACGCGCACCACCTTCAAAAGTTATAAAATAAGATTTAAATTGCTTTTTCGGATTATCATATAAGCTATTTTCTTCACCATTAAAATACTGTTTATAAAAATCACGCATTCCTTCTAAATCATTCACCCAAATTGCTACATGTTCAATTTTCATAATCGACACCTTTTCTTTTATGTTATTCAACTGACAATTGGATGCTTCATTGCCAGGACATTTAATTTTCTTTATTCGTTCTCGTAATCATAAGATCAAGTCCTAGACTTTTTAATCCATATAAATAATCTTCTTTCCAATTACTCACTGTTATTTTCGGAATATGTTCCGCCGGGATGTACTGCGGACAACTTTTTACAATTTGATCTATTACAAATTGATTCACTTCATCATCACAGAAGATAAAGGCATGAGGGTTAATAATAGCTATACATGTAGCGATTAAACGAGTAATAGCATCTATATTATATTCCTCTGGATTATTCGAATCTTCACTTCTCAAAGCTTGTAAGAAATTTTTATTATCATACTGCGGAATGAAAGATATCTCTCCTGAGAAAAACGTACTCCCTCGTACGACGTCTCCATTTACCATAATCCCCGCACCTGGACCATTTTGACCTGAATACAAATATACAAGAGAGGAATTATCATAGTTTCCAGTGTTTTTATAATAACCAAGCACTGCAGCATTCATATCGTTTTCTATTACTACTGGTATAGAAAACTGTTCCTCCAAATGACTTTTCAAATTAAAATTTTGGAACTTTTCATATCCAGGAATATAAAAAATACGACCATTATCAACCGAACCAGGCACACCAATTGATATAGAGCTTATTTTCGGGAAGGTAGCGATAAGACCTTCAATATGTTTAGATAATAGATTTACGCCCGTATCAATTAACATACTTGAAGTACTTCCTTGTTCTTTTACTTCCCCTAAACAGTTGAAAATTGTATAGTTTGTTTCATTTTTTTCTAAAAATATCGCTAAACCTAACATATATTCTGGATTATATTCATATCGTTTCGCTCTTCTTCCACCACTTGAATCATCTAAACCAGCTAAAGTGACTTCACCGTCTTGTTTCATTTTTTCTATAAATTTACTTATCGTTGGAAAACTAATTTCTAATGTATTACTAAGCTCAACTTTCGTTGCACTACCTCGCTCTAGAAGAACTTTACGAATGCCGCGAAGGATCGTCTCTTTAATCGATTTTTGAGTAACAAATTGTTCATTCAAATCGCTCACCACCTTAATCAACATACTTATTAAACCCTTTTAATAAGTTGCGTTGACAATATATCATACATCATTTTCTAAAGCAATAGAGATGATATATTTCCGCTGCACGCACTCTCTGTTTTGCTTGATGCATTCATACAATTCCAGATAAGAGAACAAATAATAAAACAGCTAGCAAGGCATTACGTATTCCGAATGACTCCCCTAGTATACCTAGCCGACTAAAAAGGCTGTATAACCGATGAGAGAAACTTACAGCAAACGAAAAAATCGGCAAAACAAATAAGAAAAAGAGCGTTTCAAGAAGTAAGTAATGTCTTCGTACGATTTTCCGCACTATTTTTCTTTATATGAAACATCTTTCACCTTTTCTATACGATACGACATCTGTTTATTCATGCACTCATAAAAAACGTTTTCTACAAGTCTATCGTTTTAATAACTTTAGCTGGATTACCTCCAACTACTACATTATTAGGTACATCTTTTGTCACAACCGCCCCTGAAGCAATTACAGCGTTGTCTCCAATTGAAACACCAGGGTTAATAATAGCGCCCCCGCCAACCCAAACATTGTTACCAATCTTTACAGGCTTCCCATATTCTTTGCCAGAATTCCGCTCTACTGGGTGTAAAGGATGTGTAGCAGTGTAAATGTGGACACCAGGTGCAAACATACAATTATCACCGATTCGAACTTCACAAACATCTAAAATCACACAATTGAAATTTGCGAAAAAGCTCTTTCCAACATGGATATTGTAGCCGTAATCACAACGAAAATCAGGATTAATTTGCGCTTTCCCATCAGCTGAAGAACCTAAAAGCTGATTTAATAATGTAAAACGCCTCTCATCTCCTGTCTCCATCGCCTCGTTATAAAGGCGTGTTAAACGTTTTGCCTCCACCCTATCAGCTACTAATTCTTCGTCATCCGCAATATACATTTCTCCCGCTAACATCTTTTCTTTTTCTGTTTTCATAGAATCATCTCCTTCGTAATCAAATGAACCCTACTTATTAAACATCTTTATTAAGTGACTTTCATTATACTTATTAAACACGTTTAATAAGCAACCCTATAGTAGCATACTTTTTAATATATGCAACTAATAAGTTTCAAAAGAATATGCGAACTCCTTGCTTTACTCATCGATATGACGAATAAGTTACAGAGAAAAAAGAGGGAACGCTCAGTGCTCCCTCTCAAATCCAATCCGTTTCTTAATTTCTGTTAAATTTACCTTCGCAATAGTCCGCGCCCGCTCAGCACCTTTTTCCAACGCTTTATATAATAAATTCTGTTCATTCATATACATAGCATATTTCTCACGTGGCCCAGCTAATTCACGGTCTACAACGCGAAATAACTCTTTTTTCACATCGCCCCATCCGATTCCAGTCTCATATTTTTCACGTAACGACTGCATTTCATCTTCTGTCGCAAATTCTTTATATATTGTATATAACGTTTCTAGTTCTTTCGGTTCATTTGGAAGTGAAGAATCTGTTTTGATTTTAAATATTAACTTGCGTAGTTTTTCTTTCTCTGCAAATAATGGGATCACATTCCCGTAACTTTTACTCATCTTTCTTCCATCAAGCCCTGGTAATATTGCACCCTCTTCTTGTATGACATACTCCGGAAGTGTAAATGTCGTGCCAAAAGTATGATTAAAATACGTCGCAATATCACGCGCAATTTCAATATGCTGAATTTGGTCTTTTCCGACTGGCACATGCGTAGCCTGAAATAGCAATATGTCAGCTGCCATTAAGATCGGATACGTATATAACCCCATATTCACTCCGGCATCGACCTCTAAACCCGCCTCTTTATTTTGCTCTACCTTTGCTTTATATGCATGGGCACGGTTCATAAGCCCTTTCGGAGTTAGACAAGCTAATATCCAAGCTAATTCTAGAATCTCTGGTACTTCTGTTTGCCGATAAAAAATAACATCTTCCCCAAGTCCAAGCGATAACCAAGTAGCTGCTACCTCTTTCGTATAACTACTAAACTGGCTCGGATCATGCACAGCATTTAACGCGTGATAATCTGCTATAAAATACAATGCTTTTCCTTCATTCTTCTTTGACATTTGCAACGCAGGTTTAATTGCACCAATATAATTTCCTAAATGCGGATAACCTGTCGGCTTAATTCCTGTTAACATTATTTTGTCACTCATCCTAACTCCTCCTTTCTCAAAACAAAAGAGCCCCTCATCCTAAAAAAAGGACGAGAGACTCCCGCGGTACCACCTTAATTAGCTATCTTTATAGCTCACTTCACACTTCAATAACGGGAAGTAACCGTCTTTACCTACTCATTTCAGTTAGAAGCTCCAGAGCCCATTCCATATTCATTCCTTGCTGATTCCCACCACACATCAGCTCTCTGAAAAGTTTCGAATATGTACTCTTCTCTTTCATCGCTTTTCGTTATTTTTTTACAGTTTATCACATTTCACTTCTGAACAAACCAAAATTTTCTATTTTATATAGCAGGAATTTCCACTTCAATTGTCTAATATTATATAGGTTTGCAGAAATACTCGAAACAACTTTGGAGGTTTTTTCATGGTAAAATATATATCCATTGAAAAATTAAATTTATTAAAAATAGGTAGTTTACATTTTGAAAAACCAGATTTAGAGAAGTTTCCTTGTCTACAATACGCATATGAATGTGGCAAAATTGGTGGTACTACTCCTGCTGTATTAAACGCAGCAAATGAAATTGCGAATGCACTATTCTTAAAAAATGAAATTGCCTTTTTCGATATTGAAAAAACAATTTACAAAACAGTTGAAGCCCATCATAACGTAAAAGATCCTTCACTAGATGCTATATTAGAAGCGGATCAATGGGCACGCCAATATGCACATCAATTGTTAATAAAAAAGAGCTAAAACAGATAATACTGTTTTAGCTCTTTTTCCTACGTATTCAACTTAACAAATCGATAACCGTGCGTAACTAACACTTTTAGTATCGCATATCCTGGGATCGCTAAAATAATCCCCATAATTCCAAATAAATTTCCGGCAGTTAAAATAATAAAAATGATAGTAATCGGGTGAATATCTAGCTTTTTCCCCATGACTTGCGGAGAAATAAATTTACCTTCTGCTAATTGTACAACCATCATTACAATAATTACCTTTAAAACCATCCCCGGCGAATCAATAAACGCAATAATTAACGCTGGTGTAATTGCGATAATTGGTCCTACGTACGGAACGATATTTACAATCATCGCTAAAATAGCGAGTAGTACTGCATATTTAATACCGATAATAAGGTAACCAATTAATAGCATAATACCGATAAATAAGCTAACGATAATTTGTCCTCTAATATACGAGCTAATCGCATAATGCATATCGTCTAGTATTCTCATCGCTGCTGGTCGTCTTTGTTCTGAAATAAACTTTAAAAAGTGATTTGGTAATTGCTCACCATCTTTTAAAAGATAGAACAAGATAAACGGAACCATTACAAACGTTAAAACGACCTCTGTAATAGTACTTAAAAATCCAGTTACATTTCCTGTTACTGATGATAAAGATTTCGTAAAATCAACTGTATAGTCTTTTACCATACTCGCTACATCAATATTTAAATTCTCCTGAATTTTTCCTAGTAAATTACTTTCCCCAAATCTACGTGCTGCTCGTTCAATTTCATGACCGAAATACGGTAAGTTATCTATTAATGCATCAATTTGATCTTTAATAATTGGAATAACCGTTAAAACTAAAAACACAAATAATCCAATTACGATTAAGTATATCGAGGCTATTGATACGATTCTTGAAACACCTTTCTTTTCTAAAAGCGAAACGAATGGATGCAAAATGTAAAATAGTACGCCCGCTAATAATACTGGGAAGAAAATTGTTTTTAAAAAGACGATAAACGGTGTAAAAACAAATGATATTTTTGTTAGTAATAAAATATTAATGAACAATAATGCAAACCCAAGTAACACTGCTAAATAATTGTGTTCTCTAAAAAATTTTTTCAACTTATCTCGTTTTCTTAAACTTACTTTCTCCAATAAAACCACCTCTTCGAATGATGAAAAGCCCTTATATAGGGCTTTTTATCATAATATAACTCTTTATTTCCTTGCAGCTTTCACTACAAATGATACAATAAGAACGAGAACAATTGATCCTAATAAAGCTGGTACAATATGAATACCACCTAGTGATGGACCCCAATCTCCAAATAATTTACCGCCTAACCAAGCTCCTAATAAACCAGCAATTATATTTCCAAACATGCCAGCAGGAAAGTCTTTACCTGTAATAGAACCTGCAATTGCACCTATAATAGCACCAACTATTAATGTGATAATCCACCCCATCTTTAGTCCTCCATTTCTATTATAGTGTAATTCAATTTAGCTACTAACTTATTGTGTAACTATGTAATTATTATATCCAAAAAAGAAAAATCTTGTCAAATCTATGAAAATACAGCCAACAAGGAGGTTTCTATTCTATGATTCAAAAATTAATAACAACTTCTCACAAAACTGCAACTTCTATTTTAAGCATTCAAATACCCGCTTATGAAATTGAGGCGAAATATATAAATAGTACAGCTATCCCTCGCCTTTATGATACTGTAGCCGATATTCAATCTTGTGATGAAATTTTTTACGGCTATTTTTTTGAAGATACACTTGCTGGGTTTATTTCTTTTAAAATGGATGAAGAGGAAGTAGATATTCATCGTTTAGTAGTATCCCCCGATCATTTTCATAAAGGGATTGCAACAAAACTACTACTTTATGTATTTGACATGTTCTCCCCTTCCAAAACATATATTGTACAAACAGGAAAAGAAAATACCCCTGCTCTGTCTTTATATAAAAAACATGGCTTTATTGAAATAAAGGAGATCATATTACCCGATGGAGTGGTTTTAACTTCACTTAAAAAAATCAGAAAACAACAAATAGTTTGACTCATTGGTTTATTTATGTTATCTTTTACTTTATAAAACCTTTTGCTGAGTCCAAAATTTGGAGCGGGGGAACCATTTTTGTAGCTTTGCTACTTGGGGCGAATCTTATTTAAGTAGGGAAACTCTCACTTCCCGAGTCCGACAGCTAACCTCGTAAGCGTAATGGGAGAGGAAGGTGCTTTTTGCCTATGTTACACATTTTGCCTCCTTAATAATAAATATGGGATCGATACCAAATAAGTCACCTATATTTATAGAAAAGGAGAAATGTATAATGTTACGTTTATCTGATCACGCAATAAAAATGATGGAGCAAAGACTTCGACTCGAACAACATCGCACATATCAAGCAAATAAAATTGTAGATAACTTACATCACAAATACTTCTTTCAACATATTTTTCAACCGAAGAGATAAGTACTAACCTGTAATAAAATACAGCGTACACTGAAAAAAGTGTACGCTGTATTTTTCATTTTCTTGCCTTAATAATAAAAGTAGTCGGCACCATCCTAGCTTTATGTAAAGAATAATATTTCGTAGACGGCTCAGCTAGTTCTTCATCAAACAAGCTCGATGGTTCAGGCTCTTCTATTCTCTCAATTGTAAATCCAGCTCTATGTAACTCATTTATGTATGTACTCATTTTTCTTTTATATAACGTTGCTTGTACATTTTCCCCTTTAAATGTTTCAAACGTAATAGGAGTTTCTTCATGATAAGACGAGCTGAAAGCAATCTCCTCTGTTCCATACATTAAGTTTGAATATACGGGATGCTCCCAGCTAAAAACAAAGCTTCCTCCTGGCTTTACATACGAATAAATCAATTCCAACGTTTTTCTTAAATCTGAAGTCCAACCTAATGCATAAATGGAATATACAATATCAAAATACCCTTTCGGAATATCCACTTCCTCTTCCATTGCTCCACATATTAACTTTGGATTCCACGACTGTAATGTTTTATGTGCCGTTTCGATTTGTGTGCTCGAAAGATCGAGTCCCCACAATTCTTCTGCGCCATGTTCCGCCATATATTGCAGCGAATGCCCACTTCCGCATCCAATATCAAGTACCTTTTTACCTTTAATTGAATCGAACAAATGAATCTCATCTTCAGACGCTGTATACGGGCCATATTTCGGTAAACAATCCACTTGAAAGAAATAAGGTGCAACTGTATCCCAACACTTTTTATTTAAAGCTAACATTTGTGTACCTTTCATATGCTACATTCCCCCATCCATTTTCTTCCCCTACTATTAATTACACATTATAACCCCTTCTTCCTTTTCTCTTCGCTCGGTAATTTTTCACTTTTGCAATTGTACCGCATGCTCTGCCTCCTTCTTCACCAGCATACATACCGCACCATCTTTTGCTTCCGTTTCGCGAATGATCATAAAATACCCAGCGACAATCTGGACATGCTTTTAACCTTCCCCACAAATTTTCTTGAATCGAGATAAACACAATGCTTAATATTTTTGTATACACATTCTCTTCGTATACTGGTTCATATGTAATACCTTTCATATCTTCCTTTATATGTACATGAAATGGGTATTCCTCTAACCATTTTTGCAATGATCCCTCACCTTCAATTGCCGCCCGAATATCTTCTCGAAAACTTTTTAATTCTTCTATCGTATGAAATAGAAGCTCTTCATGAAAAGTTTCTTTCATAAATTTCTTTATATCCTCTTCTGTTTGCAGCAAATCAATTGGCTCTCTCGTATCGTTTGGTATTCTCCATGTATTTAAAAATTCCCGAATATATTCTAGTTCATTTGGAGCGTTTTGATTCAATTCGATCCACCTTCTTCTTAAAATTTACTTTTTTCTGACTTTATGTATAATTATAATATAAAATAGTTAACCATCAAATAATTTTACTGGTTACATAATTAGGAGGATTTCTATGAAAAGTTTCTCAACACCGATACGTTTCATGCTTATTTCTTCATTTTTTATGTCTTTTGGTTATTTTGCAGTATACGCATTTTTAGCTATTTATCTATTAACCTTTCTTCATTTTTCAACTTTTCAAGTCGGAACAGTGTTGACAGTTATAATAATTACATCACGAGTTATCCCTTTATTCTCAGGATTAATTGCTGACAAAATAGGCTATATCATTATGATGGTAGCCGGTTTATTTTTGAGAGGAATCGGATTTATCGCTTTAGGAATATGCTCTGATTTCTATACAATTTCTATTTCTTCTGCACTTATTGGCTTCGGAACAGCATTTTACGAACCTGCCGCTCGCGCTATATTTGGCTCACAGCCAGCTCATTTGAGAAAAAATTTATTTACATATTTAAACCTTAGCTTTAATTGCGGTGCAATAATCGGACCAATTGCAGGAGGGTTTTTACTCTTACTCGATCCAATCTATGCTTTCTCTCTAACAGGATCTCTTATGCTGCTATTTGCTTTAATCTTTTACTTACTTAAAAATCACTTCCAAGTCACTACTGAAAACACGTCTATTACATTAGGAATACAGGCCATCTTACAAAACAAGTCTTTTCTTCTGTTTTCCTTTATCATGATTTTCTTCTATATTATGTTTACTCAGCTTACTGTCGCACTTCCACTTCATATGAAAAACATTAGTAATAGCAATCAACTTGCTACATTAGTCATTACGATAAATGCAATAACAGGCGTCATATTTATGGTGTTATTCCGAAAACTATTCCACAAATACAACACGCTTTCATTTATTAAATACGGTATTTTATTAATGGGTATTTCCTTTTTACTCATACCTTTATTTCAACAACCATATTGGCTATTTATTTGTGTAATTTTCTTTACAATTGGTGAAACACTCGTGTTACCTAACGCTGATATCGCTATTGCAAATTACAGTAATGAATCATATACAGCTACATTCTTCGGATTTTATCAACTATCACTCGCATTTGGTTTTATCATCGGTAATTATACCGGTACATGGTTTACATCCAACTTAAACGGAATGTATACAACCTGGCTTATTTTCGGCGGAATAGGGCTTATAGGTTTTATTTCACTTCATATTTTAAATATAAAAAAGAAGGGCTCTAGAGAAAATATAGACCTACTAGAAAAATACTGATACTCAACAATAAGTAAACTTTTCAATCTCTCTTAAATTGGATAGATAACCTGTTTTAATTTACATATTATGGTACAATTAATAAGAGTACGATCTAAACATTTACACTCCACACTAGCAGTCTAACAATGCCAAAATCAAAAATCACATAGAATCGGGGGGATGTTATGAAAAAGAAATTAATTGTTCTTCTATTCACCGGAATCATATTATCCGGATGTTCAGCTATTGCAGAACATTCTTTAGAAACTGGAAACGGCAGTATAGAATTATTAACACCAACGATTACAACAAAAGATAATGAATTAGAAATTAAGACCGAGGGCATTGATGAAAATAAAGTGACTTTTATTTATGTTGCGAATAAAAAAGTGTTGGAACAAAAGATAAAGAATGATGAATCCTACAAGCTTAACATTAAAGATATCAAACACGCTCATAGGACGGACTACAAACCAAAAGTTCAACTTTTGCAAACGAAAGATGATAATGATGATGGAGAAATAGTCACCTTCAAACAAGTTAGATATACAGTTAAAAACTAATTTTAAAGTTGTTTCATTATAAATGTAACGAACGAAAATATACTTTTAACAGTGGATACATATAAGGAGTGTTAACATGAAAAAACGATGGATTTCTTGGTGGATTGGTAACCTATTTTGGATTATCGTTTTTGGAATATGGGCCGCTATTATTTGGCTACGAGATGTTGATGGTGCTGGTGTTATTCAAACACCCGAAATTAAATCCATATCACTTATCGTTATATTAATCGCGTTTATCATACCTGTATTTTTTCAAATTATTTGGCTAATCATTAATTTGAGAATGAGTAAAAAAAATAATTATACGATTTAGTTTTTCAATTAACAGTAAAAAAGAGAGGAATCTATATCAAAATAGATTCCTCTCTTTTACATTTGGACTTATACTGCGCTTTTCATGCAGCACTACTTCTCTTTTTACGATGCATGTTCATCTTTCTTCTTCATTAACGCTCTTTTCTTCATCGCCTTCGTTAAATATCCGCCTTTAAATGAACGGATTTCATAAGAAGACATAAAGGCTTTCGGTGCAATTTCATTAATAATTTCTAACAGTTCTTTTTCTCTAGAGCGCTTTGCAACGATATCTAAGCGATAACGTATGGAATTAATACCTTCACCTTCAAATACGGTAACGCCAAATCCAGAGTGACGTAATTCATCTACTAATTCATTACAACGGTCTAGTAAACTAACTTGATACGTAATATAACCAATTGCTAATTTATTCTCTATATAACCGCCTAATAACAGTCCTGCACTAAAGCCAATGACATAGGCAACGATGTTCATCCAATTTGATAAATCTTGAAACACAATACCTAAACTGACAATGTAAATAGCTCCTTCTAACAATCCTACGCCAGCAGCGGATCTTGTTTGATTCTTTACAAGCAAAATCGTACGAATTGTTAAAATGGGAACGTAAATAATTTGAAGCACAAAAATAAGTAGCGCTTGTAACATTGGTATCCACCTCTTTCAAAAAGTCTTTTGTCATGATAACATACATAACCTTTAGAAATCGATGGGTTTTTAAAATTTTTTTTATTATTTTTCATACTATTGAAAAACGTAAAAAAGAAGCGTATTATATTTGTCGTTAATTTGGTTACTTGTATCATTTCAATAAAATAAAAAAGGAACCGTATTAGGTCCCTCTCATCATAGCTCTATGTTTTTCGAAGTATGTTCCCTTTTCTTCTCTTCTTCTTTCACTACCTGCATATTTGCATAAGCTAAATTCGCAATCATTAAAAAGTGACCACCTAAAATGCCTGTACCAAATGCCCACATTTCCATTTCATGCTCAATTTCATACATGATGATAGCTCCTAAAATGGCAGCTGCAAATCGGTTTAAAACTCCTAATCCAGGAGCCTTTTCTTTCATTACGATACTTTTCCCTATTTTCTCTATTCTGCGAGCTAATAGCCAAAGACAATATGCACTTACAGCTAATCCAATTCCAAACCCTGTTACTTGTTTTCCAAACGGAGTAATCGTCCACATAAGTAGTAAACCACTAAAGATCACATACAATTGTAATCGATATACACGTAAGGCTTCTTGAATCAAAATATCCGCTCCTAAGTTCTCATTTTTTGTACTTTAGAAGAAAAGCAGCAACTTACACAGTTGCTGCTTTCTCTTCTTCTTGTTCTTGTTCCATCTTACGAATTTCAACACGTTTAATTTGGTAAGCGTCTTTTTCTAACACTTTAAATTCATAACCTTCCGCCTCAACGTGTTGTCCTTCTTCGATTTCATGATTTTGCATCATAATCCATCCACCGATTGTATCCACATCATCTTCTTCAATGTGTAATCCAAATAAATCTTTCACTTCTGAGATAAGCACTTTTCCATCAACAATGATATGCTGCTCGTTCACATGTTGAATTGGTGGTGCTTCATCTTCATCATATTCGTCACGAATTTCGCCGACGATTTCCTCCAAGATGTCCTCAAGCGTTACAATTCCAGCTGTTCCTCCGTACTCATCATATAAAACAGCCATCGGAATTCGCTTCTTCTGCATTTGAAGTAATAAATCGTGAATTGGAGTTGTTTCCATCACTTCAATAATCGGACGCATATATGAGCGAATTGATGATAAATCTTTTTGATCCTCGGTCATATATCGAATAAAGAAATCTTTTACGTTGACCATACCGATAATATCATCTTTATCTTCTCCAAAAATCGGATAACGTGTGTATCGCTCATTTTGGATTACTTTCATGTGTTCTTCTACTGAATCTTCCAGGTAGAAACCAACGATTTCTGTTCGCGGTACCATAATCTCTTTTGCAATACGATTATCAAATTCAAAAATGTTATTTACATACTTGTATTCAGCCTGATTAATTTCGCCACTTTCATAGCTATCTGAAAGGATAAGGCGTAATTCTTCCTCTGTATGAGCTACTTCATGTTCTGAAGCTGGTTTTAAACCGAATAAGCCAGTTACAACACGCGCTGAACCGTTCAATACCCAAATAAATGGATACATTACTTTGTAGAACATCATTAATGGACCTGCCAATAATAACGTTACCCTTTCAGCCTTTTGAATTGCCATCGTTTTCGGAGCTAATTCTCCTACTACAACGTGTAAATACGTCATAATCATAAAAGCAAGACCAAATGTTAATACTGATGAAATAGAAGGGTTTAAGTTCCATTTCTCAAATAACGGGTGTAATAACTTTTCAATTGTCGGTTCACCTAACCAACCTAATCCCATAGCTGTAACTGTAATACCTAATTGACAAGCAGATAAATATTCATCTAAATTTGTTGTTACCTTTTTCGCTGCTAAAGCACCGCGTTTTCCTTCTGCAACAAGCTGATCAATACGACTTGAACGTACTTTTACAATCGCAAACTCAGCTGCTACGAAAAATCCAGTAAATGCGATTAAAATCGCAACCATGACTAAATTAAATATTTCCAATGAATCCCCTTAGTTAAAAAACTAAGGTGTCCACCTCCTGTATACTATAATGTTTTCTTATTTCTTTCTTAGAAAACATAGCCCGATACAAAAATTAAAGAGGTCGGATTTCACTTTTTCTATAATAATAGAGCAAGTGTCTGTATTAAAGCTGTCGTTTGACCAGATAAAGATTTCGATATTTTTTCACGTTGTGAATCAGTCAATCCATCTAAAAGCGGCTTTAATTCCGTTAGCTCTACTTCTAATCGATGAATATGGTCTGTCACTTCATTCACTTGTTTCGAAACGTGTTCATTGATACCGAGCAGCTTCTTCTTCTCCTCGATTTTCTCTTTAATCTCACAAAGCGGCATATGCATTTCTTTGCACTTCTCAATAAATTGTAATGTCTCAAATGCTGTTTCGTCGTAATAGCGATAATTAGATTGAGATCGCTCCGCTTTTAAGATACCTAGATTCGTATAATAATCAATCGTTCGTTTCGACACGTGAGCCATGAGAGCCAACTGTCCGATTCGATACACCTTCCCAACGATCTTCCCCCCTTGTTTATATTACTAACATCATACAATACATAAACTGTACAGTCAAACGTGACGGTTTATTATTCATAATTTATACACAATTCCACTTACCATTTTATCATTTTGTAAATTAACAATACATTACTTAATTCTTATAATCGAATTATTTTCCCCATACTACATTACTATGAAAATATCATCATAGAATCGCATATTCCTTTCAACCTTTTTTAATACAAAACATATGATAATAATATTTAATTAAAATTATTATTCATGCTATTGGAGGAGATTGAAATTACTAAAACTATTATCTCTCACTTTTATAACGAAGAGTATTTATTACCATGGTGGCTTATGCATCATACAAAAATATTTGATCACGGTATATTAATTAATAGAGGTTCTACAGATCGTTCCGTTGAAATTTGTAAATTATTTGCTCCCCACTGGGAAGTACGAGATTCAAGATTCCTTGAATTCGATCCCACTAATACTGATATTGAGGTAATGGAAATTGAAAGAGAAGTTTCAGGTTGGAAGATGGTATTAAATACTACAGAATTTCTTTGCTGTAACAATGTAGAAGAATTTTTCTCATCACTTTATACGTTAGGTCAAAATATGTATGCGATTAGAATGATTGTCATGATTGATAAGCATGATTACAATTATTCAAAACTAAGATATTCCATTCCTTTAGTAGAACAACGATATCATGGGCTTTTTCCTTATAACCCAGAAATCGGCTGTGCCTGGAGATTTATACACAACCATCTTGATGGCGCATATTTACCAGGCAGACATTTTACGCGGCATCAACATGTCGTTTATAACTCCCCTTCATTCATTGTTAAATTTTACTTTAGTCCTTGGAACGAACATACAAAGGCAAGAAAATTACAAATTACACCCACCCTTTCAAAAAAGGGCGTTCGAATGGGACTTCAAACACATTATGGTCAATCCCCTGAGCAACTCGAAACTCGATTTTTAGAGCTTAGTAGCATAACCCAAGATCTTCGTAACCACCCTGAATATCAACAATTATTCCCTAAATTTAAACCTTAATATTTCTCACACCATCATTTTCCACACATTTTTACGCACTTAGTCAAAAACAAAACCATTTGTATACAATATGAATACTGTATATATTATAAATTTTTATTTTAGGAGGAAAAAATGAAAGCTGTTATTCTTGCTGGTGGATACGGGACAAGGATTGGGGAAGAAACACATTTAAAACCGAAACCTATGATTGAAATTGGAACAAAACCTATTCTATGGCACATTATGAGTTTGTATAGCCATTACGGTATTACTGAATTTATTATTTGCTTAGGCTATAAAGGATATGCAATTAAAGAATTCTTTCTAAACTACAACTTACACATGTCAGATTTCACGATACATTTAAGAGATAATACAATTACTAGCCATTCTCATCGTGTAGAACCGTGGAAAGTTACATTAATCGATACTGGTGTAAATACCGAAACGGGAGGACGAGTGAAAAGAATTCAAAATTTTGTTGGAGACGAACCTTTCTGCCTCACTTATGGTGATGGATTAAGTAACGTAAATATAAAAGAACTTATTGCATTTCATAAAAAACATGGAAAAATGGCAACTGTTACCGCCGTACAACCTCCTGGTAGATTCGGTTCTCTCATATTAGATAAACAGTCTGTAACATCTTTTCAAGAGAAGCCACTCGGGGATGGCGGATGGGTTAACGGTGGATTTTTCGTTTTAAACCCTGAAGTTTTCAATTACATTAGTGGAGATAAGTCTGTTTTTGAAACAGACACTTTAGTTCAGTTAGTAAACAAAAACGAACTATCAGCATATCAACATACTGGTTTTTGGCATCCGATGGATACATTGCGCGATAAAAATAAATTAGTCGAGCTATGGGAAAGTAATAACGCTCCGTGGAAGGTTTGGTAATATGGCTTCTTCATCTTTTTGGAATAAGAAAAAAGTATTTATCACGGGACATACTGGATTTAAAGGCTCTTGGCTCACCCTTTTCTTAACTTCTTTAGGTGCAGAAGTAGTTGGCTTTTCTTCTCATCCCCCATCGATTCCTAATCTTTTTGAACAATGTAACGTAGCAAAAGAGTGCATAACAATTAAAGGCGACATTACAGATTACGATTCTTTATTACACGCCCTAAAACATCATAACCCTGACATACTATTTCATTTAGCTGCCCAGCCAATCGTCACAACTTCATACAAAGATCCTATCGAAACATTTAAAACGAATGTTTTAGGCACTGTTCACGTATTGGAAGCTGCAAAACATATAGAAAGTATACGTGGCATCATTAATGTTACAAGTGATAAATGTTATGAAAATGACGGGAGCGGTAACCGGGCATTCGTGGAAATTGACCGGCTAGGAGGTTTCGACCCTTATAGTGCTAGTAAAGCTTGCGCTGAAATAGTGGCAACATCCTATCAAAAATCATTCTTCCACACTAATACTCAGAAACTCGCCTCAGTAAGAGCAGGTAACGTCATCGGTGGTGGGGATTGGGCAGAAGACCGATTATTCCCAGATGTCATTCGTGCATATTTACAAGATGGTACATTAACGATTAGAAACAAAAAGGCTATTCGCCCGTGGCAACACGTATTAGATCCTTTACACGGCTATATCCTTTTAGCTGAAAAACTTTGGACAGACGCTGCATATGCAGAAGCATGGAATTTCGGCCCGTTGAACGAACCTAACAGAACCGTTCATGATGTCATTCAATCTGTAATAAAATTATGGAATAAACAACTAACAATCACTTCCCCCCCTACAAACACTCCTTATGAATCGCCTGTTTTAACACTTGATAGTACAAAAGCAGTAACTAAACTCGGCTGGACTCCTAAGTTATCAACAGATAAGGCTATCACTTGGACTGTTGATTGGTACAAAAAATATGCATCTGGTGAAAATATGGAATCTTTCACGCGACAACAAATTGATGCATTCAAAAATTTATAAGGGGGCTATAAAATGGAACAGAAAAAATGCCGTTTTTGCCACTCATTACTCAGCAACACTTTTTTAGATTTAGGTGTTTCTCCTCTCGCTAACTCATTTGTTTCTCCAGAAAACTCATATAAAATGGAACCATTTTATCCATTGCACACATTTGTTTGTCACTCTTGTTTACTCGTACAATTAGATGAATTTGAATCTCCGCACAATATTTTTCATGACTATTTATACTTTAGCTCTTACTCATCAAGCTGGCTACTGCATGCTAAACAATATGTAGAAATGGCGATTAAGCGTTTCTATTTAAAGAAAGACTCCAAGGTGGTTGAAATCGCGAGTAACGATGGGTACTTATTACAATACTTTCAAAAAGAAAATATCGAAACATTGGGAATTGAACCAGCAAAAAATGTAGCAGAAATCGCTATCCAAAAAGGAATTCCTACTGAAGTGAATTTTTTCAGCAACGACTTAGCAAAAAAATTACCGCAAGCAGATTTAATCATTGCTAATAACGTATTAGCACACGTTCCGAACTTACATGATTTTGTGGCAGGTTTAAAAACGTTATTAAAACAAGACGGAACAATAACAATTGAATTCCCGCACTTATTAAATCTCATATCCTTTAAACAGTTTGATACGATATACCATGAGCACTTCTCCTATTTCTCACTTATAAGCCTGCAAAAAGTTTTATCTCACCATCATTTACAAATTGTCGATGTAGAAGAACTTGCAACGCACGGTGGTTCCTTACGTATTTTTGTAAAACATCATAGTGACGAATCAACTATCCATTCTAGTGTTACAAAATTAATCCAAAAAGAAGTGGATCACGGGCTAAATACATTAGATTGTTATCTCCTTTTTTCTAAACGCATCGAACAATTGAAAATAAATATTTTACAGTTTTTTATCGAAGCGAAAGCTTTAAACAAACAAATTATCGGTTACGGTGCGCCAGCTAAAGGAAACACCCTTTTAAATTATTGCGGGATAGGAAAAGAATTTCTAGCTTATACAGTAGATAAAAACCCTCATAAACAAAATCTCCTTCTACCAGGAACCCGCATTCCAATAAAATCTCCAGAAGAAATAAAACGTACAAAACCTGATTACATTCTTATACTTCCTTGGAATTTAAAAGACGAGATTATGAAAGAATGCTCTTTCATTCGTGAGTGGGGCGGCAAATTTTTAGTAACAATACCAGAAGTTGAGGTAATTGAGCCATGAAAAAAATCCTTGTAACAGGCGGTAGCGGATGGATTGGTAAATATGTTGTACATTTTCTTATACAAAAGGGCTATGAAGTGCACGCCACTTACAATACAAATAAGCCTTCTCACCTTTCTTGCTATTGGCATAAAGTTAACTTACTTTGCGATGAAGAAATAGAAAAACTCATTTACGACATAAAACCTAGTCATCTCATTCATTTAGCTTGGGAAGCAGTGCCTCCAGCATGCTACGTATCCATTAATAATTACTATTGGCTAACCTCCAGCATCTCATTGATTCAACACTTCACAACATGCGGCGGAAAGCGAGTCGTCGTTGCCGGTACTGGCGCAGAGTATGAATGGTTTAACGGTGTATTATTTGAAGATTCACAGCTTCTTTCTTATAAAACCCCGTATTCATTATGTAAAAATGCACTACACTCCTGGCTCCAAACGTACGCCAAGCAAACCGGTCTCAGCATGTGTTGGGGTCGCATTTTTCATATGTATGGCCCTCACGAACAAGGGAATCGGCTCGTTTCTAACATTATCACTTCTTTATTAAAAAATGAGGAGGCACTATGTACACATGGAAAACAATCAAGAGATTTCCTCCATGTGAGCGACGTCGCTCATGCTCTCGTAACGATATTAGAACACGATGTTACAGGCACAATCAATATCGCTTCTGGTCAATCTGTACAAATTAAAGAATTAGCATCTATCATTGCGAAAAAGATAGGAAAAGAGCACTTAATTAAACTGGGTGCAATCCCTTTCTCTAAAGATGAACCTTTATTTGTCGGGGTTCATGTAGAACGTTTAAAAACTGAAGTAAACTGGAAACCGACATACGATCTAAATACAGGAATCGAAGAAACAATTTCATGGTGGGAATCATTTATACAAAAGCATAACGGTACGCATCACTAAAACGTAAATCCTTCGTCCCTCTTGCTAATTCCTTATACCATTCTTCTAATCTTTCCAGCGTAATAATATGGTGTGTACCCATTCCCCCATGCTTACTAGCTTCAGAAAGAGTCGGACCAATTTGTAACTTTCTCTTTCTCATCGCATCGTTCCACGGACTAAATCCAAACCATAATATACAAGCAAGAGGGGGATAAATCATAGATTCATGCGCGGATAAATGTCTTCCAACCGTATAACTTCCGTGTTCATGATTATGAATAAATCTACCTCTTCTCCATAGCGGCCAATCTTCTGGTAAATAACCGTGAAATCGCTGTTTCATTAAAGGTAGTCCAAAGTTAAGGTCCGGATAATTGTAGTTAGGATCATCTACCATAATAAGCCCTTCTAGCCAATACATTCTTCCTCCCAATTCATTTAGTGATTTCCAAAACTGATTTTTATCTTGCACACAAAGAAACTCGGTCGTATTTAAAATCATTTTCCATCCCTTTACTTCTTGTTCCACCCTCATTACTTCATGATCTGTCGCTAATGCATCAAATTCTGGATTTGCAGAATCTCGTACTTCCCAGTGCGGCGCGAATTTTTTACAAATCTCCACCGAACGATCTGTTGAGCCTTTATTAATTAAAATGCCATGATCAAACAGTTTCGTATGATGAGCAAGCCACCACGGTAATAAATACTCTTCGTTATAAAAATGAGAAATAACGGTTGTAGTTATAATAATCTCCTCTTTCTCTATTAATCTATTTTTCATCCTACAACCAATATACTCATAAACTAAAAATATGTTTCCTATATTAATAACCAAATAGTATTACTAATATTTTGTAAGTTTTCCTTCGGTACCCAGCCATCCTCACCACCTGTTTTTTCACACCAAACCCATCCATTCAATTCTTCTAATCCAATCAATCTTTCTCCAATACTTACATTTAATTCTTTGGCAGTATATTGTTTCGTAATGATTCCTACATCAGTTGTATTTTTCATTATAAGTTGCTCCGGAACCCATCCTTTCCGGTCATATTTCTCTTCGTGACAAAACATCCAGTTTCCCCAATTTTCAGGACCATCGTAACTCTCTATCATTTTCACTACATCCCCCTCTTCTAAGCGAATTGGATCAGGATAATTGCTAATATGTGATTTTATCACGATATATTTCATAACAGCCTCCAATAATCAGAAAATTAAGTTATAATATCATTATAACTTAAGAAGGGGGAATACACATGTACTACAACACTTCATTCGAAAACGATCAACCTGTAGGCCGTCTATAAACTAAGACGGGCATTCATATAACACGTGCACTATGCCTCGTCTTAGGGACTCATCATACCCTAAAAATAGACGGAGGTACTTTACATGAAACAAACAATTTTAGGAGCTATATGTTTATCACTAGCAGCTAGTATATGGGGCGGTATGTATGTTGTTAGCAAATATGTACTCGACTTTATCCCACCACTAACACTCGTTTGGCTACGCTTTATCATTGCTTTTGTTGTTTTGTATATGATTTTAAAAATTACTGAGAAAAAGCAAAAGAAAATAGTAACCATTCGTAAAAAAGATTGGCTCCTCTTCGCCTGGATTGGATTTATCGGCTACTTTATTTCGATTACTTGTCAATTTATCGGAACGAAATTATCCGACGCTCATACAGGCTCTTTAGTCACATCAGCTACACCTGCATTTATGATTATTTTTGCAGCGATCATTTTAAAAGAAAAGCTAACTGCTCGCAGGCTTCTATCTACTATCATAGCGACAATCGGTGTCATTATCGTCATTGGATGGGATATTGAAATTGGCTCCTATTTTATCGGCACAATCATATTAGTTGGGGCCGCTATTACGTGGGCTTTACTATCTATTTATGTGAAGATTGCTTCAGCTCGATTTTCATCTTTAGTGATTACAACATACGCCATATTCTTTTCACTCTTTTTCATTACACCTTTTATGCTATGGGAACTACAATCAAACTCTATCGAAACAGTAAACACGTACGTAATATTAGGCGTAGTATATTTAGGAGTCGTCTCAACAGCAGGTGCCTTTTTCCTTTGGAATAAAGGATTAGAATTAATGGATGCAAGCATCGGCTCGTTATTTTTCTTCTTCCAACCTATTATTGGGTCATTGCTTGGTTGGCTCTTATTAAATGAGACATTAAATAGTAACTTTTTTATTGGTGGTATTCTTATTGTATGTAGTGTTTTTATTACTACTTTTGAAAAGAAATAATAATCTCATTCGAAAACACGATCATGCTATTCAATAATTGGGTCATGTTCTGTAGTAAAGAAATAGAAAAGAGAAGGATTACCGAATCAATAATTATAGGGAGGCTATGCAATGAGAGTAGGAATTATAGGAGGTGGCTTTGGTTTAACAGTTCAAGCACCTATAATAAATACTCATCCTAAGATGAATGTTTCTGCTGTGAGTACAATGATGCGTCATCAATTGCCAAAAGATTTATCTACCGGAGACAATTCTCCAGTTCATTATACAGACTGGACTAAAATGTTAGATTTAGAAGAGTTGGACCTTGTATTTGTTAGTTCTCTTCCGATTTATCATTTTGAAATGGTTAAATACGCATTAAACAAAGGTATAAACGTAGTATGTGAGAAACCTTTTACAATGAATAGTGTGGAATCAGAAGAGTTGCTAAGGCTATCTAAGGATTCTAACGCAAAGGTATTTATTGATTTTGAATGGCGCTATCATCCTGCTCGCCAAAAAGTTAAAGAACTTATAAGTGAAGTTGGTGACATCCTTCATTTTGAATATCATATTTCCGCCTCTCAATATCAAAAACTTCAAACTAACAAAAGTGGGTGGATGGGAGAAAAACAGAAGTTTGGTGGAATGTTAGGAGCTCTTGGAACACATATGATTGATTGTCTTAGATGGCTCATTCAGGACGAAATTATAACTATCAATAGTATCATACACACTCATGTCCCAGAGGGGCCAGGAGAACTCAGAGACTCTGATGATGCCTTTTTTATTCATGGTAAAATGGAAGGAAATTGTACCTTTTCAATTCAACTTATCTCAGGAATTCATCACGGATTTGGTTCAAACTTAAAAGTATTTGGAAATCTTGGAACCATTAACTTAATTGATGATAAAACATTGTTTTTTGGCAAAGCACGTGAAAACCTAGAAGAAATAAAAGTTGAAACATATGCCCAGACCATTCCAACTTTATCGTTAGAAGCAAAAGCTTATTATCCAGCATTTTATCCTTTTTTAGACAAAGTTTACGAGAATATTATTTTTAATAAATTAGATAGGGATTTACCAACCATTGTAGTTGGGCATGAAAATCAAATGATTATAGATCGTGTACTGTCAAATTAAATTTATTATTCAATAAAATGAATTAACTAATATAAGCTGAAAATATCTTATATCAAAAATTAAATAATATTATTTTAACCCCGTTCTAGATATAGGACGGGGTTATTATTGTATTAGGTTTTAAAAATTCCGTAATCTTTTTATAATTAAGAATCTCTGCCTGTTCGTATAATTGGGTCTTGATCATGAAAACCAATGCAAATTGGTATACTACTTTGCACAACACTACATGCACTTATAAAACTACATACCGTTCTAGCAATTAAATATAAAGTGATACCCATTGCCTTTTCATTTGTATCAAAACCGTTTTCAGCATACACATCTGCTAATTCTATACACTTCGGTCCCTCCACATCATATATCCATTCAGAAGCCCAATCATCATCCTCTTCTTCAAGCGCAGCATACTCCTCACAAATATAAAACTGACTATTCCACTCGTTATCAAGATCATACTCAAAATAAATCGCTTTTGCTTCTTCGTCAGTAGTCATTTCTACAGCTGCATCCAAACCTCCTCGAATACCTTCCTTATATGACTCTAAATCAATTGCTTTAATTCGTTCTGCATATTCTGCAGACGCTAACATGCTACAAATTTCAAAATACTTCAATTCTATTCTCTCTACTGATAACAAAAATATATCTTCTTGCATTTCTTCTAAATACTGAAACATATCCAAACTATTTCACTCCACATTCTTTACGCACTCCAATGCGATGGACGGGACAACACTTTCGGTAATTTCGTATGTGTATCCCCTTTCGCCGCGTTAATTTGAACTTGCGTCAAAAAAATACTATTTGTAAAATCAGCACCACGAATATCTGCATCTCGCAAATCTGCTCCGATGAGATCTGCACCGCGTAAGTTAGCACCATTTAAGTTAGCCGCAATTAAATACGCTCCTCTTAAATTCGCTCCTTGCAAATCTTTCTTCTTCAAATTTGCTCCCATAAGATCTGCTCCGCGGTGAATGATTCGTTTCTTACACGCAGTATTCATTTCCTTCCAAACTAGCTCACTCGTTTCTAAAAGTAAAATATTCACTTCTGCACGATGTAATGGGATATTTACTTTCATTAACTCGTCCGCATGTAAATTCGAAAGTCGCTCCGTCTCTTCAATTGCTTTACTTAATTCTTTATGGATTGACTGTGTCGCCTTCAATAAAATAGCCTCATTTAAATACCAAAGCATTTCATGAAGCTGATGCATAACTGGAAAAGCATCATACATTTTCCTCGCGTGCTTAGCATCTTTCCGCCAATCTACCCCGTTAAATGTAACTTGAGAAATTTTCTGCCCAGCGCCAAAACATTCAAATACTGTACAACCTTTATAACCTTTTCCACGAAGATTTTTATGTATACTACATTTAAAATCTGATTGTAAATTGGAACATGGTTTCCCGCCATCTTTATTCACTGCAAAATCTACTGACGCTGCGAACGGTAATGCAACGCAACATAGACCGAAGCATTTTTCGCAGTTTGCTTTTAAATGATCGTTATGATTAGTCAAAATGTATACCCCCTGTTGTCTTTTGACTATTTCATAATATTCTAACTGCACAAAATAATCAATTTAAAAATAAACGAGCATCTTTCATTTCAAATCACAACTTTATCATTCGATTTCCTTTCAATTGAAAAGGACTAACTCTAACCAATGAATTATAATTAAATTATAAATTTTCAAACTAAAAGGAGAATTACTATGGCACTACAAATGAAAACAAACTGTCAAATTTGCGATCAATCGCTGGAGCAAGATTCTGAAGCATACATTTGCGTATATGAATGTACATTTTGCGCACCATGTACAGAAGAAAGACATAACGTTTGCCCAAACTGCGGCGGCGAGTTAGTACGTAGACCGAAAAAGAAACAATAAAAGCAAAGCGATATCGCTTTGCTTTTATTTAGGCATCTGAAATTATATATTTAAAAACTTCACACAAACAGGCTCCGGCACAACAACATCAGATTGTAAAAGTGTTAACTTACCTGTAAATTCATCTCTTGAAAATAGCACAAGATTATGCGACTTTTCATTTGAAGCAATAAGGAACTTTGCAGTAGGATCTAATACAAAGTCTCTTGGCCAATTTCCTTCTGTAGATGTATGTTCAATAAATGTAAGCTGGCCTGAGTTTTCATCTACGCTGAAAACAGCAATACTATTATGACCACGATTACCTGCATATACAAAGCGACCATCAGAAGAAATATGAATCGCACTTCCTTGATTATTTTCATCAAACTCTTCTGGAACAGTAGAAATATACTGTAATTCTGTAAATGATCCTTCTGCCGGATTATATGTTAACACAATAACCTCTGAACTAAGCTCCGTCATCACATACGCATACTTTCCATTTGGATGAAAAGTAATATGTCTTGGACCGCTCCCTGGATTTACAGATAAACGATTCACTTCTGTTAATGTACTATCTTTTATTTCATACGTAATTATTTTATCTATCCCTAAATCAACACCAACTACATATTTTTCATCAGGAGTATATCCCGCATAATGTGCATGTGGTTTTTCTTGTCTTTCTTTATTCGGACCTGAACCTTCATGTGCCATAATCGATGCGGCAGGATTTACAGTTCCATCTTCTTCATTAACTACAAAAGACTCGATCGTTCCTTTATGGTAATTCGCTGTAACTACCGCACGATTTCTACTATCAACACTCACATGACAAGGAGAAGCCCCTTCTACTACTTGTCTGTTTTGTTCCGTTAGCTCTCCCGTTTTACTATCAATCGAATAAGCAGCTACACCACCAGATTCGCCTTCCTTAACAACAGAGTAGAGATATTCATTATTTCGATTAATCGTTACATATGTAGGGTTATCCAACTTGGCCGCAAGTGTTACATTACTAATTTTCTTTGCTTCCGTGTCTAACGTAAACTTATATATTCCTTCACTATTTTCTTTCGTGTATGTTCCAACATATCCAATAAACTCTTTGTTATCCTTCATTTTCATAACCCTCTCTCCCTATATTTTTCGTTCATCGTACTTCTTAACATATTTTATGTTGAAAGAGTATCCTAAAAAAATTGGAGTACCTCTTTATACGTTACCATATTTTCTTGCAAAATAGCCTTTAAACCCACTTTTTTTGATACGCTGCTATACTTTCATATTCTTCTTCCAATTGACGGGACAGACGAATATAGATTGGTGTTAAATCTTTATATTTTTCCACACTTTCCATGTTTGGTTCATGGTGGAAATTCGCACCTACCATTTCAGAAACTACATGCAACGTATCTACTTCACCTAAACTATATAAACCGAGGATTGCAGCTCCTAAGCAAGAGCTTTCAAAACTTTCCGGAACATATACGTCTTGATGGAAAATATCTGCCATCATCTGTCTCCAAAGTTCCGATCTTGCAAAACCACCTGTCGCTTGAATTTTTTTCGGTTCACCAATTAGCTCTTTTAAAGCAAGAAGAACGGTGTATAAATTATAAATTACTCCTTCTAAAACAGCACGGATAAGATGTTCTTTCTTATGATGCAATCCAAGTCCAAAGAAAGATCCTCGCGCATTTGCATTCCATAAAGGAGCTCTTTCTCCTGCTAAATACGGGTGAAATAATAAACCGTCGGACCCCGGACTCACTTTTGCTGCTATTTCAGTAAGCACTTCATATGGATCTTTTCCTAAACGCTTCGCAAGCTCAATCTCTGAAGTGCCCAATTGATCACGAGCCCATCTGAAAATCATACCACCGTTATTAACTGGTCCACCAATTACCCAATGGTCTTCAGTTAAGGCGTAACAAAAAATTCTACCTTTTGGATCTGTTACAGGACGATTTGTTACAGCACGTATCGCACCGCTTGTACCAATTGTCACAGCAACAACACCAGGATCTATTGCATTTACACCTAAATTGGATAGGACTCCATCACTCGCTCCTACTACAAAAGGCGTAGAAACAAGTACATTCATCTCTTTGGCAAGCTCTTCATCTAATCCTGTTAAACTGTGCGTTGTTGGAACGAGTTTAGAAAGCTTGTCATCTGTAATTCCCGCAACATGTAAAGCCTCTTCATCCCATTTTAAAGATTCCAAATTAAACATCCCTGTTGCTGATGCTATAGAATAATCAATTACATACTCCTTATATAACTTATAAAACACATATTCTTTAATAGAAATAAATTTATAAGTTTTTGCGAACAATTCTGCCTGCTCATTCTGTAGCCAAACTAATTTCGAAAGTGGTGACATCGGATGAATTGGTGTTCCAGTACGCAAATAAATTTCATGACCATTCATATCACTCTTTATTTTCTCTGCCCAGCTTGCACTTCTATTATCTGCCCAAGTGATACATCTCGTTAGCGGTTTTCCCTTCTCATCTACAGCAATGATACTATGCATTGCCGAACTAAAAGAAACACAAAGAATATCATGCGGCTGTACACTACTTGTCTGTACAGTTTCTTTAATCGTATGTATTACTGCACGAACAATTTCTTCTGGGTCTTGTTCTGCTGTTTCCGGCGTAGGAGAATATAAAGGATATTCAATTCCATGACTTGCAATAACAGATCCATCTGTAGAAAATAGAACTGATTTTGTACTAGTTGTCCCAATGTCTACACCAATCATATATTTTGAACTCACCATTTCTTCCTCCTAGCAAAAAATTACTACAGTATCCCACCATAAAAACATCCTTATTTTAAATAAACATATCGAGTAGTAAAACTCCTCCAAAAGCGATAAATGAAAGTAATGTTTCTAATACTGTCCATGTTTTAAATGTTTCTTTCACTGTTAAACCTAGGTATTCTTTTACCATCCAGAACCCAGCATCGTTTACGTGAGAAAACATTAATGCTCCTGCACCCGTTGCAATGACGAGTAATTCTACATTCACACCTGTCGTATTTTCAACGATTGGCGAAACGATACCCGCTGCTGTTGTTAAGGCGACTGTCGCTGAACCTGTCGCAATTCGAATTAATCCAGCTACCATAAATGCTAATACAATTGGAGATAGCGCTAAATGCTCAGACATTTGAGCAATAGCATCGCCTACACCACTATCGATAAGAATTTGCTTAAATCCGCCGCCAGCACCAATAATCGCAACGATTGAACCGATTGGTAATAAACTATCTTCTGTTATCTTCTTAATAGCCTTTTTATCGATACCTTGACGAAATCCAAGAAAATAGAAAGCTGCAAAACATGCAATCAAAAGCGCAATGATAGGACTACCGATTAAGGTGACCATCTTCATCAAAGTAGTAGAAAGCGGAACATAAGGAGCTGCTGCAGCTAACACCATTAACATAACTGGTAACAATATGACTAAAAATGAAACTCCTATTCCTGGTAATTTCGTTGATTTTGTATTTACACGAATCAATTCTGGCTCATTTTCAGGAATTACACGTTTATGAATCCATTTAGCGAATAAAGGACCTGCAATAATCGCTGCAAAAAATGTAATAATGAGTGAATACAATAATACCTTCCCAAGATTCGCTTTATAAATACCTATTGCAACGATTGCCCCTGGATGCGGAGGAACAAGGCCGTGTACGACAGATAACCCAGCAATTGCTGGTAATGCTATCAATAAAATATTTTGTTTCGTAGTTTTATGAATTGAAATTACTAACGGCAACAATATTAAAATACCTACTTCAAAAAACACCGGAATTCCAATAATAAAACCTGCAATTAACATCGCCCATGGTAAGTTTTTTATTCCGAAGGATTTAATAAAGAACTCTGCCACCTGCATTCCAGCACCTGAATCTGCCATCATTTTCCCTAAAATTGTACCTAATACTAAAATACCTACTAA
This sequence comes from Bacillus cereus group sp. BfR-BA-01453, assembly GCF_022662915.1. Classification (NCBI taxonomy): domain Bacteria; kingdom Bacillati; phylum Bacillota; class Bacilli; order Caryophanales; family Bacillaceae; genus Bacillus; species Bacillus cereus group sp. BfR-BA-01453. Next base: position 16,830 of record NZ_JAKUEN010000004.1, on the reverse strand, counting down.
ATGCCCAAGAACACTTCCGACTCCCGTTTCATAAGCACTCACTATTTTATCCATTGGCATTCCAGACATAATTGCTAAAAACAAACTTGCAATCGTTAAACTAATAAACGCATGCCATCTCCACCACGATACCCCTAAAATAACAATTACAATTGATAATAATGTAATCATTAAAAGGTACATATTCATACGCAGTTCCACCCCCTTTATGTAAACCCTTTCAAAAATGCTGTACAATGAAAAGAACCTATATAGTTCTTTTTTGAGTAAAAATTTATATATCGATATACAACTCATCTTCACAACATAATAATTTATATAAAAAGAATCTCCCTTATCAGAGATATACTTTAACTCATCTCTCTGATAAGAGGATTTCTCTTTCATCATTATAATGTTATTGTGATAAACGTTTCGCGTAAGCAAATTTTCCTTTTTTAAAAGTGAATGACGCTTTCTTCTCTTGCTATTTTCACATAGTAAGACTCCAAACTCGGGATCCAAGTTAAACGATGAAGTTACCTAGGAATCTTTCCTCTCATGAAAAGCAATTTTCGGAAATCCTCTCACTTTTATACATTATAATTTAGGTGCTTTCGCCCAATCTGCAGCGAACTTTTCAATACCTTGATCTGTTAATGGATGCATAGCAAGTTGTTCAATTACTTTATAAGGAATTGTTGCGATGTGAGCCCCTGCCATCGCTACACGAGTTACATGATCTGGATGTCTAACAGACGCCGCAATAATTTGTGTATCTAATTGATGAACATCGAATAATTCAGCAATTTTAGCAACTAATAATACACCATCTTCAGAAATATCATCTAAACGTCCTAAAAATGGAGAAACATACGTTGCACCTGCCCTGGCAGCTAAAAGTGCTTGGTTCACCGTGAAAATAAGTGTAACGTTCGTTTTCACACCTTTTTCAGTAAGATAGCGACAAGCTTCTAATCCTGCTAACGTCATCGGAAGTTTAATTGTAACTTTTTCATCGCCGCCGTTAATCTTAATCAGTTCCTCTGCTTGGGCAATCATCTCTTCAGCTGTAACAGCATCTGGCGTTACTTCTGCCGAAACAGATTCAACTTTAGGAACTGCCTGACAAATTTCTGCGATACGGTCTTCAAATTTAATGCCCTCTTTTGCTACTAAAGAAGGATTCGTTGTAACACCAGCTAAAACTCCAAGTTTATATGCTTTTTTTATGTCCTCAAGATTTGCAGTATCAATAAAAAATTTCATGATCAATTCCCTCCATTTTTTAAACGTTAATGAGTTAAATTTTTAAGATGTTTATTTCTTTTCTACTGCATGTCCGCCAAATTCATTGCGCAGAGCTGCTACTACTTTTCCTGTAAATGTATCATTGTCTAATGAGCGGTAGCGCATTAATAACGACATTGCGATAACAGGAGTTGCTGTTTGAAGGTCTAATGCTGTTTCTACTGTCCATTTTCCTTCACCAGAAGAATGCATAACACCCTTAATTTCATCTAGTTTTGCATCTTTAGAAAATGCATTTTCTGTTAATTCCATTAACCATGAACGGATTACTGAACCGTTGTTCCATACTCTTGATACTTTTTCATAATCGTAGTCAAATTCACTTTTTTCTAGAATCTCAAATCCTTCACCAATAGCAGCCATCATACCGTATTCAATTCCGTTGTGAACCATTTTTAAGAAGTGACCACTACCAGCTTTTCCAGCATATAAGTATCCATTTTCTACAGCAGTATCACGGAAGATAGGTTCAACGATGTCCCAAGCTTCTTGATCTCCTCCGATCATATAACAAGCACCATTACGAGCGCCTTCCATTCCGCCAGAAGTTCCTGCATCCATAAAGTGAATACCATCTTTCTTTAGTTGCTCATATCGGCGAATAGACTCTTTATAATGTGAATTACCCGCTTCAATTAAAATATCTCCTTTTGATAAAAGTGGTGTAACCTCATCGATAACAGAATCTACAACAGCGTGTGGTACCATTACCCAAAGAATTCTTGGTGATTGTAATGACTGAACAAGTTCACTTAAACTAGATGTACCTGTAGCCCCGTACTCTTTCATTTCTTCCACTGCACTTGCATTCAAGTCAAATGCTGCTACTTCATGTTTATGATCCATTAAATTTTTCCCTAAGTTTAATCCCATTTTACCTAAACCAATTAATCCTACTTGCATAATATAATTCCTCCTCAAATCATCTTTTATTACAAATTCATATCACTACAATCTGGAATACCTTGCAGCACTGATATGTACGGAAAGGTATTCACAGTCATAGCTTAAGAATTCAATACATTTTTTGTAATTTGAACAACATTTTCTGTCGTAAATCCAAATAGATTCATGACTTCAGCCCCAGTTCCTGAAGCTCCAAATGTTTCAATCGATAATATGTTTCCTTCTTGTCCTACATAACGCTCCCAGCCGAGAGATACGCCCATCTCAAGAGATACTCGTTTCGTTACAGAAGACGGAAGAACGGATTCCTTATATTCTTTCGATTGGCGATCGAATAACTCCCAGCTTGGCATTGCAACGATACGAACAGAAACTTGATCTTCTTCTAATTTCGCTTTCGCACTAGCAGCTAAGGATACTTCAGAACCTGTCGCAATGAAAATTACATCTGGATTTTCATTCGTTTGTGTTAATACGTAAGCTCCTTTAGAAAGATTCTCTATGTTCGCTTTCGTTTCATGAAACACCGGTAAATTTTGACGGCTCAGTACTAAAACGACTGGACCTTCCGTTTGCTGTAAAGCATACGCCCACGCACTTGCTGTTTCATTTGCATCTGACGGACGGATAACTGTTAAACCAGGAATTGCCCGAAGAGCTGCTAAATGTTCAATAGGTTCATGCGTTGGACCATCTTCTCCTACAGCAATCGAATCATGTGTAAATACGTACGTAACAGGTAACTTTTGCAATGCAGCCAGTCGAATAGATGGACGAAGATAGTCATTAAATACAAAGAATGTACTCACGAACGGTTTTACTCCTCCATGAAGAGCCAGTCCATTCGCTGCTGCGCCCATTGCATGTTCACGTACACCGAAGTATATATTTCGACCAGCATACGATTCTACTGCATACACTGCTTCACCTTTTATATCTGTCATCGTAGAATGAGAAAGATCCGCACTTCCACCGAAAATAGAAGGAATCGATTTCACATAATGGTTAATAGCTGCCCCACTTGCAACACGAGTAGAAATCGTTTTTTCAGTATCGAAGGACAAAATGTCTTTCGCTTCAATTAAAACTTCACCTGTAATCGCTTTTTCTAATTCATCTGCTAGTGTAGGGTTTGACTCTCTGTATAAGTTGAACTGCTCATTCCAGCCATTTTCTTTTTCAATACCTTTTTGTTTCAGTTCATTAAAATGAGCTGTTACTTCTTCAGGCACAAAGAAGTCTTCTTCATAATGCCAACCATACACTTGTTTTGTTGCTGTCGCTTCTTCTACTCCAAGCGGATTACCATGTGCTTTGTTCGTTCCAGCAACTTTTGGACTTCCATAACCTATAACGGTTCTAATTTCTATAAGAGTAGGTTGATCCGTATTGTCTTTCGCTAATTGAATCGCTTTTGTAATCGCATCAACATCGTTTCCATCCTCAACTCTTACATATTGCCAATGTGCAGATTCTACCCTTTTCTGCATATCTTCAGAGAAAGCAATGTTTAATTCACCATCAAGTGAAATTTCATTTGAATCATACAGCACAATTAACTTGCCAAGTTTCATATGTCCTGCCATTGACATCGCTTCATAAGCGACACCTTCCATTAAATCACCGTCTCCAACTAAAGCGTACGTATTGTGATCAATAATAGAGTGACCATCCGTATTAAACTTCGCTGCTAAATGCGCTTCTGCCATTGCCATTCCGACAGCATTGGCAATCCCTTGTCCTAACGGGCCTGTCGTCGCTTCAACTCCAGAAGTATGACCAAACTCAGGATGTCCTGGTGTTTTACTATTTAACTTTCTGAAGTTTTTCAAGTCATCAATTGAAACGTCATATCCAGCTAAATGAAGTAGGCTATATAATAAGCTAGATCCATGTCCCGCCGATAAAACGAAGCGATCACGGTTAAACCATTTCGGATGATTAGGATTATGATTTAAATGATTCGCCCATAATGCATAAGCCATTGGCGCTGCTCCCATCGGAAGACCTGGATGACCTGAATTTGCCGCATTAATAGCATCAATTGATAACGTACGAATTGTATTCACTGCTAATTGATTTATGTTTTGTGTCATAGTAATCGTCCCCCTACATGCTTTCATGAAAGAAAGTACTTATTTTTTCGTTTCTTGATCTAACCACCATTTAAATCCACTTTCTTGCAATAATTCATTAGATGCCTCTGGACCATATGAACCAGACTCATATTCATGAAGTGGTAATAAGTTTTCTTCGAATGCTTCAAGAATTGGTTGTACCCATTCCCATGACAATTCAACTTCTCTCCAATGTGCAAAGAATGTAGCGTCTCCACTCACAGCATCATGAATGAGTCTTTCATACGCTTCAGGTACTCCCACATCCGCTTGCTCACAAGTAAAGTTAATACGGATCGGTTCAATTTCTCCATTTTTCAATGGATTTTTACTATTTAACTGTAATGAAACGTTCTCACCTGGGCTAATTTCAATTATTAACAAGTTAGGTGCTGCATTTGGATTACTATCTTGATATTGCTGTTTTAACGTATTTTTAAATTCGATTACAATACGAGTAGACTTTTCTTTCATTCGTTTGCCTGTTCGTATATAAAAAGGAACGCCAGTCCAAAATGGATTATCGATCCACAAGCGAGCAGCAACAAATGTGTCTATATTAGAAGAAGGATTTACTCCTGGCTCCTCTTTATATGCTACAACTTGCCCGCCATTTATCTCACCTGCACCATATTGTCCGCGAATGATATGGTTTTGAACGTCTTCTTTTTTCACTTTACGAAGCGCCTCCATTACCTTTCGCTTTTCCTCTCGAATTTCACATGCATTAACCTTTTCCGGCAAATTCATAGCAGTCATCATTAATATTTGTAACATATGATTTTGAACCATATCTCGAATGGCTCCTGCCTGATCATAATATCCTGCCCTTTCTTCAACCCCAACTGTTTCACTCGCTGTGATTTGTACATTCGCTATATGTTCTTTATTCCAAATCGATTGTAAAACAGGATTTGCAAACTCTAGTGCTTCAAGGTTTTGAATCATCGGCTTACCTAAATAATGATCAATACGGTATATCTCGTCTTCTTCAAACGTGCGACTAAGCTTATCATTCAGCTCACGAGCAGATGTAAGGTCGTGCCCGAACGGTTTCTCAATCATTAGGCGTTTCCATCCATCCGTTTTATCAAGTCCACTTTCCTTAATATTTAAAGCGATTGTCTCAAAAAATTCAGGAGCAACGGAAAGATAGAACATTCTATTCCCTTTTATATGTAGTTCTTCTTCCCTTTCACGAACGACTTGTAATAATCTCTCATAATCTTCCGGCTTACTCACATCTAATGGACAATAACGAAAATTATCTAAAAAACCTTCGAGTTCTGGAGTACCTTCTTCTCTATGACGAGAAAACGTCTCTATTGATTCTTTTATTCTTTTTTGAAAATCTACATGAGATACTTCACGTCTCCCAAGCCCGATAACGGATATTTGCTTTGGAAGCTTTTGATCTCTATATAAGTTATATAGTGCGGGGTAAATTTTGCGTTTCGCTAGGTCCCCTGTCGCTCCAAATAAAACAAAGGTCATTGATTCCAATTTCAGTCCCCCTCTTGTTGTATAATCCTGGTCAATATATTAAAAATGAATTGTACAGAAGCTCATGTTTTTATAAAAAACAAAGAGTTATCAAATTCCAATTCTTTTTATACCTTTCGCTTTCTAATTGTCCCCAATATTAATAGTGGAAATTCAAAGCGTTTCTACCACGACTTACTTATTTATAATATTTTACGAAACAACATATATTTAATTACTTTTAGTAATTAAATAATATTATGTATAGTATATTAACCACATAAATTATTATCGTCAATAAAAATGTCTTACATTACATACTATTTATTTCGTAATACTTTTCTAAGTTTATCCTTAGTTACCACTCATTTTCAAAGATAATGATCGATATAAAAAATATCAGTTTCATCGAAATCTTCAATTAATTTTTCGTTAAACTCGTGAAAGGAAAACTTCGTCCATTGCTAGATTCGAAAACTTTCACGTTTGATGAAGTTGCACAAGCACACGAGTATTTGGAGTCGAATAATGCAATAGGTAAAATAGTGTTGAAAAATGTTTGGTAACTATAACTAGATAATATACATAATAATTTATGCTGTTTAGCTTATTAAGCGTAATGCGTAGATTAATTGTACAAATGTCAAACAAGGCGATCAAAAATGATCACCTTGTTCTTTTTAAAAATATAATAGTATTTTTCCGATTTCATCAATAGCATAGTCCTATCCCGAAAAAGAGCGAATAACTCTACTATAACTAAATTGTATTATTACATTTGAATATTACTTATGAAATTTCACACGTTCTTCAAGCGGTTGGAATTCTTTTTCACCTGGAGTAGCAGTTGGATTACCAAATGGCATTTGTGCAATTAGTTTCCAATTAGCAGGGACATTCCATTCTTGTTTTACCTCATCGTCAATTAATGGATTATAATGTTGTAAAGATGCCCCTAATCCCTCTGCTTCTAAACCTGTCCACACGACTAATTGGTGCATACCTGATGCTTGGTGTGACCAAATTGGGAAGTTTTCAGCATATGCAGCAAATTTTTCTTGAAGCGATTTAACGATAGCCTCATCTTCAAAGAATAGTACTGTTCCATAACCAGCTTTAAAGGAATCCATTTTTTGTTGCGTTCCTGAGAAATCTCCATCTCCAACTACTTTTCTTAATGTTTCAGTTGTAATATCCCATAATTTATTATGAGCTTCACCAAATAATACAACTAATCGCGCAGTTTGAGAATTGAAAGCTGATGGAGTATATTTCACAGCAAACTCCACGATTTCTTTAATTTTTTCATCTGATACTTGTACCTCTTTATTAATCCCATAGTAAGTACGTCTTTCTTTCAGTGCAGTATAAAAATCTTTTGTCATAATTCATTTCCTCCCAAGTTTTAATATTCTTCAAAATGATACATCTCGAAGATAATATGCGTTTAAATGAGTCCATTTTTAAATCATTGAACTCCATAACACCAATTGCCAGTCATTCTGAATCTAAACACACTACTTCCTTCGGTTGCTCTAAAAAATCTTATAACATCATTAATAAAATCTAGTGATCATTCGGTACTATTTTACCCATTCTCTATTCATGTATCCTGCGTGTTTCATATTTACACAAATATGAAATGTAGCTACTTTCCCCAAAAATTTCCTCTTAATTTGGAACACCTTCAATTACAGAAATTTCGCAGACTTGAAAAAGATGATGTAATCCAAAGAACAGTGCATAATTCAAATACCACCTATAATAGAACCCTCTTAGCCGACTATAAGAAAAAATAATAAAAAGCCAAAAACGAACAATAATATGTTCATTCTTGGCTTTTACTTAACCATCACATTTACTTTTACTATTGCTTCAAATGATTTTTAACCGCTCTTACTACCAATTCGTGATCTTCTTCTGGTGGTAATCCTGAAACTGTTATCATTCCAATAACCCCTACGTTTTTTACTCTGATAGGAAAGCACCCACCAAACGCAGCATATTCCGAAGTATTTAAAAGATATTTTTCATTATATGAGATTCCAGTTATTTCACTTTGTATCTGCATATAATACGAGCTACGATCATGCAGGGAAACGACTCGTTTTTTACGCTCAATCCATTTCGTATTTTCCTCATTTGTCCCTGTCATCTTGAAATGAAATAATTGCACACCATTTTTCGTTATATCAACAGCAATCACTTTTCCCTCTTGCTTTGCTGTTTCAACGATACATAAACCTAGTTGCAGTGCATCTTCATTTGTAAAAGAGGAAAATTGAAGTGTTTCCTCCTCTTTTAAAATTTGTTTACTTATTTCATTCAAATTTGAAGCGCTCATATCTTTATCCTCCTTAATCACTTTATGCCACATTCATATTTTTAAATTTATGTGACTCTATCGTACGACCTTTCAATATTACTAATAGCGTAAAGCGTATTCTCTTCTTCTTGGTGCTAATATGAATTATATTTAACGCATTAAAAATGTATGTCCTTTAGTACGAAACATTTCATATAGAAGTTTTCTACTTCCTTGATTCCGAGTGCAGAGACAACGAAAGCATTACATGCATAAAAATACCAGTTGATTAAGCAACTGGTTCGCTAAAAGTGTCATATGGGATATTCATTCAACCAAACTACCGCTTGTTCATAATCATCAAAAAATTTTACACATTCTTTTGTATTGGATTGTTGTAAATAATTCAGTATCTCCCCTTCTTCAAGGAGAAAGGCAATTGCCTTACTGTGATTCAAAATCGTTTCATTGAAAAATTTATCTTTCCATGCTTTTTGAACAGAAAAATGATCTGGCGTATATCCTTTTCTATCCACTAACAATTTGTATTTCCGTCCCTCGGAAATGAATTGCTGACATACCTGCTCGAAGTCATTAAACCATTCATAAACATCATCTGTTTTAATCTTGCCAATAAGACGGGTAACAATTATATCTCCTGAAACTGTTGTACTTATATTCGGCTTACTCAACTTGGAATCATCTCCCTTAGTTACAATTATGCGTAAAAATCTCATAAAATCAATAAGATAAAAATATTACGCAATAAAGCAACCTTTTGTACAAAAAGAGCCTATGTGAAAGATGACCTTTTATCACTCATTTAAAAAGGGACAAACTCTCCAAACGGAGAAGCCTGTCCCAAAATTGTTCTATTTTATATTAGAACTAACAATCGTGAATTAGAATAATGACTTAATACTTGCTAAAACAGTAAGCACACCTACAATAATAACAAATACGTTACTCATTTTCCCTTTGTACTTAGCTAATACCGGTACTTTTTGAATCGCATACATCGGTAATAGACATAAGATAGCAGCAACTAAAGGACCGCTTAGAGAATCAATAAGTCCAAGAATACTTGGATTTGTATAAGCAACAAACCAGCATGATAATACAACGAAAGTAAGGATTATTGTCTTAATTGTTTTTTCTTCAATATCTTTTCCACGTGATTTACCAAACTTAATAATCATGTCACGCATTACTTCAAATGCTCCTATATAATGGCCAAGGAAAGACTTTGTAATAGCCACAAAAGCAATAATTGGAGCCGCAATCGTGATTACAGGCGAATTAAGCTCATTAGCAAGATATGAAAGAATTGATAAGTTTTGTTCTTTTGCCATTTTTATATCATCTGGAGTCAAGCTCAATGCGCTACTCCAAACGAAGAACATAACAACAGCGAATGTCATAATATAACAAACCTTTTGTATTTGCGCACATTTCGCATCAGTGGCTTCGATTCCATACGTAGCTCTCTGTTTCACAACAAATGATGAAATCATAGGTGAATGATTAAATGAGAATACGATGATTGGTAGAATCATCAATATCGTCCCAAAATAGCCTGTTCCTGTTGAAGCAGTTGAAACAGCTGAAAAACTAAGCATTGACGTATTCCACTGTGGAATTAAAGATATTGCGATAAACAGTAAAGAAACTATGAAAGGATACACTAACATACTCATTACCTTTACAGTAATATCTTGACCAAAATTCAGTATAGCGATAAGACCAAGAACTAATACAAGTGATAAAATAGCTCTTGGAGGTTCTGGCATGTGCAATTGATGCACGATAAAACTACTTGCAGTGTTTGTAAGCGCAACCGAATACATTAGTACGATTGTATAAATTGAACCGAAATATACGATGTTAAAAATGATACTCGCTTTATTTCCGAAATACTCTCTAATTGTACCTGTGATCCCCTCATCAGCAGAATTAGAAGCGTATATCATTTTAGCAAGCGCCCTATGTGAGTAGTACATAACTGGATATGCAAGCAATGTAATTAGTAGTAAAGATAATAAACCACCTGAACCTGCATTAATCGGTAAAAAGAGCACCCCTGCTCCAATTGCAGTTCCAAATAGACTCAGTGCCCATGTAGTATCCTGCTTATGCCACTTTTTCGGATCTGCATATTGCTCATTTTTTCGTGCGGTATTTTCAGCTTGAACTTCTATTTTCTTTGCAGTATTCCCGTTCATATAATAACTCCCCCTTGTATCTATTCCTGCATCTCTCTTTGCACCTAACAAATATTCCCTTTCTGGAAAATGAATTCCTTACAAGTTGCCCCACATTGTATGTCCTTCATCATAATGAATCCAAATTGAAACATTCGCTAATTAGCGTCCTAATATAATTGTTAGCGTTCACAAAAAAGTTTACTCGTAATATCCGCTCTTTATATAAAGACCCCTTAAGAGAACAATATGGAATAGACTTCATAAATACGTTGCAACATTTCTAATAACAGTGTATTACTTTAATGGTTTCTCTTTTTTACTTTTAAAAGTAATTTTAGCTAAACCGGCCTCTCTTCATTTGCGAGGCGTTTCTTTCTCAATTCTATACATTACTTTCATAACTTCGGTAGCACTGATGATATTGCTTACACAAGCCACTGAAGCACATTACATACATTTCGCCTCAAATCACACACCTTTCTTACTAATAATCGCATTTTTTATATTTTCTCCAGAGATAATAAAATTTCTCTCGACGCCCTCATTATAACGTGTATATTTATAAAATTAATATTTTTATATTTTCAGAAATATTTAATAGGTATAATTTTATACGGATAATAATTTACAGTTAGCACGAAACCCTTATTCCTATCACTTAAAACTGAATGAATTAGCATAAAATACAATCATATATTACTTATTAAAGTTAGTCATTATAAAGATACTTACATTCTTCTTTGTTTTAAAAATTTATTTTAAACAAAAAAGATATTCTAACAAACAATTAATGTGGTTAAAAATAAATATCTCATTAAATATACAAACCAATTTTCAGGATATATATTATACCAATTGTATTGATATACATTTTTAGGAAAATACATATTTTAACTTGATGGTAACGAGAAAATCGCTAACATTTTGTAAAACCTAAACTAAGCGCAAAAATATAATAAGCTGCCCATATGGACAGCTTATTTACATAATAATCGTTATTAGGGGTGTACAAACAACTCAATGCAATATCATCTTAATTCTAGTTTTTTCAACTCTTCTTCAGGAATATCTCTATGTTTATACCGAATCGTTTTTACATCGTTTCCTTTTATACGAAAAGTAATTGTGTCCTCTCCATAAGGTGGATTATGCGCACCCTCAAAAGTTTGAATTTGAACAGTTACATAAAAAATATTGTTCGTTTTATCTGTTTTTATTTCAAGTATTTTTTCAGAACCTCGATACCAAAGTTTTGGTTCCTTATAATAGTTTTCAACTTCTTTACTTATTGGCTCTAATAAGAGATTCATGACTACTTCTTTTAAAAACTGTTTTGGTACAGGTATTCTGTTAATTTCCTTCCTTTTTACATCTATAATTCCCCAAAAATCACCACTCTTTTCAACAGTATAAAGAACATTCGTACCGTCTGCTTTCCAAAGATGAAAATAACCTTTATTTCCCTTAATATATAATCTTGGTTCATCAATCCACTCACCTTCTGTTTGAATTATCCCTAAAAACAGCTGAGTAAGTGGCGTTATCTTATAACCTAATTGATTAAAATCACCAAACGAATAAAGTTCATAACCGGTTAAATCTATGTCAAAGCTTTCATTTCTATTCTTTTCTATTTTTACAATTGCTTGAGCGGAAATACAGGGTAATAAAAAACTCAGAAAACATATGATGCTAATTATTTTTATTTTCATACCATCAATCACCTCTTTTATTAAAGTGCAACAAAAGAGATGATATTATTGCTTATTGCACGATTCAAACTATTAAAAGCCAATCATGTAATCTTTAAAACCCCTCGTTAACCAGCTCTTTTATCGAGTTTAATTTTGAAGAAAGCTCGATAAACCATTCTTCATCCCCCGTTAATAATGCAAGATCTATAAGATAGAGGATTTGTTCCTTATTTATTACCTTTGATTCAGGGAGTTTGTTAACGTGTTTACTAAAGAGTAAAATCGCTTCGTTTATTGTGTACTGGCCGTCACGTTTCACAATACTAACTGTAACTATATCCTCTACATCATCAAGTGATACAATATAACCAACTATTAATTCACCTTCATTTGATATTCCACGAACCCAATCTCCTACTTTTAAAACATGATTATTATTTGACATCATACTTTTTCACCTTCTTATAAATATTTTTTGTGCTGATAAAAAAGAAATAAAAACGAAATTAAACTGTAATATTTTTCATTACATTTAAATAGAAAGAACTTACGGCTCTATATAACAAGTAAGCCGCTTAACGCTCTTGATTGATAAGGTCAACAACTTCTTTCATTGTATAATTCTTTAAGTATTCACCTAGATGCTCTTCAGCACCTAAGAAAATAGCGAAAAGAACTTTTCGCATGTTCGAACCTACAACACACTGATTGTTTGATTCTGGACACTTCGGCTGCAAAGCACCTTCAGAGGTTATTTGATAAATATGCCAAAGGTTAACTTCACTTAAATCTCGAGCGAAAATAAAACCGCCACCAGTCCCCTCTTTCGATTGTATAAACTTATGTTTTTTTAACAAACTTAGCACTTTGCGAATACGCACTGGGTGAACCCCCGCACTTTCTGAAATCGCATTACTTGTTGACATCCGGTCTGGCTGTAAAGCTAAATAAGTTAAACTGTGTATGGCCAAAGTAAAGTCGCTGCTCATTGTTTTCCTCCTACGATCAAAAATATTATTTCTCCTATATTAACATACTGTAGCCATAAATATTACAGATAGGTTAGTTGAACGTTAAAATATATAAGAACCACTTAGCATAAAGAAATAAATTCCTTAACTTTATTTAGCTTTTTAAATTAAAAATACATTAAACACTCCATTGTTTCTTCACTTGTTCTTCTGCCAATTGTTTAATTTTTGTCCATATCGTATCTTTACTTACAATAACATTTGTTTGATAATTTCTATCGTTATAATTGACTGTAACACATACTTCTATCATTTTCTGCTTCCTCCTTTCATACCACTTTCCCTAAAAAATATTACTTATTAATTAGCCAACTTTTGCAGTTCAATGTTTAAAAATGTTCGGACGCTACGTGGTAAAAATTTACGAATTTCTTCTTCGTTAAAACCAATTTGCAATCTTTTTTCGTCCAGCATAATTGGGCGACGTAACATTAGTGGATGCTCAATTATTAATGTATAAAATTCATTTAGCGAAAGCTCTTCTATATTTATATTTAAGTCTTGAAAAGTTTTGGATCTTGTTGAAATAATTTCAGTAGCACCCTCTTCTGTTAAACGAAGAATGGACTTAAGTTCATCCACTGTCATAGAATTGGATACGATGTTTTTTTCAGTATAATCAATTTGATTCTCCTCCAGCCATGCTTTCGCTTTTCGGCATGAACCGCAGCTTGCTGTTGTATATAAAACCACCATATTTCACTCACTCCTTTAATGTTCTTTATAAAATGTACACTTTAAATATCGTTTATTGAAATGTATTAAAAAAAATTACAGTTTAGAATCAAATTCACGTAATGTTAGTTATTCGGCAATGTTTCGTTTATTTTTACTACTCGTTTCTTTGCATGCTTCTTTTATAAAATAGTTGAAACTACATTTTACAGATGATGATAACTCACTTCTTAAATCTATACTGTAATTTTAAACCTTACAGTTCTATTAATCAAATGTTAAGTCTTGGATTAATTAATCATTTTTTGTTAGAGTATTCTTTAACAGATTACGGTTCATCTTTAGGAGCCATACTTGATTCGCTCTGCACTTAGGGAGAAGTTCATCTTGAAAAAACGGGAATACGTCCATGCTTATTACAGCTGAATAATAATTATTCCTATCATATTAAAGACAGAAAATAGGTTGAAGCAATACGTGCCCCAACCTATTTTTTATGCCTCTTTATAACTTTTTGCGGTAATGACTGTTTCGAATTCAAAAGTTTCCGGCAGATGGTCAGCGTAAGAGTATTCAAAAGTTCGTCCATCCGTTAAGTAGGCCACTTGTTCAACTCTCATTAAGAAATCTTGATTTGTTAAGTTCATAAACTGCCTTTCTTTATCATCTGGACGAACTCCTTTGACCCTAACAACGGATGTTCCCACTTCAAGACCAAGTTTATTTTGAATGTGCGAGTAGATCGATCCCTCTAAAACTGAAACTTCAACACCCGGTATGACCGAAATAGGCATCCATGTATGCTCCATAATCGTTGGAATACTGTGAATGATGCGGAGGCGGATGATTTTATATACAAAATCTCCTACTGAAATTCCCAATTTTTCAGCAATAATTTCATCGGCACCGACAATCGTAAACTCAATAATTTTACTTTCTACCTCGCTACCATAAACAGCTTTTGTACCTGTTAAAGTTTGAATCATTCGTGCTTTTTCCTGTTGACGCCAATCTTGAACGACAGTTCCACTTCCGCGCCGGCGAATGATGTAGCCGTCTCTCACTAACAGATCCAGCGCTTTTTTTATGGTAAGGACAGAAACATCGAATTCTTCAGCAAGGACGGGGCTACTTGGAATTTTTTCATTAATTTTATATTCGCCGTCTAAAATTTGCTGTTTCATTTTTTGATAAATACCGAGGTATTTTACTTGTGTTGATCCGCTTGCCATTTCTATACCTCCTTTATGCTGTATTCCCTCTTCTATTCATTCAAGTTTAAAGCCTCAAGTTTATAAACTGAAGGTGAAGGTGCAGCAAATCCGTTTTCTAAGATTTCAATATTCGTTACTGCTTCTTCATCTTTCACAAGCTTTGGTGCACCGTTTACGATTGTTTCATACGCTGCATCATAGAAGCGACCGTAATCACCAAGCGGCGTTTTAATTTGTTTTTCAATCCAATCACCGTTTGCATTTCGATATTTCGCAATTCCATAGTACATCGGCGAATCTTCACCAAATCCTGCACTCTCAGGCATAATACCCGCTTTCAAATCATTTTCCTGCTGATCTTCACCATATTTAATAAACGATCCATTTGTTCCATGAACGATAAAGCGTGGATAATCTTTTGCTACAACATGGTTCGTTTTCAGTTTAATTTTCAGCCTATTTCCGTAATGTAGACCAACATCGAAATAATTATCAACCGCACCTTCCACTTCATTATTACGAATATCGTATGTCACCGTATCTGGACGGCCAAACAATGAAATCATACGGTCCATCGTATGAATACCTAAACTGTAAAATGAACCTTCTTCTTTTGGACCTTCGTGATTGATGGAACCCGGACGGAAATAATCAATATGTGATTCAACCTCAACAATATCACCAAGGAATCCTTGTTTCACAACTTGCTTCACAGCTAAAAAATCACCATCAAAACGACGGTTTTGATATGGCATAACTACTACACCTTTTTCTCGTCCTAAAGCTAATAATTCTTTCGCATGTTCCACTGTATCGCAAAATGGTTTTTCCACGATAACCGATTTTCCAGCAAGTATAACTTTTTTCGCTAATTCGTAATGCGTATGTGCTGGCGTACAGATTGTCACCACTTGAATTTCTTTATCATTCAACAATTCGTCCAAGTCAGTAGTGAAACAAACACCTTTACTCTTATATGGAGCCGCTAATTCTTCATTAATTTGCCTTACGAAAATCGTTTTTACTTTTATATTTTTACGTGTATTTACATACGGTAAGTGGTAGCGGTTAGCTGATTTTCCAAATCCAATAAAGCCCATCGTTAATGTCATATTCTTCAACTTCCTTGCTCATAAATTTTCGTTTCTATATTTATTATATAGTTTAGTTATAAAAAGTATATAGTTTTAATTTATAAATTATATACTAAATAAAAAATTTAGTTTAAAAAGGAGCATAACAAATATGGCACACACTACTACATCTATGGAAATTTTCGGTTCACCTGAACAAGTATGGCAATTAATTGGAGGATTCAACTCCCTTCCAGACTGGTTACCTTATATACCTAGCAGTAAATTAACTGAAGGCGGTCGTGTACGTCACCTAGCTAATCCAGATGGTGATACGATTATAGAACGTTTAGAAGTATTCAATGAGAAAGAACGATATTACACGTATTCAATCATGAATGCTCCATTTCCAGTCACTAATTATCTATCTACAATCCAGGTGAAAGAAGGTACTGAAAGTAATACATCTTTAGTAGAGTGGTCTGGTACGTTCACTCCTGTTGAGGTTAGTGATGAAGAGGCAATAAATCTGTTTCATGGTATATACAGCGATGGACTGAAAGCATTGCAGCAAGCATTTCTAGATTAATTCATGTAATTGATTGAGAAGAAAAAGTTAATTAACAGTCAAACATTCGATTTTGTGGTTAAGTTCATTATGAAAGATAAACAAATACAAATTTCATGCCTGCTTGTTAATGACAAGAAATAAAAAATACTACCTCCAATGAACTGTACCCTATAAAATGGACAGTTTAATAAAAAAGCCCTGAAAAATCAAGCACTTAAAAGATGGTTCCGATATTCGATCGGAGCCATCTTTTTTAATGTCCACTGAT